>CAZFTD010000014.1:0-34704 GCA_964521525.1 uncultured Marinilabiliaceae bacterium | reverse complement strand
ACACAAACGTAATAAATAAACTTTTAGGCCTTATATGGTAAAATAGGTTTGGAAGGTTATGTTTTAAGCAGATCTGCGCAGTATTATGCAGAACCCGCTGAAAGTTTAAAGATAATCAGCATTTATCTAATTGTATTGATGAAATTAACTTTATTAAAATCAGAAATTAAACTTTATAAATAAAAAATACCTGCAAATGAAATTAATCCATTGCAGGTATTTAAGGTTGGGTTAAGGAAATATATAGAGATAAAAAGTCCTTTGGGTTTTATTGAATTTATTTTTACTTTTTTTAATCAGGAATAATAATGTGCTTGTGATTTAACAAGATTTTTAAAGGAGATTGCTGTTCTTTAATAGCGCCGGATAATAGCTGGCAATCAGCCCAAGTGCCTTATCAATATCTACTTCCTGGGTTGTAATTTTCCGCTGGTATTCCAATGCTTCTAACGATATAAACCGGGCATTGGCATCAGGCGAATACATCATAAATTTACCTGTTAAAAAATCAGCCCCAAATCCAGACTTACGGCAAGTGTATTTTATCTCCATAGTATTACTGCGAACAATATATTCTTTACATTTGGGCTTTTCATAAAGGTAAATTAATATCGGTGCTTTAGCATTTTCGTAGGTTAGTTCAAATTTGCGAAGTGTTTCACCTTTAATGGTTTCAGCCTCAAGTTCAGAAACAGAATAAGTGCCCAGTTGGGTGTTGGTTTCACCTTCAATAACGATGGAGGGAAAGTAATTGGAAGCCATCAGACTTCCGGTAAAGGTTATCAATGTAACCAGAATGAAAAAGGAATGTGCGATTTTTTCCATAATATTTAATTTAATGATTTGAGTTTCCAGATTAAACCAATTTACGTGCCGATATTCCTAAGTGTCATATAATCATTAATGTACGAAATCATAGGGCTTTTAATGCTTGCCCGATACCGGATAATTAATGTTCGAAAGTGAACGGTTTTAAAACGCGACTGTTTTTATAGATTAAATGCAAAAAAATGGAAATTGTAAAAGAAATAGAATCAGCTTATATCAGGATTAAAGATATAGTCAATCAAACGCCCTTGTTTCGCGATCCCATTCTGTCAGAGCGATACAATGCCAATATTTATCTGAAGCGTGAAGACCTTCAGGTAGTAAGGTCTTATAAAATAAGGGGAGCCTACAATAAAATATCGAGTTTAAGCGATGTTGAGCGACGAAACGGAATTGTATGCGCCAGTGCTGGTAATCACGCCCAGGGTGTTGCTTATTCGTGTAGTTTATTGGGAATAAAAGGCCGTATTTTTATGCCCACCACTACGCCTAAACAAAAAATTAAGCAGGTACGGATGTTTGGGAAGGATTATATTGAGATTATACTTATCGGCGACACTTACGATGAAGCATACAAGGCAGCTCTTGATGATTGTCAATCGAGGGGAACAACATTTATTCACCCGTTTGATGATGCACTCGTAATTGCCGGACAGGCAACTGTAGGGATGGAAATTTTATCGCAAATTAATGTTGCCCTGGATTATATTCTGATTCCTGTTGGAGGTGGCGGGCTAATTTCTGGTATTGGCACTTTGTTTCGTGAGAGGAGTGCATCTACCAAAATTATTGGAGTTGAGCCCGAAGGCGCACCATCGATGAAACGCTCTTTGGAAATGGGCGAACGGGTTACATTAACCGACTTTGAAAAATTTGTTGATGGGGCAGCTGTTGCCACAGTTGGGAAGTTGCCATTTGAAATGAGTCAGCATGTGATTGACAAAATGGTATTGGTACCTGAGGGAAAAGTTTGCACCACTATTTTGCAACTTTATAACGAAGAAGCTATCGTGGCAGAACCTGCCGGTGCTTTAAGCATTGCTGCACTTGATTTTATAGCGCCCGAAATTACAGGTAAAAATGTGGTTTGCATTGTTAGCGGCGGCAATAACGATATAACCCGAACCGAAGAAATTAAAGAGCGCTCGTTGTTGTATGAAGGGTTAAAGCATTATTTTATGGTTCGTTTCCCGCAAAGAGCTGGTGCTCTGCGCGAATTTGTGAACGAGATACTGGGCCCTGACGATGACATTACCTATTTTGAATATACCAAAAAGAACAATCGTGAAAACGGTCCGGCATTAGTGGGCATTGAAACCAAATCACGACACGACTTTGAAGGGATGATTCAGCGAATGCAGGATAAAAATATCAGTTACAAATTAGTAAACGATTCTCCTGATTTGTTTCATTTTTTAATCTAACAGCCACAAATAAAGAGGGCTTCACTCAAAGCGAAGCCCTCTTTATTTAAAGAATCCAGATACAATTACCCCTGATAAGCACCGATACTTTCAGCTTCCACCTGGCGGTCAATCTTCTTAATTAATCCTTGCAAAACTTTACCCGGACCAATTTCTACAAACGAAGTAGCCCCATCGGCCAACATATTCTGAACGGTTTGGGTCCATCTTACCGGAGCGGTAAGCTGGGCAATCAGGTTTTCCTTAATTTCTGCCGGATTGGTAAATGGTTTGGCATTCACATTTTGATAAATGGCGCAAACAGGTTCAACAATGGCAGTGTTTTTAATGGCTTCAGCTAATTCTGCACGTGCAGGTTCCATTAATGGTGAATGAAAAGCTCCACCCACCGATAGCTTTAAGGCACGCTTGGCACCTTTTTCGGTAAGTTTTTCACAAGCTTTATCAATACCGGCAAACGAACCTGATATAACAAGTTGTCCCGGGCAATTATAATTGGCTGCAACCACAACATCATCAATCGATGCGCAAACTTCTTCTACAATCTCATCATCCAAACCAACAATGGCTGCCATGGTTGATGGTTCAGCTTCACAAGCCTTTTGCATAGCCATAGCCCTTTGTGAAACCAGTTTTAACCCATCTTCAAACGAAAGGGCTCCGGCAGATACTAAAGCAGAAAACTCACCTAAAGAGTGTCCGGCAACCATTTCAGGCTTAAATTTTTCGCCCAATGTTTTGGCTAAGATTACCGAGTGTAGAAAAATAGCCGGCTGGGTTACTTTTGTCTGGCGCAGATCTTCTTCTGTCCCATCAAACATAAGGTCAGTAATACGAAAGCCAAGAATTTCATTGGCTTTTTCAAACAGTTCTTTTGCCATGGGGGAATTCTCGTATAAATCTTTTCCCATCCCTGGATATTGGGCGCCCTGACCCGGAAATACATAAGCTCTCATGTAATAGTTGTTTTAGTTAAAACCGACATAAATTGCTTATTATAAGCATTATCGTATTGCGTATTGATTTGATTTTGGATGGCAAATATAGGTATTATTCATTAAACAAACTTATTCGTTTGCCAGTTTCCACAAAGCGCTAAAACTCGCTCTTACAATGGAAGTCATTTTTTTATAGTTGATTTTATCGGCGTGGTCAAATGGGCCATGATAGTCGCTATGATTTCCGGTGTAAAACCACATAATTGGAATGTTTTTCTGGGCAAAAGGGGCCTGGTCGCTGCCTCCAGTTGGGTTTTCTGATGGAAAGTAACGAACATTTAATCCCAGATTTAACTGCTCATTGGCAGTTTGGATGAGTTCAGGAGCTGCCTGCCACCATTTGGTGTAAATAAACGAAACATTCATATTGGGGTTCTCAGGGTCTGCTTCGCGGCCAATCATATCGTAATTCAGATAATACTTTATTAAGGCTGGATTGGGGTGCGTTTTTACAAAGTGTGTTGAACCGTGCAGGCCTCTTTCTTCGGCTGTCCAGGCGGCAAATACAATTGTTTTTTTAGGTTTTATACCACTTTCGGCAAAAGCCCTGGCCAATGCAATAATACCAACTGTACCGGAAGCATTGTCATCAGCGCCATTCCATATATATCCATCGTATTCTCCCAAATGGTCGTAATGAGCACCTGCAACAATTATCTCATCTTTGATTTCACCTTCAATAACTGCCAATACATTCTGACATTCAATTAATTTACGCTCGGTATTAACCCTAATGTTCACCCTTGTGTTTTTGTTAATTTGGGCTTTTATTGGTTTCGGAGCATTTAAAAGGTCTTTCCAGTTAGGATACAGCGCATTAATAATATCTTCCGAAATAGCAATTACTGGAATTTGATCATTGCTTTCACTAATGAGTCTTACCTGTTTTTTGTAAATCCCCGACGATCTTTTATGCAATGGTTTTTCAGCAGGTGTACGATAAGCATTTGGGTGGCTCATGTTAACCGGCGATGGGTTTAACGGGTTGTATTCAAGAATGGCAATAAATCCGGCTTCGCGTGCCTGGCGGTTTTTGGCTGCCTGTCGTTGCATCTCACTCATTTTTCCAAATTCTCTGAAGCCAACTGAAGCGGTATCGGCCATTCCCGGAAAACCTTCTATTCTCAGCAGAATCTGGCCTTTTGTTGCGCCTTTCAAATATTCAAATGACGGCTGATTAAATCCATAACTCCCAAAAAACACCTCTGCTTCCAATTCAATATCTTTCGAATAGGCTGAAAGATAAAAATCGGCCAAATGATTAAAGGTTTCTTTGGCAACATTGTTATTTTCAGCTTTGATGATGGTTATATTAGAAGATACAACCTCTGAAGCAATCAGCTTTACCGGTTGCAAATAACCCGAAAATGCGGCAGAACTTAATGGTTGATAACTGCTCAATCCAAACTGCTTAAATTGGCTGGCTATATAATCAGCGGCCATATAGGCACCTGCTGTAGCGGTTTCTCTTCCTGCAAACCAGTCCGACGAAAGAAACTCAGTTTGTGCCTTAAGCGATTGTTCCGAAATGGTTTGTAATCCCTTTTCAAATGCTTCGTTCCGGGTTTGTGCACCTAAGGCACCAAGAATTGCAAAAAGGATAAAAACAGTGCTCTGAAATTTAAATTTGTAGGATTGATAAGACATTTGAATTATTGTTTAATGTTCTACAATTAGTTTGGTGAATTAGATAGATACAAACCGATTAAGGTTTAATGAATCGTGTTCCGTTTATTAAAATTACCGATTGCGATTTAATAAAAATTGGTCAAATCCTAACTGAAACAAATCATTTACATTAAAAATAAAGGCACTTTTTGAAATTATAGTTTTGAATCTTTAGACTCAATACTCAAGACGTTTAGATGAAATGAAACAATCTTAAAATCTTTAATTTTTTTCTCTTTTTAAATCTACCTTGATCATCTACTGTCTCAATCTCCAATAGTTTTAATGATACAGATTATTAAATCAGAACAAATACTAATGCCATTTTAAATAGGTATTAATAACCGAAAGTGAAAAATATCTATTAAAAAGAGTTACAACTATTTCATTTTTATATTGAAAATTAGTACTTTTGCCCCGCTTTTTATAGAAAGGTGTGAAAATATTTGAAAATCAGTATGATTTTTAAATTGAAAAGCATACCTTTGCAACCCGTTTGCCGATAGTAATTTAAGTTTTAAACAATAGTTTATATGCCAACAATTCAGCAATTAGTTAGAAAAGGACGTAACAAGCTGGTAGACAAAAGCAAATCACCTGCGCTGGATTCTTGTCCTCAAAGACGAGGAGTTTGTGTAAGGGTTTATACCACTACTCCAAAGAAGCCTAACTCTGCTATGCGTAAAGTAGCAAGGGTTCGTCTTACCAATGGGAAAGAGGTAAACGCCTACATTCCGGGCGAAGGTCACAATTTGCAGGAGCACTCAATCGTATTGGTGCGCGGTGGTCGTGTTAAAGACCTTCCTGGTGTTCGTTACCACCTGGTACGTGGTGCGCTTGATGCATCTGGTGTTGATGGTCGTACCCAGCGTCGTTCCAAATACGGAACCAAACGTCCAAAAGCTAAGAAGTAATTTTTTTTAGGTCGTAGTTTTTGTTTATTGGTTTGTGTTTCGGTTGAGTAAATGGGAAAAAGTTCCGTTGAAGAGTCAAATACAGCCAGTAAAGTTGAAAACTGATAAACAAAAAAAGAAATGAGAAAGAGTAAACCAAAAAAGCGGGTAATCCTACCCGACCCAAAGTTTAACGATACTTTGGTAACACAATTTGTAAACAATCTTATGTTTGATGGAAAAAAATCCATCGCCTATAACATTTTTTACAACGCCCTTGACATCGTAAACGACAAGGCCGAGAAAGAAGGAAAATCTCCATTGGAAGTGTGGAAAAAAGCACTCGAAAATGTAACTCCCTCTGTTGAAGTAAAAAGCCGCCGTGTAGGTGGTGCTACATTTCAGGTTCCTACCGAAATTCGTTCCGAGCGTAAAGTTTCTTACAGTATGAAGAACCTTATTCTTTTTGCACGCAAAAGGAACGGAAAATCTATGGCTGACAAACTGGCCGCCGAAATTCTCGCAGCATACAACCAAGAAGGTGGTGCCTACAAGAAAAAAGAAGATATGCACAAAATGGCTGAAGCCAACCGTGCCTTTGCTCACTTCAGGTTTTAATAAAATCCTTTTGACTGATAGATTAGAATGGGAAAAGCAGATTTAAAATATACAAGGAACATAGGTATTATGGCTCACATTGATGCCGGAAAAACAACAACTTCCGAAAGGATTTTGTATTATACCGGTATCACCCATAAAATAGGTGAAGTGCACGATGGAGCGGCCACTATGGACTGGATGGAGCAGGAGCAGGAAAGAGGTATTACAATTACCTCAGCAGCCGTTTCAACCCAGTGGAAATACAATAATGAAGAATATAAAATAAACCTCATTGACACCCCCGGACACGTTGACTTTACCGTTGAGGTGGAGCGTTCGCTTCGAATTCTCGACGGTGCCGTTGCGCTGTTTTGTGCTGTCGGTGGTGTTGAACCCCAATCTGAAACCGTATGGCGTCAAGCTAATAAATACGGAGTGCCTCGTTTGGGTTTCGTTAATAAAATGGACCGTTCAGGCGCCAACTATTACGAAGTGCTGCGTCAGATTCGGGAAGTTTTAGGTGCCAACCCGGTACCCATCACTATACCTATTGGAGCCGAAGAGACCTTTAAAGGTGTAGTTGATCTTATCGAGAACAAAGCCGTAATATGGTACGATGATGATGTGATGGGTGTTCGCTACGAACTTGAAGAAGTTCCTGCTGATATGGTTGAAGAGGTGACCGAGTGGAGAGGAAAACTTATTGAAGCAGTGGCCGAATACGATGATGAGTTGATGGAGAAGTTTTTCGATGATCCGGATTCTATCACCATTGAACATCTTATCGATGTTATTCGTAAGGCTACCATTGATATGAAAGTAGTTCCCATGATGTGCGGTTCTGCCTTCAAAAACAAAGGAATTCAACGTCTGTTGGATGGTGTTATTCGTTTCTTGCCTTCACCGGCTGATATTCCTGCTGTTGTAGGAACCAACCCTGAAACCGGAAAAGAAGAAAGCCGTGACCACGACGATAGCGCCCCATTTACAGCCTTGGCCTTTAAAATTGCAACCGATCCATTTGTTGGACGTTTGGCTTTTATGAGGGTTTATTCAGGCAAAATTGAAGCTGGTTCTTATGTTTGGAACTCCCGTACTGAGAAAAAGGAACGTATTTCTCGCCTGTTCCAAATGAAATCAAACAAGCAGTTACCCCGCGATGTTATTTCTGCCGGTGATATATGTGCAGGTGTTGGTTTCAAAGATATCCGTACAGGAGATACTTTGTGCGATGAGAAACATCCCATTGTTCTTGAATCAATGGATTTCCCCGATCCGGTTATCGGTATTTCTGTTGAACCAAAGAGCCAGAAAGATATCGACAAACTTTCAAATGGTCTAAGTAAATTGGCCGAAGAGGATCCAACATTCCGTGTTCATACCGATCAGGAAAGCGGTCAAACCGTTATCAGTGGTATGGGGGAGTTGCACCTCGAGATTATCATCGACCGTTTACGACGCGAGTTTAAAGTTGAATGTAACCAGGGTCGTCCTCAGGTTAACTATAAAGAAGCTATTACCCAAACTGTTGAGCATCGCGAAGTATTCAAGAAGCAAACTGGTGGTCGTGGTAAATTTGCCGATATTATTGTTAAAGTTGGACCCATTGACGAAGGTAAAACAGGGCTTCAGTTTGTTGATCTGGTAAAAGGAGGTAACATTCCACGAGAATATATCCCTTCGGTACAAAAAGGTTTTGAAAATGCCATGCAGAATGGTGTTTTAGCAGGCTTTACAGTTGAGAACCTCAAAGTAGAACTGTTGGACGGGTCTTTCCACCCTGTTGACTCTGACTCACTCTCGTTCGAGATTTGTGCCCGTCAGGCCTTCCGGGCTGCCTGTGCCAAGGCCAAACCTACCTTACTTGAGCCTATTATGAAAGTTGAAGTGGTAACTCCTGAAGAATATATGGGTGACATTATTGGTGACTTCAACAAGCGTCGTGGTCAGGTAGAAGGAATGGAATCAAAAGCCGGAGCCCGTGTGGTAAAAGCTCGTGTACCTCTGGCCGAGATGTTTGGATATGTTACAGCTTTGCGTACCATATCATCAGGTAGAGCCACATCGTCAATGGAATTCTCTCATTACGAAGAGGTTTCAAAATCCATTGCTATGGAAGTGGTTAAAGAAGCCAAAGGTAAAGTTGAATTATTGTAAGAACTCGTTCGCATAAACAACTATGAATCAAAAAATAAGAATTAAACTGAAATCATACGATCACAATTTGGTTGATAAATCAGCCGAAAAGATTGTAAAAACAGTGAAGAGCACCGGTGCCATCGTAAGTGGTCCCATTCCGCTTCCTACCCATAAAAGGGTGTTCACTGTATTGCGTTCAACCTTCGTCAATAAAAAATCACGTGAGCAGTTTCAATTGTCATCTTACAAAAGATTGATTGATATTTACAGCTCAACCGCGAAAACCATTGACGCTCTGATGAAACTTGAACTTCCCAGCGGTGTGGAAGTAGAAATTAAAGTTTGATTATAATCGTAAATTACAAAGCAATGCCAGGATTAATTGGAAAAAAAATCGGAATGACTTCCGTTTTCAGTGCCGAGGGTCAAAATATACCATGCACTGTTATCGAAGCTGGTCCTTGCGTCGTAACCCAGGTTAAAAAAATGGAAACTGATGGCTATGAAGCTGTTCAGTTGGCGTTCGACGAAAAAAGAGAGAAAAGTACCACCAAGCCTTTGAAAGGTCACTTTCAGAAAGCAGGTATTTCTCCAAAGGCCAAGCTGGTTGAATTCAAAGAATTTGAGAACGAGTTCAAACTTGGTGATGTTGTCACCGTTGATTTGATTGAAGAGAACACTTTTGTAGACATAACCGGAATTTCTAAAGGGAAAGGTTTTCAAGGCGTAGTTACACGTCATGGATTCGGTGGTGTTGGAGGCCAAACACATGGTCAGCACAACCGTGGTCGTGCTCCCGGTTCTGTTGGCGCATCATCGTTCCCTTCGCGCGTTTTTAAAGGCATGAGAATGGCCGGACGCACCGGAGGAGACCAAGTGAAAGTGGAAAACCTGAGAGTGATAAAAGTAATTCCCGAAAGCAACCTGTTACTGATTAAAGGATCTGTGCCGGGCGCAAAAGGTTCATATCTAATTATTGAAAAGTAATGGAACTGAACATACTAAACATACAAGGAAAAGAAACCGGCAGAAAAATTGAATTACCCGATTCAGTTTTCGCTATCGAACCCAACGATCACGCCATTTATTTGGATGTAAAGCAATATCTGGCCAACAATCGTCAAGGGACTCATAAAGCCAAGGAGCGGAATGAAGTAGCCGGCAGCACACGGAAAATCAAGAAACAAAAAGGAACCGGTACCGCAAGGGCAGGTAGCCTTAAATCTCCTGTATTCCGGGGTGGAGGTCGTATTTTCGGCCCCAGACCACGTAACTACAGCTTCAAACTGAATAAAAAACTAAAAGAACTGGCCCGTTTATCAGCTTTAAGTTATAAAGCAAAAAACAATGCCATTCTGGTTGTTGAAGATTTTACGTTCGAAGCTCCCAAAACCAAAGAATTTGTTGCAATTTGCAAAAATCTGCAGATAGAAGGAAAAAGATCAATGTTGGTTTTGAACGAGGATAACAGAAACGTTTACCTTTCTTCACGCAATATTCAGAGAACAGAGGTGGCTGTTGCTTCCAACCTGAACACTTACAGTATTATGAAAGCCCAGTCGCTGGTACTTACTGAAAGTTCAGTTGAACAATTAGGTAAACTTTTTAACGCATAAGGAGGTAAGTCATGGAAGTTATCATTAAACCCATCGTCACTGAAAAGATGACCAAAGCAGGGGATACCCTTAACAAATATGGCTTTATTGTTAATAAGGAAGTTAATAAACTCCAGATTAAAAAAGCCGTTGAAGAGATGTACAATGTTACTGTTGAAACTGTAAATACAATGCGTTACGGTGGAGAAGTTAAAACCCGCTATACCAAAGGTGGTGTTGTAACAGGTCGCACCAATGCTTACAAAAAAGCAGTTGTAACACTTGCAGAAGGAAACAAAATTGATTTTTATAGCAATATTTAATCGAAATGGCAGTTAGAAAGCTAAAGCCCACTACACCGGGGCAGAGACACAAAATTATTGGTGCATTTGATGCGATTACCTCAAGTGTACCAGAAAAATCCTTACTAACCCCGCTAAAAAAAACCGGAGGACGTAATGCATCTGGAAAGATGACCATGCGTTACATCGGTGGCGGTCATAAAAGGAGGTATCGGGTAATCGACTTCAAACGGAACAAAGACGGTGTGCCAGCAACGGTAGATTCAATTCAGTACGACCCAAACAGGAGTGCACGAATTGCTTTGCTGGTGTATGCAGATGGCGAAAAACGCTACATCCTTGCACCAAATGGCTTGAAGGCAGGACAAGAAGTACTCTCGGGAAGCGGCATCGCTCCTGAAGTAGGAAACGCATTGCCTCTGGGTGAGATTCCGTTGGGAACCATCATCCATAACATTGAACTTCGTCCCGGACAAGGGGGAAGCATGGCCCGTAGTGCTGGAACATTTGCGCAATTGGCTGCTCGTGAAGGTAATTACGTAGTATTACGTCTTCCTTCCGGTGAAACCAGAATGGTTCTTACAACCTGTCGTGCTACAGTTGGAGCCGTAGGTAATTCTGACCACGGGCTGGAAAAATCAGGTAAGGCTGGTCGCAGCCGCTGGTTAGGACGCCGCCCTCGTACTCGTGGTGTAGCCATGAACCCCGTTGATCACCCAATGGGTGGTGGTGAAGGTAGAGCTTCAGGAGGTCATCCACGCTCGAGAAAAGGATTACTTGCCAAGGGCTACAAAACACGTGCCCCGAAGAAAGGTTCCAGTAAGTACATTCTTGAAAGGAGAAAAAAGTAACCGGTTAATTATTATTGAGTTATGAGCAGATCGTTAAAAAAAGGCCCATATATTAACTTTAAACTGGAGAACAAGGTGTTAGCCATGAATGAATCCGGTAAGAAATCAGTTATTAAAACCTGGGCCAGGGCATCAATGATTTCCCCTGAATTCGTTGGCCACACCATTGCTGTACACAATGGCAATAAATTTATTCCTGTGTATGTTACCGAAAATATGGTAGGCCATAAATTGGGTGAATTTGCCCCCACGCGTACATTCCGCGGTCATGCAGGCAACAAAAAACGTTAATTGCCTGAAGTGTTAATTTTTTAATGCCAAAAAAATGGGTGCAAGAAAAAAAATAAAAGCAGAACAATTTAAAGAAGCCAAAAAAACCAAGGCTTATGCCAGGCTGCGCAATGTTCCCACATCTCCCCGCAAAATGCGGTTGGTGGTGGATTTGATTCGTGGCAAAGAGGTTAATCTGGCGCTTGATATCCTCAAGTTTTCTACCAAAGAGGCTTCTCGTAGCGTAGAAAAGCTGTTGTTATCCGCAGTTGCCAACTGGAAGGAAAAAAATGAAGGACAAAGGCTCGAAGATGCCGGTCTTTTTGTTAAAGAGGCTTACGTTGATTCAGGTAGAGTTTTAAAACGCTTAAGACCTGCTCCACAGGGAAGAGCGCACCGAATTCTGAAAAGATCCAATCACGTAACAATACTTGTGGATAGTAAAGTTTCAAACGTTAATAAGGAAAATTAATACGAGCCAGATGGGACAAAAAGTTAATCCTATAAGCAATAGGTTAGGAATCATCAGAGGATGGGACTCTAACTGGTTTGGCGGAAAGAACTACGGCGACAAGTTGCTGGAAGATTCAAAAATCCGCAAATACCTCAATGCTCGTCTGGCAAAAGCCAGTATTTCGCGCATTATCATCGAACGTACACTTAAGCTAATCACCATCACAGTTTATACTGCACGTCCTGGTATCATCATCGGGAAAGGCGGTCAGGAGGTTGATAAACTGAAAGAAGAGCTTAAGAAGATTACCGATAAAGAAGTTCAAATCAACATCTTTGAAGTAAAAAGACCCGAATTGGACGCCTTGATTGTGGCCAACAATATTGCCCGTCAGTTGGAAGGACGTATCGCCTACCGCAGGGCCATAAAAATGGCAATTGCATCTACCATGCGTATGGGTGCAGAAGGCATCAAAGTTCAAATCTCAGGTCGTTTGAATGGCGCTGAAATGGCTCGTTCCGAGATGTATAAAGAGGGGCGTACCCCGCTTCATACCTTCCGTGCCGACATTGACTATGCCAGAGGTGAGGCCCTTACCAAAACAGGTTTGATTGGAATCAAAGTCTGGATTTGCAAAGGTGAGATTTACGGGAAACCAGATCTTTCTCCCAATTTCGGTGCGAAAGAAGTTACCGGTAGTAATCAACCACGTAAGAGCGGAACTCAGCAACAAGGCGGAGGTTTTAAGAAAAAAAAGAAGTAATCGTTTTTTAACCGATAATCGAAAGCAAAACGATGTTACAGCCAAAAAAAGTAAAATTCAGACGGCAGCAGAAAGGAAAAATGAAAGGGAATGCCCAGAGGGGGCATGAACTTGCCTTTGGTTCTTTCGGTATTAAGTCACTTCAAAGTAAGTGGATTACCGGCCGTCAAATAGAAGCGGCAAGGATTGCCGTTACCCGTTACATGCAACGTCAAGGTCAGATATGGATTCGTATCTTCCCCGATAAACCCATAACCAAAAAACCTGCAGAGGTTCGGATGGGTAAAGGTAAAGGTAGCCCCGAAGGCTTTGTTGCACCAGTTACACCCGGACGTATCATTATTGAGTGCGACGGAGTACCTTTTGAAGTAGCCAAAGAAGCATTACGCCTTGCCGCTCAAAAGTTACCTGTTACTACCAAGTTTGTTGTACGTAGGGATTTTGTTGAATCTTCAAATGCGTAAGGATGAAAACTTCCGAAATAAAAGAAATGACCATCAGCGAGATTGAGGAAAGAATCGATGCCCAACAGCAGGAATTAAACCGTATGGTCCTCAACCACCACATTTCTCCATTGGAAAATCCAATGAAGATTAGACAAACTCGTAGGAATATTGCGCGTATGCTGACCATCTTGCGTCAGAAACAGTTAAATGAAAAATAATTTTCATCATGGAAACAAGAAACCTTAGAAAAGAACGTGTTGGGGTTGTGGTGAGCGAGAAAATGGATAAAACCATTGTTGTTAGCGTTGTTATTCGTGAAAAACACCCGATTTACGGTAAATTCATGAAAAAAACCAAGAAATTCTACGCGCACGATGAAAACAACAACGGTCATGCAGGAGATACCGTGCGGATTATGGAAACACGCCCTCTGAGCAAAACCAAACGTTGGAGATTAGTTGAAATCATTGAAAGAGCTAAGTAATCATGATACAGCAGGAATCCAGACTCAATGTTGCCGACAATAGCGGTGCTAAAGAAGTTTTATGTATCCGTGTTCTAGGTGGAACCGGACGCAGATATGCTTCAATTGGCGACCGTATTGTGGTATCAATTAAAAGTGCAGTACCCGCTTCAGATATGAAAAAAGGGACTGTAAGTAAAGCCGTTGTAGTACGCACTAAAAAAGAAATCAGAAGAGCCGATGGTTCATATATCCGCTTCGACGACAATGCTTGTGTGCTTATTAATAACGCCGGAGAAATGCGCGGCACCCGTATTTTCGGGCCCGTAGCCAGGGAATTACGTGAAGGATACATGAAAATTGTATCTTTAGCGCCTGAAGTGCTTTAATCGTTTAAGATTTATCAGCAATGG
Source organism: uncultured Marinilabiliaceae bacterium (assembly GCA_964521525.1). Taxonomy (GTDB): domain Bacteria; phylum Bacteroidota; class Bacteroidia; order Bacteroidales; family Marinilabiliaceae; genus CALEUX01. Next base: position 20,597 of record CAZFTD010000014.1, on the reverse strand, counting down.
GAAAATTACATATTAAAAAAGGCGACATAGTAATTGTTAACGCTGGAACCAGTAAAGGAATGGAAGGTAAAGTCCTTGAGGTTTTTCCGGCAAAACAACGTGCTATTGTTGAAGGCGTTAACATGGTTAGCAAACATACCAAACCTAACGCCGAGAACCCACAAGGGGGCATTATTAAAAAAGAAGCCTCTATTCATATTTCCAATCTGAACCTGAAAGACCCATCTACCGGTAAAGCTACCCGCATCGGTCGTAAGGTTGCAGACAATGGTAAACTTGTTCGTTATTCTAAAAAGTCAGGAGAGGAGATTAAGTAATGAGTTATATACCTAATTTTAAAACCAGATACAAAGACGAAATTGTACCCAACCTGATGAAAGAATTTGCATATACCAGCGTCATGCAGGTTCCAAAGTTGGAGAAAATTGTAATCAATCAGGGTGTTGGTTCAGCCGTAGCTGACAAAAAACAGATTGAAACGTCTTTAAAAGAACTTACAGCTATTTCAGGTCAAAAAGCTGTTTCATGTCTTTCAAAGAAAGATATCTCAAACTTTAAGCTGAGGAAAAAAATGCCAATCGGAGCGCGCGTTACATTGCGTCACGATACCATGTATGAATTTCTGGAGCGTTTGGTAAAAGTTGCTTTACCACGAATCCGCGACTTCAAAGGTATCAACAGCAAACTCGACGGAAGAGGCAATTATACCCTTGGTATTACCGAACAAATCATTTTTCCTGAAATAAATATCGATAATGTAAGCAAGATTATGGGTATGAATATTACCTTTGTGACCTCAGGAAAAACCGATGAAGAGGCTTTTGCATTGCTTCGCGAGTTCGGATTACCGTTTAAAACCTTAAAAAAGAACTAATTATATGGCAAAGGAATCAATGAAAGCCCGTGAGGTTAAGCGGGCAAAGCTTATTGCCAAATATGCCGAGAAGCGTGCTAAAATGAAAGCTGAAGGCGATTTTGTTGGGTTGCAGAAACTTCCTAAAAATGCGTCTCCAATTCGTTTGCACAATCGTTGCAAACTTACCGGACGGCCTAAAGGATACATGCGCCAGTTTGGAATCAGCCGTATTTGCTTCCGTGAAATGGCAGCAGCAGGTTTAATACCTGGAGTTAAAAAAGCCAGTTGGTAAGATATTCAAAGGGCAGAAGTTTTAAATATTGTTCCGATCCGTCGGAATCAATTTAATCTTAAAGTAAAAATGACAGATCCAATTGCAGATTTCCTGACCCGCATCAGGAACGCCATTATGGCGAGGCACAAGGTTGTTGAGGTTCCGGCCTCCAACCTGAAAAAGGAAATGACCAAAATCCTTTTTCAAAAAGGTTACATCCTCAATTACAAATTTATGGAGGATGGAAAACAGGGTATTATTAAAATAGCCCTGAAATACGATCCGGTTTCTAAAGCTCCCGCCATTAAATCGTTAAGCAGGGTGTCAAGCCCTGGTCTTCGTCAGTACACCGGTTACCGCGAGGTTCCCAGGGTATTAAACGGGCTTGGAGTAGCCATTCTTTCTACTTCTAAAGGTGTAATGACCGATAAAGAAGCCAGAATGGAAAAAGTAGGTGGTGAAGTTTTATGTTACGTTTATTAAGAAGGAGGTATAGTCATGTCAAGGATAGGAAAATTACCCATCAGAATACCTGCCGGCGTTAACGTAACGGTTAAGGACAATGTGGTGACCGTAAAAGGTCCCAAAGGTGAACTGCAACAAAATATTCACCCCGATATCAGTGTTGAAATCAATGACGGTGAACTCTCAGTGGCTCGTCCAACAGATGAGAAACAACATCGTTCAATGCATGGTTTATACCGCTCGCTTATTAACAATATGGTAGTAGGTGTATCGCAAGGTTACCAGAAAAAAATGGAACTAGTAGGTGTAGGTTACCGTGCCAATGCAACCGGACAGATTTTGGAATTATCACTGGGTTATTCACATGCCATTCATATACAATTACCTCAGGAAATTAAAGTTGAGGCTGTGACCGACCGGAAAAGCAATCCGATCATAACACTGGAATCGATCGACAAACAACTCTTAGGGCAGGTTTGTGCCAAAATTCGTTCATTGAGAGAACCCGAACCTTATAAAGGTAAAGGTATTCGTTTCGTGGGTGAGGTTATCAGACGTAAGGCTGGTAAGAGTGCCAAAGTTTAATCTGATTAAATTCATTGTGTTATGGCTTTTTCGAAAACAGAAAGAAGACTCAAAATAAAAAGACGCATCCGCAATAAAATTGAAGGATGCAGTGAGAGACCAAGAATGTCAGTATATCGTAGTAACAAACAGATTTCTGTACAACTGATAGATGACATTAATGGTAAAACCCTAGCCGCCGCCTCTTCAATTGTTAAGGAGATTGCGGCGCAAAGCGGAACCAAAACTGAAAAAGCTGCCATGGTAGGCAAATTGATAGCCGAAAAAGCGCTTGCTGCCGGCATTCAAACCGTAACCTTCGACAGAAACGGTTATCTGTATCATGGTAGAGTGAAACAATTAGCGGACGCTGCTCGCGAGGCAGGCCTTAAATTTTAATGTATTATGGCAGGAAATAATAAAAGAGTTCGTACAACAAACGATCTGGAACTTAAAGACAGACTGGTCGCTATCAACAGGGTTACTAAAGTTACCAAAGGTGGTAGAACTTTTAGCTTCTCAGCCATTGTTGTTGTTGGAAATGAAAATGGCATTGTAGGCTGGGGACTTGGTAAAGCCAATGAAGTAACCACTGCCATTGCCAAAGGAGTGGAAGCAGCTAAAAAGAATCTGGTTAAAATTCCGGTAATTAAAGGAACCATTCCTCATGAGCAAACTGCCAAATTTGGCGGTGCCCGCGTATTTATGAAACCAGCTTCTCACGGTACTGGTCTTGTGGCCGGAGGTGCTATGCGCGCCGTGCTCGAAAGCGTTGGTATTCATGACGTACTTGCTAAATCTAAAGGTTCATCGAACCCTCATAACCTGGTTAAAGCTACCATTAATGCACTTTGCGAATTACGCGATGCCAATACCGTAGCAAATAACAGGGGAGTAGCTATTGAAACAGTGTTTAACGGTTAAGACAAAGAACTATGGCAAAGATAAAAGTTACACAGGTTCGCAGTAAAATCAAGTGCACCGAAACTCAGAAAAGAACTTTGGCTGCTCTTGGACTACGTCGGATTAATGCCACCGTTGAACACGAGGATTCTCCTGTGATTCTGGGTATGGTAGAGAAAGTAAGACACCTTGTGAGTGTTGAGAAATAAAAGTTTTAACGAAGTTATCGAAATTTGATATGGAATTAAATCAATTGAAACCTGCAACTGGATCGAACCACCACGATAAAAGAATCGGTCGTGGTACCGGTTCCGGCCATGGAGGTACCTCCACACGTGGTCATAAAGGAGCCAAATCACGTTCGGGTTATTCAAAAAAGATCGGATTTGAAGGTGGTCAGATGCCACTTCAGAGAAGGGTTCCCAAATTCGGGTTTAAGAATATTAACCGAAAGGAATACAAATCCATTAATATTGAGGTTCTGCAAGGCTTAGCCGAGAAAAACGGATGGAGTGTAATCACTCCAGATAATCTGAATGAAGCCGGATTGATTAGTAAAAACGATCAGGTTAAGATTTTAGGAAAAGGAGCTATTTCTGCTAAATTGGAAGTAAAAGCTCATGCTTTTTCCAAATCTGCCGAAGCAGCCATTGAAGCAGCTCAAGGAACCGTAGTAAAATTGTAATTTGATGAAACGAGTCCCGTTTTTTGTCGGGACAAGTTACATCTGACCTATAAAACAATTAATAACAGATGAAACTATTTGAAACCATCCGTAACATCTGGAAGATCGAGGAACTTAAAACCAGAATCATTACAACCCTTGGATTATTATTAATCTATCGTTTGGGTTCGTTTGTGGTTTTACCAGGAATTGATCCTAACCAGTTAGCTAATTTGGAAAATCAAACCCGTCAAGGGGTTTTGGGATTGTTGGATATGTTCTCAGGAGGAGCCTTTTCTAATGCATCCATCCTGGCTTTGGGCATAATGCCATACATTTCGGCTTCCATTGTAGTGCAGCTGTTAGGTATTGCAATTCCCTATTTTCAGAGGTTGCAGCGTGAAGGAGAAAGTGGCCGTCGTAAGATTAATCAGATTACCAGGTATTTAACCGTAGGTATATTGTTATTCCAGGCCCCTAGTTATATTGCTAACCTTTACGCCCAGTTACCTGCATCTGCATTTGTTGCAACCGGTTTAGGTTTCACTGTCACTTCTACAATTATCCTTACTGCCGGTACCATGTTTGTAATGTGGTTGGGTGAGCGGATTACCGATAAGGGTATTGGAAACGGTATTTCCTTAATCATTATGATAGGTATTATTGCCAGATTGCCATTTGCATTGTTTGCTGAACTAGTTTCGCGATTGGAAGAAGGCGGTGGCTTGGTGATGTTACTTATTGAATTTGTAATTCTGTTCTTTGTATTTGCAGGAACCATTTTACTGGTTCAGGGAACGCGTCGCGTACCTGTGCAATATGCAAAACGAATTGTGGGTAATAAGCAATATGGCGGAGTTCGTCAGTATATTCCTTTAAAAGTGAATGCTGCTGGTGTAATGCCCATCATCTTTGCACAAGCAATTATGTTTATACCTGTAACTTTTGCCGGATTTGTTGACAGTGAAACTGCAACGGGATTTGCAGCTATTTTTGCAAATTTTACCGGATTCTGGTATAATCTTACATTTGCCTTGCTCATCATACTATTTACCTATTTTTATACCGCCATTACAATTAATCCAACCCAAATGGCAGACGATATGAAACGTAATGGTGGATTTATTCCCGGTATCAAACCAGGAAAGAAAACCGCCGAGTTTCTGGATTCTGTTATGTCGAAGATTACGCTTCCGGGATCAGTTTTCCTGGCATTGGTAGCTATCTTGCCTGCGTTTGCCATGTTGGCCGGAGTGGACAATTCATTTGCTCAATTTTACGGAGGAACATCGCTACTGATTTTAGTTGGTGTTGTTTTGGATACATTACAGCAAATTGAAAGTCATCTGCTTATGCGTCATTACGACGGGTTGCTTAAGTCTGGCAGAATTAAAGGACGTACAGGAGGTGGCGCTGCTGCCTATTAAACCGGTGTACTCTTCTATATGATTTATTTAAAGACTGACGAAGAGATAGAATTACTAAGGGAAAGTAATTTGTTGGTGGCACTTACACTTGGCGAAATTGCCAAATTGGTGAAACCAGGAGTCACAACCCTTGAGCTTGATAAAGTAGCAGAAACCTTTATCCGGGATCACAAAGGTATCCCCGGTTTCCTGAACTACAACGGCTATCCCAATACACTTTGTACATCTGTTAACGAACAGGTTGTTCACGGAATTCCTAATAATGTTCCTTTAAAAGAAGGTGATATTGTATCGGTTGACTGTGGTGTGCTTTTGAATGGTTTTTTTGGCGATTCAGCTTATACTTTTGAAGTGGGCATCGTTAAACCAGAAATAAAAGCACTACTGGATGCAACAAAAGCCTCTTTGTACGAAGGCATTAAAATGGCTGTTGAGGGGCAAAGATTAGGAGATATTGGTTTTGCAGTTCAATCTTATTGTGAAGAACGAGGATACTCAGTTGTGCGTGAAATGGTTGGTCACGGTATAGGCCGTCATCTTCATGAATCGCCCGAAGTGCCTAATTATGGGAAAAGGGGCTATGGCATTAAACTGCGCCAGGGAATGGTGCTGGCCATTGAACCAATGATAAATTTAGGTAAACGGCAAATTGTTCAGGAAAAGGATGGATGGACCATCCGTACCTCCGACAGAAGTGTTTCAGCTCATTTTGAGCATACTGTTGCGATAAGGAAAAATGAAGCAGATATATTATCGAGTTTCAAATTTGTAGAAGAAGTATTAACTTTGCAGTCTTAAAAAAAAATAAAATTGTTTTACATATGGCTAAACAAGCCTCAATAGAACAGGACGGTACCATCATAGAAGCGCTCTCTAATGCCATGTTTCGTGTGGAGTTGGAGAATGGCCACGTGATCACTGCTCATATCTCGGGAAAAATGCGAATGCACTATATTAAAATTCTTCCCGGGGACAGAGTTAAAGTGGAGATGTCTCCATATGATTTGACCAAAGGTAGAATTAGTTACAGGTACAAATAATACTTAACACAATGAAGGTTAGAGCATCAATTAAAAAGCGCAGTGCCGATTGCAAAATTGTAAGACGGAAAGGTCGCTTGTATGTGATTAACAAAAAGAATCCAAAGTTTAAACAACGTCAAGGATAAATTTTAAGAATATGGCAAGAATTGCAGGAGTTGACATCCCATCGCAGAAACGAGGAGAAATTGCCCTTACCTATATCTATGGTATTGGTAGAAGCATGGCAACAAGTATCCTTAACCAGGCTGGCGTGGACGTTAACATTAAAGTAAAAGATTGGACCGATGACCAGATAACCGCTGTACGCGAAATTATTGGTTCAACCATTAAAACTGAAGGTGAATTACGCTCAGAAGTGCAACTTAACATTAAACGCTTAATGGATATCGGTTGCTACAGAGGTATACGTCACCGCCTTGGTTTACCATTACGTGGACAATCAACCAAAAACAATGCACGTACCCGTAAAGGGAGAAAGAAAACCGTTGCAAATAAAAAGAAAGCTAGTAAATAATCGTTGAAACATGGCTAAAAAGGCAGGAACACAGAAAAAGAAAATAGTAAAAGTTGATGCTATTGGACAAGCACATGTGCACTCATCGTTCAATAACATCATCGTTTGCCTGACCAATGCTAACGGTCAGGTTATCTCCTGGTCAAGTGCCGGCAAAATGGGTTTCAGAGGTTCTAAAAAGAATACTCCTTATGCTGCTCAGGTAGCAGCTGCCGATTGCGCTAAGGTTGCTTACGACCTGGGCCTGAGAAAAGTAAAAGTGTATGTAAAAGGACCGGGCAACGGTCGTGAATCTGCAATTCGTTCAATCCATTCAACTGGAATTGAAGTGAGCGAAATTGTTGATGTAACTCCAATGCCTCATAACGGTTGTCGCCCTCCAAAACGCAGAAGGGTATAATTACATTACTAGTTGTTAACCATAAATTTTTGATTGACAATTTTGAATTATGGTTGGTTATACATAAACCTTCCTTCTATAATCTTGCGGCTGTCAAATTCAATTTTTAAAATCAAAAATTTAAAATCAAAAATTTAGTAGAATGGCTAGATACATAGGTCCAAAATCAAAAATTGCACGTAAATTCGGAGAAGCAATTTACGGTGCCGATAAATATCTTGAAAAGAAGAATTATCCTCCGGGACAACACGGTGTAAACCGTAGAAAAAAAACCAGTGAATACGGAATGCAACTTCGTGAAAAACAAAAAGCGAAGTACACATATGGTGTTCTTGAAAGACAATTTAGCAACCTGTTTGACAGAGCTACCCGCAGTAAAGGTATTACCGGGGAGGTTTTGTTAGGATTGCTTGAATCGCGTTTGGATAACGTAGTTTATCGTATGGGATTGGCACCAACACGTGCCGGTGCCCGCCAGTTGGTATCCCACCGTCACATCACTGTTGATGGTTCTGTTGTTAACATACCTTCTTACACACTAAAAGCTGGTCAGATTGTTGCCGTAAGGGAAAAATCAAAATCGCTTGAAGTGATTAATACATCATTATCAAATTCAAGTGTTCACAAGTATTCCTGGCTGGAGTGGGATCAGCATACCATGACTGGTAAGTTTCTGAACGTTCCCGAAAGAACAGAAATACCTGAAAATATTAAAGAACAGTTGATCGTTGAATTGTACTCTAAATAATTAATTCTTATGGCAATATTAGCGTTCCAAAAACCTGATAAAGTTATCATGCTTGATGCTGATGACAAGTTCGGTCGTTTCGAATTTCGTCCTCTTGAGCCAGGATATGGTATTACTGTTGGAAATGCCTTAAGAAGAATCTTGCTCTCTTCTTTGGAGGGCTATGCGATTACAACTGTCAAAATTGAAGGTGTTGATCACGAGTTTTCGAGCATCCCCGGAGTGGTGGATGATGTTACGGAAATAATACTGAATCTGAAGCAGGTTCGGTTTAAGAAAACCACCGACGATAGCGAAGGCGAAAAAATTACTGTTTCTGTATCGGGCAAAGAGCAATTAACTGCCGGCGATTTGAACCAGTATCTTTCCAGTTTCCGGATTTTAAACCCCGAATTGGTTATTGTCAGGATGAATCCTGAAGTCCATCTGCAAATGACTCTTACCATTCAAAAAGGTAGAGGTTATGTTCCTGCCGAAGAAAATCGTAATTCAGAGCTGGAGTTTGGAACCATTGCAATTGACTCAATATATACGCCTATTCGTAATGTAAAATATGCCGTTGAGAACTTCCGTGTAGAACAAAAAACCGACTACGAAAAGTTGCTCATCGACATTTCAACCGATGGTTCTATTCATCCCAAAGATGCTCTTAAAGAAGCTTCCAAAATTCTTATTTATCACTTCATGCTTTTCTCCGACGAGAAAATCACGCTTGACTCCGACGAGAAGTTTGGAAATGAAGAATTTGATGAAGAAGTATTGCATATGCGTCAGCTTCTGAAGACAAAACTGGTTGATCTTGATCTTTCTGTTCGTGCACTGAATTGCTTAAAAGCTGCAGATGTAGAAACATTAGGCGAATTGGTTCAATACAACCGTAACGATTTATTGAAATTCCGGAATTTTGGTAAAAAATCACTCACCGAGCTGGATGATTTACTTCAAAATCTTGGACTCAATTTTGGTATGGATATTATGAAGTATAAATTAGACAAGGAATAAACCGCGATGAGACATCAAAAAAAGATTAATCACCTGGGTAGAACCAGCTCGCACAGAAAAGCTATGCTTGCTAACATGGCGAGTTCGCTTATTTTGCATAAGCGGATTAAAACCACGGTGGCCAAAGCTAAAGCCTTGAGAATGTATGTGGAACCGTTGATTAACAAATCAAAAGATGACACCACTCATTCAAGAAGGGTTGTTTTTAGTTACTTACAAAGCAAAGAGGCAGTTTCTGAACTCTTCCGTGAAATATCCCAAAAAGTAGCTAACCGTCCAGGTGGTTACACCCGTATTCTTAAATTGGGTAACCGTTTAGGCGATGCTGCTGAAGTATGTTATATTGAACTGGTTGATTACAACGAAAATATGCTGGCTGCTTCTACCGGTAGCGATAAAAAGAAATCTACTACCCGTAGAGGAAGAAAAAAAGCCACAGCTGCTGTTACTGAAGCTCCTGCAAAGAAAGCTGCTCCTGCTAAGGAAGAGGCTGCTCCTGAAGTTGCTCCTGAAGAATAATATGTTACCTCAGATCTACATAAGTTCGATCTTATAGGTTATGTTCTTATTAAAGGGATAAAGAGTTCTGCTTTATCCTTTTTTTATTTGATTAATTATTAACACATAATAAACCTTGCATTATGGGATTAATTGCTAATGTACATGCACGCGAAATTCTTGATTCGCGCGGTAACCCAACCATCGAGGTTGAGGTAACTCTTGAAAGTGGCATTGTAGGAAGAGCTGCTGTGCCAAGTGGCGCCTCTACCGGCGAAAACGAAGCGCTTGAGCTTCGTGACGGCGACAAAAAAAGATACCTTGGTAAAGGTGTTTTAAAAGCTGTTGAAAATGTTAATAAAGTAATTGCTCCTGCATTGGTGGGAATGAGCGCTACTGATCAGGTGGCCATTGACCACAAAATGCTTGAGATGGATGGCACAAAAACCAAAAGTAAATTAGGTGCCAACGCTATTCTTGGCGTTTCTTTGGCTACTGCAAGAGCAGCTGCAGAGTACAGTGGTTTGCCATTGTATCGCTACATTGGCGGAACCAATGCTAAAACACTTCCTGTTCCTATGATGAACATCATCAACGGTGGTTCACATTCTGACGCTCCTATTGCTTTCCAGGAATTTATGATTCGTCCTGTTGGTGCCAATAGCTTCCGTGAAGGCCTCCGTATGGGTGCTGAAGTGTTCCATGCCCTGAAGAAAATTTTTCACGATCGTGGCCTAAGCACTGCTGTAGGCGACGAGGGCGGTTTTGCGCCTGTTCTTGATGGTACTGAAGATGCCTTAAACAGCATTATTAAGGCTATTGAGAATGCCGGTTACAAACCAGGACGTTTAGAAGATGGAGGTCAGGTTTCTATTGCTCTTGACTGCGCCGCTTCTGAATTTTATAAAGATGGTATTTACGATTATTCAAAATTTGAAGGCCCTAAAGGAGTTAAAAGAACCCGCGAGGAGCAGGTGGCTTATTTGGCCGAATTAGTTGCCAAATTCCCTATCGATAGTATCGAGGACGGTTGCCACGAAGGTGACTGGGATGGTTGGGTGTTGCTGAACAAAACTCTTGGAAGTAAATGCCAATTGGTAGGCGATGACCTTTTTGTTACCAATGTTGAGTATCTGAAAAAAGGTATAGAATTAAACGCTGCCAACTCAATTCTGATAAAAGTAAACCAGATTGGTACATTAACCGAAACTTTGGATGCTATTGAAATGGCCCACCGTGCTGGTTATACTTCAGTTACTTCACACCGTTCAGGTGAAACTGAAGATTCAACCATTGCCGATATTGCCGTTGCTACAAATAGCGGTCAAATTAAAACAGGCTCGTTAAGTCGTTCCGACAGGATGGCAAAATATAACCAGTTGCTTCGCATTGAAGAAGAATTGGGAGCAAGTGCCATTTATGGCTATAAAAAGGTAGTTAAGAAATAATCTTAGTTACTGTATTCATTTAAGAGCTGTTCTGCCTTTGCAGAACAGCTTTTTTTTCTTATAAACGTTTCGTAAATTGACAGCATGCATTAATAAAGAACAAAATGGTTTAATATCTGTTGTTTACATAAAGAATCTTTAAGTGACCTAATTATAAATAACAAAACAAACTAATTAACTATGGATCCCGTTAAGCAGAGATTATTAGAGGTTGGCCGTCCTAAGGCTGAGATGCTCAAAAAACTTATTCGCGAACATGGCGATAAAGTTATACAGCAAATTACTTTAGATCAGGTGTTGTCAGGAATGAAAGGAATTAACGCCCTGTTAACCGACACTTCTAAACTCGATGCCGAAGAGGGAATTCGATTCAGAGAGCATTCCATTCCTGAACTTAGAGCTAATTTGCCTAAGACACGTCCCGATGGAGAACCTTTACCCGAAGGATTGTTTTATTTAATGCTTATAGGAGAAGTCCCCAATAAGCAACTGGTTGATTTTATTTCTGCTGAATGGTCGCGGCGTGCTCAGGGTATTCCGCACCATGCTTTCGATGTTATTAATGCTCTTCCCAAAACTGCTCACCCTATGATTCAGTTTAATACAGCTATTCTGGCCATGAGTACTGAATCGCACTTTAGAAAAGCCTATACCGAAGGAATGGACAAAAAAGACTATTGGGATCCTATGTACGAAGGCGTTATGGATTTAATTAGTCGGTTACCCGTCATTGCAGCCTATATTTACCGAAGAGTTTACCATAACGAACAATATATTCCCGCCGATCCATCGCTGGATTGGGCAGGAAATCTGGCCCATATGATGGGCTACGAAAGCGAGGAAGTAAAACGGTTAATGCGGCTATATATGGTTTTACATGCCGATCATGAAGGAGGTAATGTTTCAGCCCATGCCACGCATCTTGTTGGCTCAGCATTGTCAAACCCCTATTATAGTTTCTCGGCCGGTATGAACGGTTTGGCAGGTCCGTTGCATGGAATGGCCAACCAGGATGTTATGAGGTGGTTATACGACTTAATTAAAGAATTGGGAACCAATGATCCATCTGAAGAACAAATACGTGATTACGCACTCAATACCATTGAGCAGGGGAGGGTGATACCTGGGTACGGTCATGCAGTGTTAAGAAAAACCGACCCCAGATTTATGGAACAATTAAATTTTGCCAATAAATACATTCCAAATGCACCGCTGATAAAATTGGTGCGAAAAATATACGAAGTGGTACCCGATGTGTTGTTGGCCACTGGTAAAGTAAAAAATCCTTACCCCAATGTAGATGCTATTTCTGGAAGTCTTTTATCGAGTTATGGGATTACCGAGCATGGAATTTATACCGTTTTATTTGGTGTATCCAGGGCTTTGGGCGTTCTCTCGTCATTAATATGGGACAGGATGTATGGTTCGCCACTTGAAAGACCGAGTTCGCAAACACTGGAGTGGTTTATCAATAAAGCAGGCATAAAACCCGAAGATTTGAAGTGATTAGTTTATCACAAATCTTTCAAGATGTAATTGATTACGTAGTGCAGTGAATTTATTATTCGAAGGAAGGTGTATTATTTAGCATTTTCCTTCTTTTTTTATATCCAAATCAAAGGATTTTACGTATACGGTATCGTTTTGATTAAGGGAAAAGTCTAATTATAAGCTAAATAAAATGTTTGTAACAGTTGTAAGCATTACTAAATACCCAAGCGAAATCATGCTATATAGAGGATGATATTTACAGAACACATCTTTTTTAAAAAAATATATCATGGTTAAATAGTTCAATTTAAAAATTGTGATAAAATCTATTAGGGCGAATTGTTAATTTTTTGTTGCAGCTTTTTACTAAATTGAACATATTTACGGTTTGAACAAGAAAAGCATTTTAGGTGAGATATTTTTTACGATTAGTATTGGTTTTATTGCTTTTTATTCAGTTTTTCCCGGCAATGAGTCAGGATGTGGTTTACTCAACACGGCAGTTTACCATATCTGATGGATTGTCGAGCAATACGGTTATTGCTATATTTCAGGATAGTAAAGGCTTTTTATGGATTGGGACTCAGGATGGTTTGAACCGGTACGATGGATCAAAATTTGAAGTATTCAGGTTTAATAAAGATTTGAATTCAGTTTCGGGGAACTATATTTTAGCCATTGATGAGGATAAAGAAGGGAATATTTGGATTGGAACACGCAAAGGAGGTTTAAGCGTTTATTGCAGAGCAACAGGTGTTTTTAAGGCTTACATAAATGAACCCGGCAACTCAAGGTCGCTACCCGAAAACGATGTGTTGGGTTTTTATATCTCTCCAAAAGGAGAAATCTGGATTAAAACAGAAAATTACTTATGCCGGTATTATCCCGATACCGATGATTTTACCAATTATGGCCATTACTCCAACCTTTTTAAGCGGACGGTTTCATTTGGCTATCCAATCGTTTATGAAAGCGATTCATCGCTTTTAGTTGGTACCAAAGATGGAATTAACCGGTTTTTAATTAACAGGGGAACTTTTGAACGATTATTTGTTAATGGCAACTCCAAATTTAAATTCAGCGATTTAGTTTCTGATATTATTAAAGTAGGTGACGGATTGTTTTTAGCTGCTACCCATTCGGGCTTACGTTTATTCGAGCCCTCTGTTAACCTGCTTACTGTTGCACCTAAAAACTATCCGGGGTCAGAACTGGCTGTTAATGCTGTATATGCCGACAAACGAGGCCGAATTTGGGTGGGGACCAAAAAGGGGCTCGAAAAGTTTCGTCCCGAGAATATGGTTCATGAATTGGTGAAAAGCAAACCATCAGACGAATATTCTGTTGTCCCTTATGAAGTGACCTCGGTCATTGAGGATGCCTCTGGAATAATTTGGATTGGCACCCGGTTTAATGGCTTGTTTAAGCTTTCAACTATTCCTCCAAAATTCTCATCCATTGCTGAAAGCGATTCGAAGGATTGGCCATTACGTTGCTACAATATTCAATCGGTTTATTTTGATAAGCAGGGCAAAGTTTGGGTGGGAACCCTAACCAGTGGGGTTTACGTTCTTGATAGAGAAACCCGGACGTTCCGCAATTTTATTATGAATAAAGAGCAATATAAGAATGAAGATGATGCTGTTTATTCCATTTTTAAAGACGATAACGGACAGTTTTGGTTTGGAACCAATTCTGGTGTTTATATATTAGGTGAGAATCAAAAAGAGGTTGAAGAATTTAGCTATGGCTATGATGCCAAATATTCTACTCTTTTAAAAAATAACCAAATAATGTCCATCGTTAAGGATAAAACCGGTGCTGTTTGGTTTGGAACCCATTTTGGGCTTTACCGCTATTTAAATGGTCGCATTTTGAGCTTCTTTAAGGAAGATCATCGGAATTTACCATCTGACGAGATTAATGTTTTATTGCCCGATAATGGACAAAGAGTGTGGATAGGAACGGGAGAGGGATTATGTTATTACGATTTGCGTACCGGTTTGCTCAACCCTGTTACGGTGAGCAAGCCTTTACCTGAATTAAATCAGCAGGTTTTATCTCTTGAAATGGATCAGGCTTCGCGCCTTTGGGTGGGAACAAGATCAGGTTTGTTTATGTTGGAAGAGGATTCTGCATCAGTTTTTAAAGCACGCATCATTGAAGGATTGAAAGATGAAATGGTTAGCGGCATATTGGTGGATAGAGCCTACCGGGTTTGGTTAAGCTCAGGGAAAGGAATTTCTTTTTTAACCCCCGATGAATCGATTCAAAACTTTGATGTTAGTGATGGTATTCCCGGACATGTGTTTAACCAGGGAAGTGCTTATAAATCACCTGCTGGAGAGCTGTTTTTTGGAAGTGTCAGTGGTCTGTGTTGGATAAATCCCGATTCAATCAGTTACAATTTGCATCGCCCACGAATTGCCATTACCGGCATATCAATATGCATCAAAGACGATTGCCAAAATGTTTTTTACGATGGGATGAGCAGTGCGAAGATTAAATACCGACCGGGAATGATGATGGAGGTGAATTTTGCAGCTTTGGAATATACTCACCCCGGCAAAAATCACTTTCGCATTATGCTCGAAGGCTACGATAAAGATTGGCGACCGGTAACCAAAAACAATCAGGTTACATTCTCCAATATTATGCCGGGCGAATACAAGTTAAAAATAATTGCTTCCAATAATGATTTAACCTGGAATACAGAACCTCTCGAATTTCCGCTGATTATTGATCCTCCATTGTGGATGACTGGTTATGCTTATGCTTTTTATTTGCTGGTTATTGTTTTTGTTATTCAAATGTTTGTAAACTATCGCATAAGGCATTATCGAAAAGCTAATAGAACTCTTACTGAAAAAAATCAGGATAAAAAACGCCTTGAAGCTCAAAGAGAGACCCTATCGCGTATAAACCAAAGCCTTACTGATAGTATATCTTATGCCACACGCATACAATCAGCCATGATTCCAACGGAAAAACGGCTGAGAG
This sequence comes from uncultured Marinilabiliaceae bacterium, assembly GCA_964521525.1. Classification (GTDB taxonomy): domain Bacteria; phylum Bacteroidota; class Bacteroidia; order Bacteroidales; family Marinilabiliaceae; genus CALEUX01. Next base: position 5,300 of record CAZFTD010000014.1, on the reverse strand, counting down.
ATTCTCTTCCAAAATCGTTTGTTTACTTTAGGCCAAGAGATATGGTAAGTGGCGATTTTTATTATGTTTTTGATAATGGCCTAAAAACTTACATTGCCGTAGTCGACTGCACCGGACATGGGGTTCCCGGCGCATTTATGTCGATTATTGGAATGGATTTGCTTAAAAGTGTTATTGAAGGGAGAAAGGAGGAGAATCCGGCCCTGATACTGGAAATAATGAATATAGAACTTGAGCGGACATTAAACTCCGACCCTGCGGTTTATGATGAAGGCATGGTTACACTGAGAGATGGCATGGATATGGGCCTTTGTATTATTGATCACCAAAATGGCATTTTAGATTATGCAGGTGCTGTAAATGAACTTTACCTGATAAGAAATAATGAAATTTTAACCTACAAAGGGAATCGTTATCCATTGGGAAGGTTTACCGAACAAAGTGCTGCAGCTTTTGATTCTGTAAGGATTTTAGTGGAGAAAAACGATATGATTTATTTATTTTCAGATGGGTATGTGGACCAGTTTGGCGGTCCTGATATGAAGAAGTTTAAATACCGTCGTTTTCGTCACTTGTTGCTGAACATTCACCAGTTGTCAACCGACGACCAGAAAGCCATTCTCCATCAGAAACTTGAAGAGTGGAAAGGAGATAACGAACAGGTAGATGATATTTTAATCTTGGGCTTTCGCCCATCAAGAGAATCTTAACTCGACAAATGCTCCCTGATTTTTGAAATTAACTCTTCAGGTTGAAATGGTTTACTAATATAATCGTCCATTCCGGCAACCAGACATCTTTCTTTATCCTCTGGAAACGCATTAGCCGTAACTGCAATTATAGGTATATGTGTATTGGTGCTTTTTTCAATCTCTCTGATTTTTTGGGTGGCTTTAAAACCATCCATAATTGGCATCTGAACGTCCATCAGTATCAGGTCGTATTTAGCAAGGCCAAATTTTTCAAGGGCTTCTTTACCATTAAAAGCAATGTCAATTTTGCTTACCTCATTTCTTATATATAGCGAAATAATTTGTTGATTGCTAAAATTATCTTCCACAAGTAAAATACTGGCACTTTTCATATCAACTCTTGGCTTAAAGGCAGTTTCAACTTTCCTGACTTTTTCAGGTGCTGTAAAACTTGCGAAATTTGAGGATGCGGTAGTAAAAACAGCACCAAACTCAAAGACCGTTTTGTCGGGGTGTGGTATAATATTGAGCGAATGCCCGTCTATTTCGATGATTTTCTGGGTAATGCCGAGGTCGAGATAATTGATTATTTTACCGGCATTCAATCTTAAAAAGTCCTGATAATTAAAAAAATCCTCGATGTTGCTGGTGTCTCCTTTTGAGGAGTTATATACGAAATTGCTGATAATTCTGAAAACCAGTTCAACCTTTCCAGGCATACTGTCAATACGCGAAACTTCAAGTGTTATTTGTTTATGATCGGTTTTGTTATGGCGGATAATACTGTTAATCAAGTTCAGCAAAATCTGTTTCAATTTAATGCTGTTTCCGGTTAATTGCCCGGGAATGTCGGCAGCCAGCGATAAATTAAACCTCGTTTTACTGTGTTCATAAGGAAAGAGCCGTAGTACGTTGTTAACTGTATTGTAAAGGTTGAAATTGGTAATTTCCTGAGGCTCAGGAATGCCGGCTTTTGAAGCCATCACCAGGTTATTAACTACGCTAACCAGATTGTTGGCCGAGGCATGTATGGTGTTGATATAATCCCTTTGCTCATCATTCATGGGCGATGCTTCCAGCATATCTAAAACACCTGTGATGTTGCTCAAAGGAGTACGTATTTGGTGCGATAAACGGGAAATCAATTCTTCCTGAGCTTTATTCTGATTCTGTGAGTCCAGAATAATTCGTTCTTTTTCGAGTAACACCTCAGAGCGGATAAACTGAAAAGCATAAGCCAAAATTAAACCAATTATGTAAATAACAGAATAATAAAGAATTTGAGGTAAGGTGTAGCTTTGTGTTAATGAAGCCAGTTTCTGAATTACAAAGAAGTGAAGAATCATCAGGCCAAACAACCCCAACGACCAGTAAGTTCCTGTTTTACGGCCGCTAAGAGCAGTAGTGAAAAATGGAAAGAAAACTGACCAGACAATTCCCATTTTTGTGTTGCCTCCCAAAATGATAAATAACGAGCAGGTTAGAAAAATTATGAATATCAAAAAATTCTGATGAAATGTTCCTGTAAATTTTCTTAAATACAGATAATTTATTGCTAAAACAAAACTCAAAGCCAAAAAAGGAATTGCCAGTTCAACATGCTCATCAATGAGCGACCAGATACCTTCAGCCAAAACAATTAACGTGAAAACTAACCCTGCCAGGTTTAGAAGCAGAGATTTAACCTTTGTATCCATGTCGGCTTTTTCATCCTGTTCGGAAATGAAAAGGCTGATTATTTTGTTAAGTATATCGGTCATCATAAATAAAAAATCAGAATAGATCAACTGTAAGATATTGAGAAGTTAAATTACGCATTTTTTTTATAATGCATTCAATTAGATTCAATGTTTTTGAAACTTTATTTAATTCATATTCGTTCTTTCGAAAGAGATTATTTTTTGACATAACTTTGCACAATTGCTCAACCAGAGCCTTGTTTCTGAAAGCTAATTATTTAGGTATTTATAACCTTTAGCCAGAAGAGAATGGCAGCCATTACTCAAACACGTTGAAGAATAATCCGGTAAAACGATTACATAATATTAAAAACAACATTATGAGAACAAAACTATTTCTTTTTGTTATGCTGGCCATTTCGCATTTGGCAGTTAGTCAGTTACATATTCCTGTATTGGAGGATTATAACCGGTTTTTAAAGACCAAAACCATGGTGGTTTACGATGACGCTTTGATGAGCGATTTTAATATGAAAATAAAAGAAGTGATGACACGGTCGTGGAACATTACACCTGTAGAGTTTATTTCCACCAAAGAATTTGAAAAGCTTAAGGACAATCCCGAGCTTTCATTTTTAATGACTACCATTGTAACTTTTGAGAAGGATAAAACCAAAGCCCGGTACAATTTTTTGAGTCTTTTAATGGGCCAGCCAAAAGCCAATGTACGTACCATGCCCGATTTATGCTCTTTGCCATTAGCTTACTTACAGGTTGAAGATGCCAGTTACAGCTACAAACTTGAAGCTTTTGTGCTCTTTATTCAATCGCACGTGAAAGCGGTGCTGAATAACCCTGCACTAATCGGGGAGAAAGGATTTAAGCAGTACAACAAGGCAACTGGCGGCTTGTCAAACAAGAAACTGTTGTTGGTGAAAGAAGATTTGGCTTCCGATATCAGAGATATTAAAAAAATTAAAGCCATATATCCGCACAGTGTTGAAATTGTATCGCGCGAAGATATTGCAGCTGCCATTGCACGCCAGGATCCCGATGTGGTTTTTCTGCATAAGGTAGGTCCTGAAAAAACCAGGGTACGTGCAAGGGTTTACAAACTGTTGGTGGGCGCAGGCGACTCAAAATTGTATTATTGGGATTATCAGATGATAAAAGTTGCCAGCGACGATGCTTTGCAAGCTGCCGATTTGAAAAAAATTGCCAAATTATAAACAGGTTAAATTTAGTGTAACAGAGATTTTGTATGTCGGACGACAAGAAGATTATTTTTAGTATGGTTGGGGTGAGCAAAGTGTATCCGCCCCAAAAGAAAGTTTTAAGTAATATTTATCTATCGTTTTTCTACGGGGCTAAAATTGGAATTATTGGTCTTAACGGTTCAGGAAAATCAACGCTTTTAAAGATTATAGCCGGTGTTGAGAAAAATTTCCAGGGACAAGTTGTTTTTTCGCCCGGATATTCGGTGGGTTATCTGGAACAGGATCCCATTCTGGATGGCACCAAAACGGTGAAGCAGATTGTGGAGGAAGGTGTTCAGGAGGTGGTTGATGTTTTGAAGGCTTACGAAGCCGTTAACGAGAAATTTGCCGACCCTGACATACTCGAAGACCCTGACAAGATGGAGGCTCTGATGAATGAGCAGGCAAAACTTCAGGAAAAAATCGACCAGTATGACGCCTGGAATCTCGATAGCAGGTTGGAACGGGCCATGGATGCCTTGCGTTGTCCTCCAGAGGATCAACTGGTATCAAGTCTTTCGGGAGGAGAAAAACGGCGGGTGGCATTGTGCCGATTATTGCTTCAGGAACCTGATGTATTGTTGCTTGACGAGCCAACCAACCACTTAGATGCCGAATCGGTTCAATGGCTTGAAATGCACCTGCAGCAATACAAAGGAACCGTTATTGCCATTACACACGACCGCTATTTTCTTGATAACGTGGCCGGATGGATACTTGAACTCGACAGGGGGGAGGGTATTCCCTGGAAAGGCAATTACACCTCATGGCTCGAGCAAAAAACCAAACGTTTGGAGCAGGAAGAAAAACAGGCTTCTAAACGTCGCTTAACTCTTGAGCGGGAATTAGAGTGGGTAAGGATGGCACCAAAGGCCCGCCATGCTAAATCCAAAGCCCGTTTAGCTGCTTACGAAAATCTGCTGAAGGAGGATGTTAAGCAGAAAGAAGAAAAACTTGAGATTTTTATACCCAATGGCCCTCGCCTGGGTGAGAAGGTTATTGAAGCCCATGATGTTGCCAAAGCCTATGGCGACAGATTGCTTTTTGAAGGCCTCGAATTTACCTTGCCCCGAAACGGAATTGTTGGTGTAATTGGACCCAACGGCGCTGGTAAAACTACACTTTTCCGTATGATTATGGGACAGGAAACCGTTACAAAAGGAACTTTTGAAGTGGGTGAAACTGTAAAAGTTGGCTATGTTGACCAAAGCCATGCTGCCATTGATCCCAACAAGAGTGTTTACGAAGTATTATCGGGCGGGCAGGATACCATTCGGTTAGGTGGCAGGGATATTAACGCCAGAGCATTTTTATCGCGGTTTAACTTTGCGGGTGCCGACCAGGAAAAGAAATGCGGAATGTTATCGGGTGGAGAAAAGAACCGCTTACATTTAGCCATGACTCTTAAGGAGGAAGCAAATGTTTTGTTGCTGGATGAACCTACCAACGATATTGATGTAAACACATTAAGAGCCCTTGAAGAAGGTCTTGAGGATTTTGCGGGGTGTGCCGTAGTGATATCGCACGACCGATGGTTTCTCGACCGCATTGCAACACACATTCTTGCATTTGAGGGTAACTCAACTGTTTACTATTTTGAAGGGAGCTACTCCGAATACGAAGAGAATAAAAAACGACGCCTGGGCGATACCGGGCCTCAGCGTATTCGCTAC
>CAZFTD010000013.1:0-35243 GCA_964521525.1 uncultured Marinilabiliaceae bacterium | reverse complement strand
TCAATAGGCAATGCATCCATATCGGCACGCAAAGCCACTACTTTTCCATTGGTGGTTGTGCCGGTAATTTTTGCAACAATGCCGGTTCCTGCATAGCCCTTTTTGTAAGGAATATTCATTTCATCCAATTTGTTGGCTATAAATTGCGAGGTTTTTTGCTCATTAAACGATAATTCGGGGTTTTGATGCAGCCATCGGCGCCAATCCCTGGTGTTTTTATAATACTTTGCAGCCAACTGGCTTATTTTATGCTTAAGGGTTTCATCCATGGTAAGTTGGGTTGAGCAAAATTATTATTGCAGAAAACTATAAACAGACAAAAATAATCAGATGCGCGGTTAATAAAAAGTCTTTCGGTTATTTTTGAGAATCAACAAAGCATAAAGCCAATCTTTAGCAGTTAACTAAACCTTTTGAATACTTAATCGTAGAAACTCCAAATTGTAAAATGCCGAAAAATGTTAACAGGATAATAAAAAAGCTTTAAAAATTTGGTGATGGCATAATTTCTGTAATTTTGTTGATGATTAATTTTTTGAAAAAAATAGCGTTGTGTAAGCAATTAACTCTATATCAACACATTCGCTTTCTATAGTTTGCTTTTGGAAATGTCAGGCGTAAAAGTGAAATATAAATAGCCAGCCCCAACGGGGCGATATCAACAGCAAAGGGCAACGCCTTATGGATGAAAACCTAACCAAATAGTTGTCCTGTAAGGGAAATGTAAAAGTTTTAAAGTAGAATTAAGATATTGCTATACACAGCTACATAGAATAACATGAAACGAGCCATGCTGGACATTTCGAAACACATGGAAATGATTAAGTGGCGAGTTCCCCCGATAAATAGGGGTAACCTGTTCCGCAGCGCGTAAGGCAATCTAACCAATAAAAATTAAATTATACTATGATGATTCATTGTACTTCTAATTATATACAGATATGAAGAAAATTGTTTTATTGATTTTAGGATTTGGCTTATTTCTTGGGCTTTCGGCTCAGAATGCAAAACCTGTTATCAGCTTTGAGAAAAAAATTCACGATTTTGGCGACGTTAAAGAGGATGGCGGCACAGTAAGTTACACTTTCGAATTTACTAACAATGGTTCTCAGCCGTTGGTAGTTCATACGGTGCAGGCTTCGTGTGGGTGCACTTCTCCCGAATGGACACGTACCCCAATTCAACCCGGAGGAAAAGGTACTATAAAAGCTACATTTGATCCTCGTAACCGTCCGGGAAATTTCAACAAATCCATTACAGTAACCTCAAATGCCCAGCAACCGGTTGAAACGTTGAGGATTGTTGGTAATGTAATTCCAAAAGCACAAACCATTGAAGATATTTATCCCCGTCAGATGGGCGATATCCGTTTAAAATCATCGCATCTGTCGTTTACCCGCGTTGAGCCGGGAACCAAAAAAACTGAACAACTTGAACTCATCAACACCTCCCGCCAACCGGTTACTGTAACTTTTTCGAGGTTGCCGGCTCATTTAAATATGAAAATGGAGCCAGCTATACTGCAACCCGGAGCCAAAGGCACAATTGTAGCCGACTTTGATGCTTCAAAAAATAACGATTGGGGTTTTGTGGTCGATCAGGTATTTCTCTTAATTAATGGGGCTCAAAATAACGATAATCGGCTTAGCGTTAGTGCTACCATTGAAGAAGATTATTCGAAATGGAACGCTGATCAAATGGCCAATGCACCAGATATTCAGTTTAGTGAAACGTCATTCGATTTTGGTGATATAAAAGCTGGCGATAAGGTTCAGCATACTTTTAAAGTTACCAACAACGGTAAAACGCCATTGGTTCTTAGAAAAGTTAAAGCTTCGTGTGGTTGCACGGCTTCTGAACCCGACAAAACCAATATCCTGCCTGGTGAAACGGCCAATATATCAGTAACGTTCGATTCAAGAGGGCGCACCGGACGCCAGAATCAGTCCGTTACAGTTTACTCTAACGACCCCCGTAAAAGTACCATGTTGCTGCGAATTTCGGCCAACATTTTGAATTAGGGTTAGGATTATAGGTTAAAGACAGAAAGACGTGTCCCGATTATCGGGAATCGACATAATAGAAAAATAGATTTTTGAAATATTTATCTGATATTTTGTTATTACCATTTGTTTGTCATCTGTTCTAAAGTCTTCAGTCTTTTGCCTGAATATTTTTAGATTATATAAAAGTCAGAGTCTCCAAGCAAAAGAGACTCTGGCTTCTTTTTTTGTTAGATTTAATTCGGAAAGGCTAAATTAAAACTTACCTTTGTAAATATTTGGATATGTTTTTTTGTTCAAATAGGTTAGAAACTATTTGTAAGTTGTGCTGGTATTGAATTAATTAAGTAAACATGCCCCAGAACAATTTATAACCGGTCTTGTTAAAAGTACAGTAAAGTAATATCATGAGTATAATGGAAGGCCACGATCATATTGAAAATGATCCGGCATTCAAAGGATTAATTGTTAATAAAGGTGTTGAGCAATTGCCATCGGTCAATCCTGATGCCGCAAAACGTTTTCTTGGAAAGAAGCGTCCTGTTTTAACCGTCGATCAATATATCGACGGGATTTTAAGTGGGAACATCACCATTTTAAGTCGTGCCGTTACTTTGGTTGAAAGTTCATTACCTCAGCACCGCGAGTTGGCACAGGAAATCATCATGAGATGTTTGCCATATTCAGGAAAGTCCATAAGGCTTGGCATTACCGGGGTTCCGGGAGCTGGTAAAAGTACCTTTATTGAAGCATTGGGTTTACATGTTTTATCGCAAGGTGCTAAACTGGCTGTTCTAGCTATCGATCCAAGCAGTGAACGCTCAAAAGGTAGCATATTGGGCGACAAAACGCGTATGGAACAGTTGTCGTCCATGAATAATGCGTACATTCGCCCTTCACCATCAGCAGGTTCGTTAGGAGGCGTTGCCCGAAAAACAAGAGAAACCATTATCCTGTGTGAAGCCGCAGGTTACAATACCATTTTTATTGAAACAGTTGGAGTTGGGCAAAGTGAAACGGCCGTTCATTCCATGGTCGATTTTTTTCTACTCATTATGCTGGCTGGCGCAGGCGACGAGTTGCAGGGAATTAAGCGCGGCATTATGGAAATGGCCGATGGGATAGCCATTAATAAGGCCGATGGGCAAAATATAGATAAGGCAATGTTGGCGCAGGCTCAATATAAAAATGCGCTGCATTTGTTTCCTCCATCACAATCAGGTTGGGAACCACGGGTTGAAACATGTTCATCATTGTATTCGAAGGGTATTGACACCATCTGGAATATGGTTCATGAGTATGTTCATTTTACACGTGAGAATGGTTTTTTTATAAATCACCGTAACGAACAATCGCGTTACTGGATGTTTGAAACCATCAATGAGCAATTGAAAAACAGTTTTTATCATAATTCGGAAATAAAGCATAAAATTGCTGATTATGAAAAAAAGCTATTGAATAATGAAATCAGTTCGTTTGAAGCAGCAAGAATTTTGCTGGATTACTATTATAATAAATAATCTAAAAGAATGCTAATGAAGAAGTTAATTATTGGATTGGCGCTAATTGGGTGGCTTACCGCCTGTACATCAGACAGCTATAAAATTACCGGTAAATTCGAAGGGGAGGCTTCCGGTCAGGTTTTTCTGAGAAAATTGGAGCCAAATGGTATTGTTACTGTTGATACCGCAGAAATTGTAAATGGAGCTTTTACGTTTAAAGGAAAGGCCGACACTGCTCAATTATACCTGATTTATTACGAGAAGCAGCAATATCCCATTGTTTTGTTCCTCGATAACAGCAAAATATCGATAACAGCTAATCCGGAAAAATTACAAGATGCTGTAATTAAGGGTTCTAAATTAAACGATATTTTTACAAAGTTTAAAGAAGGCATCCCTCATCAGGACAAATCGGAAAAAATGAATCAGGACTTTTATAGTGCTCAAATGAGTGGCGACCAGGAAACAATGGAAAGTTTGATGGCTGATATGGAGAAAATTAACAAAGACCAGCAGGACTATGTTAAGAACTTTGCTAAAGCCAATTCCAACAATGTGGTTGGTGCATTTCTTGTTTTAGATATGATGGAAGCCTTTTCATCAGAAGAGCTTGATGAAATTTCTGCAAACCTGAATAAGCATCTCAAAGACCATCCATATGTTACCCAGTTCAACCAGCGGATGGAATTTGTTAAGCTCCATAAGGAGATGGAAGCCAGACTCGAATTGGGTAAAGTAGCACCTGTGTTCAGCTTAAATGATATTAATGGTAAAGCCATTGAACTCGAAAGTTTCAGAGGAAAGTATGTGTTTGTTGATTTCTGGGCCGGATGGTGTCGCCCTTGCCGTGAAGAAAATCCGGTATTAAAAACAGTTTATGAAAGGTTTGGAGGTAAAGATTTTGAAATCGTAAGTATTTCTCTCGATCGTACCGAAGAGGATTGGAAAAAAGCTGTTCAAGAGGATGGCCTTTACTGGACACTTTTACACGACCCAAGGGGAGAAATTGCCCAGATTTATGGCGTTGAGTCTATTCCAAATACGTGGTTGCTCAATCCTGACGGAGAAATCATTCAAAAACAACTTCGTGGCCACGAACTGATGGAAGTTCTGGAAGGACTACTTGAAGAGAAATAAATTACTATTATAAGGCTTAAACAGCCGCAGCGTTTTTCTTTTAATATTTGGTTGTAATGAATATACCAATTATGGGTTTCATTATGATTAAGGTTGTTAAAGACAAACTTTGCGGCTGTTTAATTTATTTGCATCTACCAGCCCAAATGGGTAAATTAGTATGGTAAACTATAAATAGTGTATTATGGTAAAGAAAAAAGAAATCGCAGTTGTATTAGCCGGTTGTGGAGTGTACGATGGAGCCGAGATTCATGAAGCGGTGCTTACATTGCTGGCAATATCTAAAGCAGGGGCCGAATATCAGATTTTTGCTCCCGACATTGACCAGTACCATGTGGTGAATCATATTACAGGGGCAGAAATGCCTGAAAAACGCAATGTTTTAATTGAAGCAGCGCGAATAGCACGTGGCAATATCAGTCCGCTTTCCGAACTTGATGTTCATGTATTTGATGCTATTGTTTTTCCCGGTGGGTTTGGTGTGGCCAAAAATCTTTGCACATTTGCCATCAATGGTGTTGATTTTTCAATTAACCACGAAGTTGAACAGGTAATTAAAAAAGCACATCTTTTAGGGAAACCGATAGGTGTTATGTGTATTGCACCGGTTTTAATTCCAAAAATAATTGGTGGGGTAGAGGTTACTATTGGTAGTGATGAATCAACAGCAATGGCCATTCAAAAAATGAATGGCAAGCACACCATCACAACTCATGAAGAAGTAATTGTTGACTATCGTCACAAGGTGGTGTCAACGCCTTGTTATATGCTGGATGCCCGAGTTGACCAGATTGCCCGTGGCGCAGAAAATCTTATCCGGGAGCTTATGAGATTGATGAAGTAGTTTTTGAATTCATCAGGTTATCTGAAATATTAAAGAGGCAGCCATGTTTATTCTTTTGGCGGCTTCTCTTTTTTATATTAGTCCGTTGTCAATTAAAAGGATAATATGTTCTACCATTTTATCATCCCTTTCGGCATCATATTCATCTTTTAAATTGGCCCCAAAAATGCGGGCAATACCTTGCCAGAAAAATGCCGACACTTTGCCTTTGTATTGCCTTATCAGTTCAAAGCTGGTATTACCGGTTTCCCTATCGATAAGTCGAATTAATAATTTGCCCTGCGAAAATGTTAACTTGCGAATCGGAGCCTCAAATTCGGCAAACAGCTTTTTCTCGGCTTCTTTCAGATACTTTTTACGTTCTTTATCGCCTTTTATTTTGGCCATTTCCTGATTAATTTCCATCAGTTTGGCCGATGCAATGCGGGCGTAAGGCAGGGTGACTTTTACATTATGTACTAATCTGGTATAACGTACGTATTCACGTTGGTTGGCAAATTTCCACGGTGGAATAATAACTACTTCTTTTAAATAAACATGGGGGAGGGTGTCGCCTTCAATCACTTTTCCCCGTAATATAACTGTCTGGTCCAAATCATTAACCGGGGTTTGCACCTGCGATAACAGAGGAGAGCTCCATATTGAAGAGGCGATGGTTACTAATATGACAAGAACAGTTTTCATCTGTTTATAATTTGAAAAACCCTCAAAAACTGAGCCCTTTTCATTGCTAATTTAAGCATTAATACCAAGCTCTATGCGCTTCTGTATTTTATGAGTTTATCTGACTTCTTAACCAGACTATTTCCCGGGCCCATTTGCTTTCGTCAGGTGTTTCCAGAATAATTGGAATATGGTTAAACCTGGAATCGTTGATAAATTTAGCGAAAAAATCTGAACCCATCAGTCCTTCACCAATATTATCATGGCGGTCAACTCTGCTTCCCAAAGTCTTTTTGCTATCATTTAAGTGAATGGCTTTCAGGTATCCTGAGCCTACAATCTCATCGAATTGCTTCCAGGTTTGCACATACCCATCATTGGTAGTTAAATTGTAGCCCGCTGTATAGGTATGGCAGGTGTCAATGCATACGCCAATTCGTGTTTTATCTTCAACCCAATGAATAATGGCTGCCAAATGCTCAAATTTGTTGCCCACATTGGAGCCTTGCCCCGATGTGTTTTCAATAACGGCAGTAACGCCTCTGGTTTTATCAAGAGTCTGGTTAATCGATTCAGCTATGGTGCGCAGGCATTTTTCTTCCGAAACTTCGTTGAGGTGACTTCCGGGATGGAAATTCAGCAAGGTTAAACCTAATTGTTCGCATCGCTGCATTTCGTCGAGAAAGGCCATTCTCGATTTCTCCAGGCCTTCGGTTTTTGGATGCCCCAGATTAATCAGGTAGCTATCGTGAGGCAGGATAAATTCAGACTTAAAATTGAATTTAATGCAATTCTCGCGAAATAAGTCAATGCTTTCCTGAGAAAGTGGTTTTGCTACCCACTGACGTTGATTTTTAGTAAAAAGAGCAAAAGCATTGGCGCCAATGGCAACAGCATTTAACGGTGCGTTTTCTACACCTCCCGATGCGCTCACATGAGCTCCAATGTATTTCTGATGACTTGTCATGCTTTTGTGTTATTTATCAATAGGTCAGGCATATCGTTCCGGAACTTGTTTTAGAAAACAGCAATGGAGAGATATTATGGTTCCAATATAAAAATCCTGTCTAACTTATACAAGTTTTTTAACCAGATCAGCAGCTTCCTGAAGCGAAATGGCTGAGTAAACCTTTAAACCTGAATTATCAATAACTTCCTTTCCTTCAATGGCATTGGTTCCCTGAAGCCGAACAATTATGGGGACATTGATATTTCCCAGATTACGATAGGCCTCCACCACCCCGTTGGCAACCCGATCGCAGCGCACTATGCCGCCAAATATATTAATGAGGATGGCTTTAACATTTTGGTCGGAAAGGATAATTTTTAACCCTGCTTCCACGGTTTTAGCATTGGCTCCACCACCAACATCCAGGAAGTTGGCAGGTTCGCCGCCCGATAATTTAATAATGTCCATGGTTGCCATGGCTAATCCGGCTCCGTTAACCATGCAACCAACATTTCCATCGAGTTTAACAAAATTCAGATTGTTTTTGGTTGCTTCGGTTTCGGCCGGGTCTTCTTCCGATAAGTCTCGTAAAGGTACAAATTCCGGATGGCGGAATAAAGCATTATCATCCAGATTCACTTTAGCATCTACCGCCAATATTTTATCATCAGTAGTTTTTAAAACCGGATTAATCTCCACCAGTGTGGCATCTGCGGCCAAATAAGCTTTGTATAAATTCTCTACAAAGGTTACCATTTCTTTGGCCACAGCTCCCGATAATCCAAGGTTGAAAGCTATTCTACGGCTTTGAAACGGCATCAGGCCGCAGGCCATGCCAATTTCTTCACGAAATATTCTTTCCGGATTGGTGGCAGCTACCTCTTCAATGTCAACACCTCCATCAGGCGAGTACATCACAATGTTTTTCCCTGTTTTACGGTTAAGCAGAATACTCATGTAAAATTCCATCCGGTTTGATGGGCCAGGATAATATACATCCTGAGCAACCAATACTTTATGAACCGTTTTTCCTTTTGGCCCTGTTTGATGTGTAACCAGATTCATTCCAATCATTTTAGAGGTAATGGATTCAACCTCTTCGAGTGATTTGGCAAGCTTAACACCGCCACCTTTACCACGTCCTCCGGCATGAATCTGTGCTTTTATTACCCACCAACGGGTTCCGGTTTGTTCCTGAAGCTTCTTTGCAGCGTCAACAGCTTCCGATGGAGAGGAAACAGCGATGCCCTCCTGAATGGTTACACCATTGTTTTTAAGAATAGCCTTAGCCTGATATTCGTGAATGTTCATAGCATCAACAGATTGGTTCTAATATGTAATTTTTATTGTATCATTATAAAGTGGAATAGTGTTATTTTTGCATCCACCTTTATTTTTATTATATGCGTAAACTCCTTATTACTGAATTAAACAGATTAACAATCGAAGAGTTTAAAAAAACTGAAAAACATCCTGTTGTTATTATTTTAGATAACGTTCGAAGCCTTCATAATGTTGGCAGTGTATTCAGAACTGGCGATGCTTTTTGTATTGAAGCCGTTTATTTATGTGGCATTACTGCAACACCGCCTCATAACGAAATTCACAAATCGGCTTTGGGTGCGGAGGAATCTGTTGCCTGGAAATATTTCGAAAATACGCTCGATGCGGTTAATTTGTTGAAGGAGAAAGGCTACACCATTATTGGTATTGAGCAGGTTGAGAATAGCGTTTTGTTAACTGATTTTAAATGCAGTAAAGAGCAAAAATATGCGTTGATTTTTGGAAATGAAGTGAAAGGTGTGCAGCAGCAGGTAATCGATAACTGTAATCAATGTATTGAGATTCCTCAATTTGGCACTAAGCATTCTTTAAATATTTCTGTGTCGGTAGGCATTGTTTTGTGGGAAGTTGTAAAGTCTATTGGAATGCTGGAATCACAATGAAAGTTCAATAATTATTCGTTTGAAAGATTTTAAATTAGATATAGCTCAGAAACTGTTTAAATTTAGATATAAGATTTTTAGAAGCGAAGCATCGCGTTTCCGACAAATTGGAACTGCGTCTGCGTCTTGAGGTCACGAGAATCGGGATAAGATAGATAGAGAAGATTTGTAAGCTATTATAGATGTCTTGGCATCTTTCCAGACTTATCTATCCATCTAATAATTTTATCCCGATACTCGGGATTGTGTAAACTTCAATTCTAATCATCTTAATAAAAATTTCAATATAAAATTTAAACAGTTACTCAATTTATTTTTAAGTTATAAAAAAAGGCGCCTATGGCGCCTTTTTTATTAATATTGATGATGGTGCTTACTGAACAATTGATCTGAAAGTAGCGTCACCGAAGAATTTTGAAAATTCCATATCGGTAGCAGCAACTTTTTTGTATTTGCTGTCAAGTTCAACAGCTTTACGTAAGTTGTTAAACATTAAGTCGGTGTCTTTTGTGCGTGCACCAACAATGGCTTTCAGATAATATTTCAGACCCACTTCCATAGTATTGGCATTGAGGGTAGAAAGAGCAGCATCGTAATTTTTGGCAAGGATTTTAGCAAGAGCAGCATTGCAGCTGGTGCTGTTACCAAAATAACGAACAGCCTCGTCGTACATACCTTTGTAGATAGCAACAACACCTAAGTTATTGTCTAACTCAGCACCGGCACCGGCAGCAGCTCCAAAGTACTCTTCAGCTTTAGCCATATCGCCACTGCGAAGGGCAATAACACCAAGGTTATTCATTACTTCAGGCTGATTGGCTTTTACTGAGTTGGCTTTTTCGAAAGCAACTTTAGCTCCTGCTAAGTCGCCTTTCTGATAAAGAGCAAAACCAACGTTGTTATGAGTTCTCCAGTCGTTTGGATATTGAGCGGCAGCAGCTTTGTAAATGGCTAATTGCTTATCTACATCTTTAGTAAGAGTGGCGCTGTAAAGAATTTCTTCAAGGTTTAGTTTTGATGGATCTGAAGAAGCAAGAGCAGAAATTTCTTCGTCAGATTTGCCAATTTCTTCAACATTTACATTCAGTTTTGAACGACGCAGTTTTGGAAGAATCTCGTCAGCTATCACTTTGTAAGTGTTAGCCATATTCTTGATTTCACGCTCACGTACTTCAGGATCGTTGTACATTGAAAGAACACGTAAAATCAGATCTTTGTCCTGAATGTTGCTTTTTTCCATTAAAGCTTTAAAGCCTTCCCAGTCTTCAGGTGTGTTTTTCAAGCTAAAGAAATCAGCAGAAGTAGCGTCTACTTTTGATTTTTTCAATTCGCCTGAAAGATATCCTTTAGCAACACTTTCGCGCTGAGAAGCCAAACGGGTGTTTAAATCAATTGGGCCATCGGGTGAAGCATATGCTGAAATGTCAACACCTTTAAATTGTTGATTTTCGGCAGCCTGAGCGTTTTTAATAAAATTGTTAAGAGCTCTTACTTCTTCTTTGGTTAACTCAGTGTTACGCAGAGTAGCCTGTTGGATAAGAAATAGAATTTCAGCGCTTTTGGTAATAGGAATGATGCGCTGGAATTGGTCTCTACCAATGGATCCCTGAATTCCTTGAGCGGCAACCATACCGCTGGTTGAAATAACACCTTCAGCAATTTTAACTGGTTCAAAATCTAAAGATGCAGTTCCTTTTGAAGCTCTGATGCGTACAACCAGATCAGACACCCTCATGTTTTCGTTGTAGGCTACAGAATTGGTGTAGTTAACCTGACCTCCAACGCCTCTGGAAATAACCTGAGCATTACCAGTAGCTCTGTCACCTTGTACTGTATAACTTGGGAAAGCTGTTTCGCCACCTTCATAAACAAGAACAGGGGTAGCCACAAGAGTAGCTTTTCTGTCAAAATAGTTTGATGGGATTTGTACTCTGATGTTTACATCTACTTTACCACCATGAGCTTCAAGAACCTCAGGAGTAACAGTATAGGTAATACCTGCAGCACCTTTCCTCATTTTGTCGAGACTGGAACAACCAGCGACAACGGCGGCAAGAGCCAGATAAGCAAAAAATTTAATACTTGTTCTTTTCATAATGTTAGCTTAATTATTTGTTCTTGAACTATTTCTCAACTCTATTACAAATATAATAATGTTTTCAAAAAATAAAAGTTTCAATTGGTATTATTTGCAAATATAAGGAATTTGCAATTTTATTCAACTATTCTATACATTTAGTCAAACAAAAATACACATTGATAAAACATTATGGTATTAAATCGTTTAAAAATAACACTAACATGTGCTCTGTCAGATAAATATAACGTAAATATTCATTAATTGTTGGGTGTTACTTTAAAATTAAGGTTTTTTAAAACTTTCATTCATATTGTATAGTGCAAATGCCCATCTGTCAGCAACTTCATCAATTTGCATTGAAATTGGTTTTCCTGCTCCGTGGCCGGCTTTTGTTTCAATTCGGATCATTACCGGAGCATTGCCGCTATAGTTTTTCTGCAAGGCGGCAATGTATTTGAACGAATGAGCTGGAACCACGCGGTCGTCGTGGTCGGCGGTTGTAACCAGAACTGCCGGAAATTGATTGGTAACAGGAATGTTATGCAAAGGCGAATAACTATACAGATAACGGAACATTTCTTCGCTATCGTCGCTGCGACCATAATCACCGGCCCAGGCCCAACCAATGGTGAAATATTGATACCTGAGCATATCCATAACACCCACTGCCGGCAGGGCAACTTTAAACAAATCGGGTCTTTGGTTGGCCACCGCTCCAACCAACAGTCCACCGTTTGAACCTCCATAAATAGCCAATTTCTGGTTGCTGGTGTATCCCATTTCAATAATTTTTTCTGCGGCGAGTATAAAATCGTCGAAAACGCGTTGCTTATTCATTTTAATGCCCGAGGTGTACCAATCTTCGCCATATTCGCCACCACCTCTAATGTGGGCATTAACATAAACACCGCCATTTTCGAGCCATGGCACCAAGCGGGCGTCAAAACGGGGTGGATATACCACATTAAAACCGCCATAGCCATATAACAGGGTTGGATTATTGCCATTCAAAATCAGTCCCTTTTTGTGTACAATGTATAGCGGAACCTGAGCGCCATCCTGAGCTTCTACAAAAACAAGCCTGGTTTGGTAAGCATCAGAATCAAAATCAACATTGGGAACAAATGCTTTTTCAAGTTTGCGGTTGTCGATATTGTAGGATAAAACCTGTTCGGGCACTGTATAAGCGTTAAAGGTGAAATAAAGCTGATTGCTTTTCGAATTGGTTTCAATAGAACTTACCGATCCTGCCTGAGGTAGTTCAATATCAAAAAGATAGTTTCCGATTTTATTAAAAACTTTAAGTTGTGATTGAACATCCACCATGTAATGGGCAATCACATAATCCTGAGAAATGGAAATTCCTTTCAGAACGTTTCCTGATTCAGGAATAACTTCTTCCCAGTTTACGTAAGCTGGTTTTGCAGGATTGATGGCCATGAGACGGTAGCGGGCAGCATCGTTATTGGTAAGCACCCACAACTTTCCGTTTACTGTGCCAATATACAAACTGGTGGTAATAAAATCGCTGTCGGCTGTTAACCAGGGTAGCACACCTTTTGCAGGTCTGATTTGTAAGGTGTTTCCTTTGGTTGACTGGCTGGTTGACAATAAAAGAAATTTGCCCGATTCATCGATTTGGGCACCAAAATTTCTTTGAGGGAAATCAGGATCCTGATGAATTAAAATATCCTTATCCTGGCTGTTGTTTAGTTTATGATAAAATACTTTTTGGTTGGTGTTGGCCTGTGATAACTCAGACCCTGAAGAGGGAGCATCGTAACGGTTGTAGTAAAAACCATCATCATCCCACGAAAAATCGGAAAATTTAACCCATTTCAAATGGTCGGGGAGATCGACTCCTGTCTCCACATCTTTTACAAAAACTTCCCTCCAGTCCGAACCACCTTTAGAAATAGCATAAGCTATGTATTTGCCGTTTTTTGATGCAGAAACCGAAGCCAATGAAACGGTTCCATCCTCAGAGAAAAGGTTCGGATCAATTAATACTCTTTCGGCTTCATCCCCGTTTTTTTTAACATACAATACAGAGTGATTTTGCTTACCGTTGTTTCGGTAATAGAACTGATAGTTGCCTTTCATTTTTGGGGCACTTTGCCTGGCGTACGACCAAACACTTTGCAAACGACTTTTAATGCTGTCGCGGAATGGTATTTTTTGCAGGAAGGCATTGGTAACCTGGTTTTGGGCTGCAACCCAAGCTTTTGTTTCGGGCGATTGGTCATCTTCGAGCCACCGGTAAGGATCCGGAACCTGATGGCCAAAATAAGTATCAATGGTATCAACTGTTTGGGTTACAGGGTATGAAAAGCCTTCAGTGGCCTTTTGTTTACAACTGAATGTAAGGGTTGTAATTGTTGCCACCATTAGCAGAGGAAGAACAAGATTTCTCATTTATCAATAATTATTTAAGTATTAAAAGAATATAATGTCCATGAGTTGAGCTGATTTTTTTTCAACTAACAAAGCCTGCTTCATGGTGCTTTGTTTGTCTATTATTTAATTTTTACTTACCGTTAATATAGTTTACCATCTTTCTTTAACTGATGCTCTTTAATCTTGCCGAGTATCCATCCCAACATCATTCCTGTGGCTGCTCCCAGAATCAGTATTCCGGATAATGTAATTTCGTCGAATATAGCATAAACGGCAAAACCTCCAAGCAGGCCAAAGATAATTCCAAAACTGGAAAATCGCGAAAGCCATAAGCCTTTTGGAAATAAGCCGTGCTTCGACTCAAGGTAACGAGTAGTATCGTGCAATTGTTTGCGAAACAATTCAACCTCGGGTGCATTGTTTCTAATCCATGTTGGAACATCGATTATCATTGATAGTAACTTGTCGAAATAAATGGCACATTCAGGGCAAAAATGCCTTTGATTATCCAATACATGCATTAATCTGGGTAATGCTTCCAGACTAAAAAAACGAATGGATTCGCGAGGTGTTTCCCGAAATTTTTCTTCCAAAAAGTGATGCCATTCGGGCAATGTCATTTTTCTATCGCTCATTTCTGCAATCGTTCTTGTTTCGGGGGTGTATAAAAAACAATAATTGAAGAGACTAACCCCGAATGTTCTTTAATTCATTTTTATCTGATATATAAAAGTAGTAGTAATTTATATAAACTCAAACCACTGGTTTAAGAAACCTGATTTTAGAAAGCTCCTCTAAACTTTTTTAAGATATTGGTTAAAACAAAAAAGCGTCCGAAACACCATGATTTCGAACGCTTTTTATGTTAAATAAAGTTTGTTACTTTTTTTCTGAATCGCGTTCAGGTTTTGGAAGAAGCACTTTACGGGAAAGTTTCAGTTTGCCTGATTTGTTGTCAACCTCAATCAGTTTAACTTCAATTACCTGGCCTTCTTTTAAAACATCTTCAGCCTTTTCAATTCTTTTCCAGTCAATTTCTGAAATATGCAATAACCCATCTTTGCCGGGAAGAATTTCAACAAAAGCTCCAAAAGGAACAATTGACTTCACTTTTCCGGAGTAGATTTTTCCAATTTCAGGTACGGCAACAATAGCGTTTATGCGCTCAAGAGCTTTGTCGATGGCCTCTTTATTATCTGCAGAAATATCCACATTGCCAAACATTCCTTCTTCAGTAATGGCAATAATGGTTCCTGTGGTTGCCTGTATTTCCTGAATGATTTTTCCGCCGGGGCCTATCACAGCACCAATCATTTCCTTAGGAATTCGAACGGTAACAATGCGAGGGGCGTGTGGTTTGTAGTCGGCACGAGGTTCGCTTATGGTTTCGAGCATTTTTCCAAGAATGTGCTCGCGTCCTTCTTTAGCCTGAGCCAGTGCTTTTTCAAGAATCTCGTACGATAAGCCATCTACTTTGATATCCATTTGAGTTGCAGTGATACCTTTTTCTGTACCTGTAACTTTAAAGTCCATGTCGCCCAGGTGGTCTTCATCTCCAAGAATGTCAGATAGTACGGCAAACTTTCCGGTTTTGGGGTCTGATATTAAGCCCATGGCAATACCTGAAACAGGGCGTTTAATTTTTATTCCTGCATCCATTAATGCCAGTGTTCCGGCACATACAGTTGCCATAGATGATGAACCGTTTGATTCAAGAATATCTGAAACAATGCGCACTACATAAGGGTTCTCATCGGGGAGCATACCTTTGAGCGCTCTCAGGGCAAGATTGCCATGCCCGATTTCACGTCGTCCAACCCCTCTGTATGGCTTGGCCTCGTTGGTCGAGAATGGAGGGAAATTATAATGCAACAGGAATCGGTCGATGCTTTTATTCAATGCGTCGTCAACAATTTTTTCGTCGAGTTTGGTGCCAAGGGTAACAGTTGTTAACGACTGTGTTTCGCCGCGGGTAAAAATAGCAGAACCGTGAGGCATTGGCAGGTAGTCGACTTCGCACCAGATTGGGCGAATTTCATTCATTTTACGACCATCGAGACGCAACCCTTCATCCAACATTAATCTACGAACGGCCTCTTTTTCAACATCGTGGTAATATTTTTTAATCAACTCAACAGGGATCTCACTTTCTTCAATGCCTTCGTAGTTGGTGGCAATAAACTCGTCGCAAATACTCTTAAACGCATCTAAACGTTCGTGTTTGTTAGGATTGGCTTTGCGCGCTACGGCATAAGCTTTATCATAGGTTTCTTTCCAAACTTTTTGGCGAAGTTCTTCGTCGTTTTCTTCGTGGCAATATTCACGTTTTTTTGTTTTGCCAACAAGTTCGGTAAGTTCCATTTGCACTTTGCAATGCACTTTAATGGCATCGTGTGCTACTTTCATGGCTTCGAGCAGTTCGGCTTCAGAAACTTCTTTCATTTCGCCTTCCACCATCATTATATTGTCGTAAGATGCACCCACCATAATGTCGAGGTCGGCATTTTTAAGTTCAGAAGCGGTTGGGTTAACAACCAGTTTTCCGTTGATGCGTGCAACACGTACTTCAGAGATTGGTCCGTTAAATGGGATATCGGAAACAGCCAGTGCAGCAGAAGCAGCCAGACCAGCCAGCGCATCGGGAGTGCTTTCTTTATCGGCCGATATAAGGGTAATGGTTACAAAGGTTTCGGCGTGAAAATCGTCGGGGAATAGAGGTCTTAAGGCTCTGTCGACCAAACGGGATACCAGAATTTCGTAATCAGAAGCTTTGGCTTCTCTTTTTTGGAAACCACCGGGAAATCTACCGGCAGCAGAGAATTTCTCTTTATATTCAACAGATAAAGGCATAAAATCAGTTCCGGGCTTTGCTTCCTGAGCTGAAACCACAGTGGCCAGCAGGTAGGTGTTACCCATGCGTACAACAACCGAGCCATCGGCCTGTTTAGCAAGTTTTCCGGTTTCAATCACTATCGACCTTCCATCGCCAAGGTCGATTACTTTTTCAATTGGTTTAATCATATTTTTTTCCTATTAAATTCCCCGCAAAGATAGATAATATCCTATCATATTGTGCATTTTGTTATAATAATTCATTTTTAGTATTAATTCAGCAACTCTCATTTTGATTCTTAGCAATTATAGCCATTGGAATATTGCTTTATGGTGTTTGATATGGTATTTGAGGATTTGATCTAAAACAAACAAGGCAATTCTCGCTGTGAGAATTGCCTTGCTACGCTTTTTAGAACTGTTATTACTTCCGGATATTCAAATCCTTAATAATAGCTCTGTACCTTTCAATGTCTTTGTTTTTCAGGTAATCGAGTAAACGACGACGCTTACCTACCAGTTTAACCAAAGCGTGTTCTGTGCTATAATCTTTTTTGTTTGACTTGAGATGCTCAGTCAAATGCAGAATACGGTGAGAAAATAATGCAATCTGGCTCTCAGCGGAACCAGTATCAGTATTAGACTTTCCGTACTTCGCAAAGATTTCCTTTTTTACTTCTGTGTTCAAATACATAACAAGTTGTGTCTAATAAATTTGAGCCGCAAAGATAACCTTTTTCGTGTTAATTAAGCAACTATATGATAATCTTTTTTAAAAATTAAGGAAAAAGTTTTCTGTAGCTTCTTTATCAGCATCAACCTAAAAATATTAATAACCCCTTTCGTTGGCCATTTTTTCCATTTCCTGGTTGAAGATTTCTTCAAACTTCTTTTTGTCGTAATCGAGCTGAAGTTTTTGGTCTCTGGAAACTTTTCTTGAGAACCCATTAATAATATCTTCTTTGGAAACCTGAATGGCGATGAATGAGCGATATTGCTTGTTTGAGAGTACGCTTGATTTTTCGCAGATTACTACAATGTTGTTGAGCGTTTCATCGGCCACTTCACGGGTGAGGTTTTCAAATTTTTGCTCAAATTCAGCTGCATCGCCAACTTCTCGTTCGTTAACATACCTGTCGGTAACCGACTTGGTATTTGAATTAATAAGCGTTACTAAACGTTGCTTGGCCAGCAGGAGGGCTTTTTCTTTTGAGAGTTGCAGGTCGGAACTGGTCGACATTGAACTGGCTCTGAAGTAGTTTTTGTCGGAACGGCCGGCATCTTCACATGGCATGTTTTCCAGTATGGTGCCAATTTCGCTGTTAGTGGCGGTTTTTGAAGCGGCTTTTTCTTTCGATTTACAGCTTCCAAATCCCAAAGAAAGGCTTAAAAGTAAGCCTGTACCTAGTAAAAGTTTCATTTTCATCCGTTAGTATTTTTAAAGTATGGCTGGATGGAACTCGCATGATGAATTTCCTTCCTGAATTTTTTTCTACGAATCATGCTCGTTTAAGGTTTTAGTTTTTTGTATAAAGGCCAAAAAATTTAATTAACCAGAGGTTCATAATTTTTTTCGTTAAGAAGGTGTTTATGAATGATTCAATGTTTAGGTGATCAACCACTTTTGTAATTTATCAAAAAATGAACCAAAAGATAAGTTTCTTTCAAAATTGGTACAAATAATATTATTTTGATAGGTTAATTTCAGGCGTGGATGAAAAAAAATCGTATTTTTCTCATGTAGTTAATGACTTCCAGATATTTTATGTATTTTTTATCCGCAGAGTAGGGGTTTTTTCTGAATTCAAGTCATTATTTAAAACGGATAACATCTGATTTTCATTTTACCGGTTTTTTAATATAAATTTTATATGCTCCCCAAAGGGGACTTTAGGCATTCGGTAACAGGTTTAAATCATTATAAGCAAATAGGTTGCTGATAATTTGCTACATTTATAAAATTAATATTTGAGACATGAAGAGCAATAACAGATTTTTCAATTGGAATTTTAGCCTGTTGGCTATTATTTTATCGGGACTTTTCATTTTTGCCTTTTCCAATGTGAATGGGCAGTCTAAAGTTGTTCGAGGAAAAGTAACCACCTTAAATGATTTAAGAGTTGGCAATATTGATGTGAAAGCAAAAAAAGCTAAAAGTTGGGTTAAGACCGATTCTGTTGGAGAGTTTTTCATAGTTTGTCACGACAACGATATACTGATATTTAAAGGGAAGGTTTTTAAATCGAACCGTGTTAAAATTAAGCCTTCCACCACCGATTCGTTAACCGTAAAGTTGCAGTTTATAAACACTCCAAAGAACAAAGAAATAGCAATTGGTTACGGATATGTTACAGAGCGGCAAATGACCAGTGCGGTATCCTACCTTGAAAATAACAATGAAGATTTCTGTAAATATACCAGTATTTATGAATTGATTCGTGGTCGATTCCCTGGGGTTCAGGTGATTGGAACTAGCGGAGAGCCTGAAGTACAGATAAGAGGCCAGAATTCGATTAATGCATCTAATTGTGCATTGTATGTGGTTGATGGAATGGTGGTTAATTCGCTATCGAATCTTAGTCCCTGTCAGGTGCGGACCATTAATGTTGTTAAAGATGGCTCATCGGCTATTTATGGCAGTAGGGGTGCCAATGGGGTAGTGATTATTGAAACCATCAGGGGGCCTAAGGTTAATTAGAGATAAGTAATCAGTTTTAAGGCAGAAGTTGTTAGTGGTTAGTTTTTTAGTTCCTGGTTTACAGTTCGTAGTTCCTTCCTTTTTTATTAATAAATGACAACTAACAACTAACATCTTACCACTGACAATGATAGGCATGACAGTAGTATAATTTTTAAAGAGTTGATATTTTATGTTTTGAATTAAGTTTAGAAGCGAAACGTTTACGACAGGATGGTGCCAGGTGGAGGTAACATTCTGTCGTTTTGTTTTTGATAAAACTACTAACCTTCCAAAATTCTTGTTTTCCGGGCAGTTTGCTAATGTGCAAACCGGGGTGTATAATTAACTGTATGTTTAGCATCAAACCAAAGGCGGTTTTCATGCAAAAATAAGTTAGCCGGAGCATATACACCCTTACTCTTTGCTAATGGCGTTTTACCAACCAAACGACTCATATTAACCAAAGCATCCGTTAACTCACGCTCACGGGCTTTTGATTCCTTTAGTTCTTTTTGTAGGGCGGATAATTCTTTAGGGTGTTCACCGCTTTCTAACATCATACCATCACCAATCAATAACCAGTTTAAATTAAGTTCTGGAATTAACTTTTTTAAGGCTCTAAAAAAATCCTGATTTGGAAAACTTTTATCATTAATATAAAAGCTAATAGCCGACTTACTTACTCCGGCCACCTCTGCCAATTCAATAGATTTTATTCTCTTTTCCTTTAAGGATTCTTTTAGCCTATTCCCGAAAGTATTCATATTCATTTATTTAGTGAAATGTGTATAATTTTTTATTCTTTTTGTTTCATTTATTGAATTTTCAGTTTAGTTTTGCTAAACATTTTATGTTTTACAAATATTTAAATTCAAATTTACAAATAATTATTCAATATGGCAAAAAAGAAATTTATCGGAATAAGAGTTGACCAAAAAGTTTATCATTATTTAACTATCGTAAGCAAAGAAAAAGGGTTACACCACAAATTGAGCAAAGACATTCCTAATATTAATGCCACTATCGAGCTAATTATCAATGAACATAAGAAAGTAAATAACCATGAATGATACTTTTATTTACTTATTCCGAAAATTTAAATATTGGGAATGGTTTCAAAAGCCCGAAATGGTTCAAATTTTCATCTACTTATTAATAGAAGCTAATCATTCATCGAAGAAATGGCAAGGCATATCAATTGAACGGGGTAACCTAATAACATCAAGGGAAAAAATTTGCCGAGACACAGGATTAACAGAACGTCAGGTAAGAACTTGCCTTAGTAGATTAAAAATGACCAATGAAATAGCCATTAAAACGACCAACAGATACACATTGATAACTGTCTGTAATTATGACCTTTATCAAACTTATAAAAAATCAAACGACCAACAAAACGACCAACAAAACGACCAACAAACGACCTTTGAACGACCAACAATTGACCAACAAACGACCACAACGAATAATATAAATAATATTAATAAGGATAATAATATTAATGTGTGTATAGGCGAAAGCCAAATTTTTAATTCAATTCTTTCTTTTTTTGGGTTTACACCCCAAAACAACCCCGACAAAGCCACACAGGTAAGCCACTTTGTTAATACACTTTTGCAAAACGGCCAATTAGAACATTTCAAAAGCCAGTTTGAAGCCTACAAAGAATACAAAGCCAAAACAGCCGAAAAAACGCACGGATTCGGCTCATTTTTGGGCGAACAGGCGCAAAACTACACAAACGGTGGCTGGAACGCTCAAAACTGGAAAAATAAGCTAAAACAGGCCGAAAATAAAACCGCCCCCGGATACCCTCCGGCCCGGCCCCGGAAAAAAACCTATGACGAAGTTATGAAGGAGATACAAGAAATAGGAAAAACCTTGCATTAACAACCATTTTAAAAATATTCGAACAATGGAAGAAAGAACCTTTTACCTATTAGCCAAACAGGAAAAATTTGATTTTTTGTCCTCAACCGTAAGTAAATTCATGTTTGAAAGCGGCCAGGTGTTGGAAACTCAAATTGTTTTGCAAACCGTTGAATCGCTTTTGGAGTATCTGGATGCGCCTATGTTTCGGCTCTTTACGGTGGCCGATGTTCGCCGGGCCTTTGCTAACGGCACAGCCGCCGCCACCGAATACATCGAAACCCGTGTAACCGTGGTTAACGTGCGCAAATGGCTGTTAAAAGAACGGTTCCGGGTAATGGAACAGCACGATAAAGCCATGAAAGCCCAAGAACTTAAACGTATAATTAAAGAACCACAGCGAAATAGTGAAAACCTTGTTTTTGCCGATGCCATACTTTGGGGCTTAAAGGTAAAACAGGAAAAAAAATTAACCAGGGCCGAATTTGACACCCTTGAACTGGAAGAAATTGTAAACGCTATAAAAAACAAATCGCTGCCCAGCCTTATTGAAACGGCCAAACAGCGGGTAAATCAAACGAAAAAAACCGCTTAAAACAAGGAAACCAACACCTGCAATCATGGTAGAATGTAAAGGCATAAGAATTGGAAAGCCTAAAACAGAATGGTGCATTAACACCATAGAATTTGACCAGGATAACGGATGTTACGATGATTGCTTTATCATCGAACTTGGCAAGATTTTGACATAGCAATTTTATTAAAAACAGCTAAAATATCATGGAAACTGATTGTAAAAAACCGAACGATGAATAATTCTGCAAAAAATAATAGTATTTCCGCTTACCTCTACGCCTACACGAAAAGGGGCGGCCTCAATTCGGGCTTTACCCGGATATTGCCTAAGCCTTTTAAATCCCGGTATTTCTTCGGGCGTTGCGCATTTCTTGGCAAAATCGGCCAAAAATTCAATATTTTCAACCATTTCAAGCCTTTGAACACTTTCAAGGTCGGTAAAAAAACTTTTTCTAAACTTTACAATCATTTGTTTAACCTCTTTTTAATTCGTGAAAATTCGGCTTTGCCCTGTTCGTATGTTAATAAGGGATGGTTGTCCGCTTGGTTTATTTTTTCAGCCAATAGTTCATCGTTTAGCTCGTTAAGACTTTTTAATGGCTTCATTTCAACTCCATCGGCCTTTAAAAATGCGCTCAACGCTTTTCCCTTAGCCGTGCGCTCATTAATGGTTACAATGTATTTCATCTTTTAAAATGCTTTTAGTAATTAATTCACTTTTCACAAAGTTACAAAAATATGAACACCAACGAAAATACCGCACGTATGGCCCAAATATCCCTTGACCGGATTCATACAATACTGGCGCAATTAACCTGGTCGGTGCAAACGCTCAACACCCACGAAATGCCCGAACAAATTGATAATGCCATTTGTGAACTTACAAAGCTGGCCGAAATAGTCAAAACAAAACGCCCTAACCAGCTTATTTTAAACAATATATAAATTTAACTGCGATGTACTAAACACAAAGTTTAAACCATTTAAAAATACCACTATGGACGTAACAACCTTACAAAAAGCGAACGAACTTAATCAGAAAATCAAAAAGTTAACCGAAGCCCTTCATTGTTTTGAGTGGCCCGATACAAAAGAAGTATCCAGAAACCCATTGATAATTATTGAATACGATGATTATGAAGGTTACCGGGAAAAACAGCTTTTACCATTTGGTTTAAGCCAGGAACTTATACAAGTTCTTAAAACAGAGATTAAGGCAAACCTTGATAAAGCAGTACAGGAATTTAACGAATTGTAGCTATGGACTTATGTACAACGAAAACCAAAAACTATCAGTTGATTTACTACAAAAAAACTACTTTTTAAAAGATGAAAACGGCCATTATTGGCGTGATTTTGTTACGCATTACCTTGAATTAATTCCGGTTGCCGGTGGTTTTAGTCCGGTAATTGTGCAACTGCCCGAAATGAGTTGCGACCAGGAACAAGCTGTTTTCCTTCCCTTTATCGAAAATGTAAGTCAGCTTGTAAAAATTATTTCGGTTATAACAGGCAGTAACGAAGTTGTATTTCACAGATAATCAACATTTAGCAAATAACTGTTTTTTTTATTGTTGATTATCAAATATTTAAAAAATTACCATTTTTATATAATGGTGAAAATCAACAATAAAAGCAAATAAAGCGCATTGTTATTGTTAATTATCAAACAGTTAAACCAATTTTTAAATAATTTGCAAAATGAGTACAAATATTGCCAATAACGGCCAAATAAACACCGTTTACCAGTCAAAAAACGGGGCCATTTCCATACACCACAACCCCGAAAACACAGATTTAAGCGATTTAGACAATTTAATACTGTCGCTTTGCGAAATTCCGCAAAACTTCACGGTAAAACACGTAAAAATCAGGTTTGAAAACCAACGGGGCGCAGGAATAGTAATAAATTTTGAATAACTTTGTGTAAATAACACCTCAATCATGGGTAAACATCTGCAAATCATATCTGGTAAATATCTGCAACAATATACCGAAGCCTTAAATTTTGATTGGCTTGAAGTGTTTAACACCCTAAGAGCCAAAACAAACTTTTCCCTCGAAGATTTTGAATATTATATTATTGCATCCTCGCTTTATTCGTCTAAAATTGAAGGTAATTCGCTTGATGTAAACAGCTTTTTCAGAAACAGGGATAAAAAAACAACCCCAAAGAAAAAGGAAGTACAGGAAATAGAGAGCCTTATGCAAGCCTACAAGTTTGCATCTGTTAGCAAATTAAACAGAACTAACTTTTTAAAGGCGCATGGATTACTTTCAAAAACCTTGCTACCCGCCAAAGAAAGGGGTGTTTTAAGAAAAGAACAGGTTGGTATAAGGGATTCAAAAACATTAAAGCCTGTTTATTTAGCAGTTGAACCCCACGAACTTAAACAGGAATTTAGCAAGCTGTTTAATGATATTGACCAGCTTTTAAATCGTGATTTAAGCCATAAAGAGATTTTTTACTATGCTTCAATGGTTCATTTGTGGCTGGCGTTAATTCATCCGTTTACCGATGGCAACGGAAGGGCGGCCCGGTTACTCGAAAAGTGGTTTTTGGTTTCAAAGCTGGGTTTATCGGCCTGGTCTGTAAATTCAGAAAAATATTATTGGGATAACCGCCCGGCCTATTATGAAAACATTGCTTTAGGTTACAATTATTATGCTTTGCATTGGGATAGGTGTATTCCTTTTTTATTAATGCTCCCTAAAGCAATTCGGGAACTTTAAATTTTGCAAGATGGATAATTCTATAAAAGAAAAAAAGATATTGATTTTTATTTCCGAAATATTGAAGTGGCTTAAAATTAAAGGTAATATAGTTAATACTGATGCAAAATTAGGTAATGACATTAGTAAAGGCATGAAAACTAAAAGCGTATCAAAGGCCATTATAAACAAACATCTTCGTAAATGAAAGGTGTATTTACCCGTATCGCCCCAATTACTAAACAACATCCTTAAACCTGTTAATATTGATAGGTTTTTTTATAAACTCCGGCTTTCCAAGTTCCTCAAAAATTAAAGCAAGTTCCCTGGGCGATAAGCGGCCCGATTTTTTAACGCCAATTTCATTCAGCCTTTTTGCAAGCGTATTGCGGTGAATATTGTAAGCGGTTGCCAGTTCCTTTTTTGTGAGCATTAACATAACTCCCGAATGTTTTTAGTTTAGGTTCAAAAATAACATTTTTAAACATTCTATTACTTAGATTCTTTCTAAAATATATCTTCTATTTAACAGTAATTTGCACAGTTTTGCACAGTTTTGCACAAAAATGCACAGTTTTGCACAGTTTTGCACAATCGTTATTTTTTCCCTGTTTATCATTGCATCCGTGAAATGTGTAACCCGTGAACCCCGTGAGGGGATACGTCCCCCGGGGTTTAATTTTAAAAAACGGAGCAATGGAAAATTTTATCAATCAGGCCCGCCAGTCATTCAGAGAGGCAACCGGACAAATTCCAAACGATGAAAATGTGAGCCGTTACGTTTTGGCGTTTCAAATTCACCAGTTAAACCAAAATATTGAGGCTTTTTTAATTAACGAGGGTGTTTTAGAAGTCGAAAGTCCTGAAAGTTCGACAAAGGAGAATGAATAATGAGTTTTAGCAAACAATTACCTGTTATTGCTTTAATTGTGGCTTTTGCCGCAGGGTTGTTTTTTTGGTTGCGTACCAATAGTAAAAAATTGGTTAACATGGCCGAGTATTCTTTAGTTTCGCTTAAAATCCATAAATTTAATTTACTGGATACCGTTTTAAAGGCTTCCATCCTGATTAAAAACCCTTCCGATTTAGCCATAAAAATCAATCAATACAGGGTTGAAATTTACCGTTTATCGGCCAGCGGCAAAAAACTACTGGCACAAACGCCCGTTAGTTCTTTAACCATACCCGCCCAGTCTTCCATTATAAACGATGTTCAGTTTACCGTTTCAAACACGCAAATTATTGACCTGATTGTAGGCAGCTTAAAGGAAGGTATGGAAAGCCAGTTAAAAGGCAAAATAAGCATTGTAATTAAAGCCGATTTATTGGGCCAATACATTGAAAAGGAGATTAAATACTAATGGTTAGCGGTTTTCCCATACGAATGTTAAACGGTGTCGGGGTGGTTGCATCCCGAAAAAGAAACATTAAACCGGGCAATGAGTTTAATGCTTACTTTCCAAAACCGGAGTATTCCGACCCCTTATTTACACCAAACGGTGAAAATGAAATGACCATTGACCGGTATATCCCTGAAATGGTTAACCGTTACAAATCAGATACGGCCAATATTGCCAACGTGCTAAAGCAAACCACTTTAGAAGCTACATTAAAGGCTTTATTCGATTTCATTTACAATCATATCCAGTACAAACAGGATAGCCCTTTTGAGGAGCAAATAAGAAGGCCCGCCCGAACATGGGCCGACCGTAAAAGCGGTGTTGATTGCGATTGTTACACCGTTTTTATTTCTTCGGTGCTTACAAACCTGAACATTCCGCACTTTTTACGAATGGCAGCTTATAACGCTAACCGTGGTTTTCAACATATTTACGTGGTTGTGCCTAAAAAAGAAACATCAAACGTAAACGAACCCGGCCACTATTTCACCGTTGACCCCGTGATGGATGCCTTTAATGCCGAAAAGCCCTATTTGTTTAAAAAAGACAAGGCTATGAGTACTATTAAAGGCTTAAACGGCTTTCCCATTCGTATGTTAAACGGTGCTGTTCCTTTTGCCAGCCGTGAGCCACTTGTTTATGCCGATATTTATTACCATCCCGGTTTAGACACCTGGTCGTTTAAGGGCGTTGATGGTGGTCATTATCTGAATGGCAATTTTAACCAACGCTTTGTAATGCCGCTTTACGGTGCTGATAATTTGGGAATTTTACCACTTGCTACGGGTGTAAAAGTAGGCGCAAAGGCTTTTAAAGGTGTTAAAAAGTTGTTTGGCCGAAAAAAGAAAAAGAAAAAACCCGCTCCAAAACCGGGCGAAGTCTTAAAAAATGCAGCCACCGGCTTAGTGTCAAGTGCAACCAACGCCCTTCAACCGGATTTAACACCTTCGGGCGGTGCTGCACCGGGCAATACCGATGTTATTAAGGATTTACTTGCCACTGAAAACGGGGCCATTAAAGACTTAATTAATAACAAAATAGTAGCCGCTAACAAAGCTACTGTTATGAGCCTTAAAGCGGTTGATACCGGCCTGAAAGACCAAATTACAAAGTTTACCGGCTCGTTTGGTACTGAAATTAAAAAGATGGTTGACGATGGGGCCAGCTTAAAAGAAGTTACCAACCAACTTAAAAATGTAGCCATAAAAGCCCTTGAAACCACCAACGAGGTTAAAAAGGAACAGGTAAACATTGAAGAACAAAACAAACAGCTAACAGAGGCTTTAAAAAACGAGCAAATGAAAGCTGAACAATTCAGAACTGAACAGCGAAGCCAGAGCCGCATAATGCTTGTTTCATTGGTTGCCCTGGGTATCGTGTTAGTATATGTTGCAGTAAAAAAGAGTTAATTAATTAGAAATTTTGGAGATGACAAAATGAGTACTTTAAAAAGTAACTACGGGAGTGCGGCCATGTATGCCGGTGCTGCTGTTGGTGGTGCTGTTCTTGGTTCAATAGCACAAAAGAAAATTAAGTTTTTGGATACCATTATGGGCCGTGTCCTTTTGGTTATTTTGGCAATTGTGGTTTTCACCAAAGCCAAAAGCGAAACCTTGAAAGGCGTTGCTACTGGTCTGGCTGTTACCGGTGCAACCGGGTTTATTAAAGACATTGCCGGAAGTGTAAACGGCTTCGAGGGTTTTGATGGCATTGATGGCCTTTCCGGTTTGGATGGTGAAGGCGTGGGCCAGATTGTTCAGGATGAAAACGGCATGATTTACATGATTAACGGTGTGGGCGAATTGGAGCCTTACTATGTTCCCATGATTGAAGGTGTTGGCAATACCGATAATTTTGATGCTATTTCCGGCGTTGGTTCAACCTTCGATGCTGCAATGGCAGCCGCTTAATCAAATTAAAAGAGTTAAAAATTTAGATTTTAGGAGTTTATAAAAATGGCTAAGAAAAGTACTGCGGATTTTATCCGCATTTTAAAGGACAGGTATTTTCCTCAAAAATACAATCCTACAACCCAATTTATCAGCGAATTGAACCTTTTGCACTCTGTAAAACTGGTTTCAATTGGTGGCGAACAGGCGTTAAACGATGCTAACAGCAAAGTAGAGGTTGGTGTTTCCGATTTCAACGGAACGTTAACCCCGACCGATGCCGATGGTTTAATTCGTGCCGTTGCCGTTCGCTTTGGTAAGTCAACCGCAACCGATGCCCCTGCATCACCCGCCCTAATTAGTTATTCAGAACTTAAAAAGGATTTCCCTTCCTGGTTGCTGAACTCTGAACTTATTTTGAAAAACCGTGGTTTTGAGCAATTCCGTATCCGTGTGGCTGAACTTGTTTTAGCCAAAGAATCAGAAGTAGTGGCTTCTGAATGGGCTAAAGAACTTGAAAAAACCATTAAGGTTGAAGGCGGTCAGGATTTACAAATTTTCCTTTCTACCCCCAAAGGTGCAATTATGGACACAACCACCGACAAGCACCAGTATATTCAGGTTGTTTTATACGGTATGAAGTTTGGCGACCGCAAAGCGGCCTAAACTAAGGTTAAAACGTTAACGCCGTATTTTTTTTGAAAGGCCGGAAGAATTTTAACGGATTTTTCCGGCCTTTTTTAATCCATTAATAAGGAGATTTACCAATGAATACCATTCCGTTTCAATATGATGAAGTAAGGGCCGAAAGGGCTATTATGGCCGCTTCGCAACCCGATACACAAATAACAATTGCCGGTAACAATGCCTATGAAACCATTAACGGCTATGCGCTACTGGTTACAAAAGCCGATGGTACGCCTTATACCGGCCACATTCAGGTCGGTGTAACCACTTCTGACGGTCATACGCTGTTACCAACACAGCCCTATCACATGATACGGCCAAGTTTCAACGAAAAACACGAGGACAGAATTATTAAAATAAAGCCACAAAAAGGCTTTGGCCGTGATTTCCGTTTTCGTGTGGAAGCAACCAACAACCCGGAGGTATTACACGTGTTTGCTATTGCCTATTTCAACAGAAAAAAGTAAGGAGATAAAAGCAGATGCACAAAGTACATCCCGGAATGAAAACCATTGTCCAAAATGAAGATTTTCCTTTGGCCGATATTACAGTAGTAACACTACGGAATAAAGGAACTTTTACAATTCGTTACGGTTTTGGCGATGGCTACGAAGAATTAAAGGAAGGTGAAGCGGTAAGTTTTGAGGCCGGGGCCAATACTGTTTTTACTTCTACGGCTGTACTCAAAGTCGAGTTTGTTAAACCTGAAATTGTTGCAGATAGCGACTTTGCCTATTTAACAATCATGTACAACCGGCTAACTGAAAGCTCAAAGGCCTTTGCAAACTTAATCAGTAAATAACATGGCATTTGGATTAATCAACCGCTCCGCAACCTCACAACTAAGAACCTTTCTCAATTTCGGGGAAGGTTTCAGGGTTGTTTATGGCGATACTATTGAACTAACAAACCCTGAATTTTTACAAGGGTGGTGCAGAGTGCCGGACGAAAAGCACGGTATAGATTTTTTCATTAATGGCATTGAGGCAAACAAGGCTTTCACCATTACCCAGGAAGGCAAACAAGTTGCGTTTACCTATAACGGGGATATTCGGCTATTTAAACAACCTTTTATTATGCAAATGGAGATTGTAAAACGATGAGTTTTTTTGAAAAATTATTCGCCAAAAAAAAGAATGGCGTAAAAATAAATTCGGTTATCGAAACAACCGGAAAACCAGAGGTGCAGCCCGAAAACCAACAAGCCACACCGCTTAAATTAACCGACAAGCACCCCGGATTAAAACGTAAAAACAAGGGCGGATTTGGTAAAGGCCGCTTAAAAAGAGGCTTAAAACCGGGTGCAAAATCGCCTTCCGGCATTGTAATAAACAACAATATTAACCTTGATAGTGCCAAGCCAAAAACACAAAGGCGAAGGGTAAAGCGTACCATTAAACCAAGTGCAAAACCAACCGCCCGGCCAATGGTGAAACGTACCGCCAATGCCAAGCCGGTTGCGGTGAAGCAAACCATTAAACCAGGCGCAAAACCAACCGCCCGGCCAATGGTGAAACGTACCGCCAATGCCAAGCCGGTTGCGGTGAAGCAAACCATTAAACCAGGTGCAAAGCCAACCGCCCGGCCAATGGTAAAACAACCTATTAAACCGGTTGCAAAACCAGCGGCACGGCCTCAAAGGGTGATGCCGTACAGAGTTATTAAACGCTAAAAATTGTGTTATGGAAATTCAAAGCGCACTAACAATCATTAAAACATATCCTTTTGTCGATATTGACACAGACCAGGGAACAATAAGAAAGCACTTGCCCACAAACGAGTTAAGCGCTGATTTAATACGCTCCTATCTGGCTACTTACAAAAGGATTATGCTTGTACCTAAACGATTGATTGGAACAAGCCCGCAAAGGCAGGTACAGGAAGCCATAACGCTTGACCTTTCCGCTTTGCAACCGGTTAATGGTTTATCTGGTTTTGATGGCTCGCCAATGGTAGCCAATAACAACAATTCGGAGTTATACCGGATAATGTACGAAAATGCCAAAGAGGAAGCCAGGGAGTACAAACGAAAGTATGAGGATGCCATTGCTGACAAGCACAAGGCCGAATTAGAATTGGCCGGTAATAAAAACAGCGTAGTAGGCGACATTGCACAGGGATTAGCCGGGTTTGCGCCTATGATTATGGGCAGCATGGGTAAAGCACCCGTTGGCGTTGGTGAAGCACCACAACCACAAGCCCAGCCAGCCAATAATTTCAAGCCGGTTTCTGATGTAAAGTTACAAGCCATTATAAGGGCTTATTACAACCTGGACGAAACAGCCAAACAAAAAGTTTACGATTTACTGGCTAAGGTGTTTTCCGATTTGTCGGTTATTGACCGGCTTCAATTTTAAACTTTAATTGTGTTTTATGAAAAAATTTAATGTAACAGTAACAGTTGAGGCTTCCGATGTTATGATGGCCGGACTTGCAAAAGAAGGTATTCAGAACGTTTTAGACGAACTCGGAGAGCATCAATATTTTTTAATTGAATTAGCAGACCCGGCTAAGGCAAAAGGTTATAAGGATAAAATATTAACCCTTATTAATAACCCTATTGTTAAAATATTAGCCGGTGGTTTCGGAGATTAAACCATGAATCCATTAATAGCTGCAACGGCAGCCGATAGTATTAGCAAGGGCATTGAAAACGGCAATGTTGAAAAACTGGCCAATACAGCCATGAAACCATTTAAAACAATGCTGATAGTGGTTGTAGTTGCAATTGCCGGGTTTTTCATTTATAAAGCTATGAAAAATGCCATTGCCAAAGCCAAAGCGACCGCAAACAACAAACAGGACATTATTGGCAACCCAACAACACAGGCGCAAATTGAATCAAACCGTCTGGCAAGGGCCAAACAATATGCCACCCGCCTAAGAACCGCCTTTAATCCTTCGGGATATTCCTGGATGATTAATATGGACTTCACTAATTTAACGTCAGTTTTTGCCGTTGCCGATGAAATGAAAGCCAACGGTGTTCCATTCTCTTATGTTGCAAATGCCTATTATGCCGCTTATAATGACGATTTGGCCAAAAGGCTTCAATCTGAACTAAACAGCAGCGAATTAACCAAGTTTTATTCAAAGGCCGGAATGAATGGCTTTAACGGGCTTAATGGCCTTAAAAAGAACCCTAAACCTAAACCTAAACCTGTTTATTATGCTTACTAAAGAAGTATTTACCAAACAAATTTTGCCGGTAACTTTAAAACATGAAGGTGGCTATGTAAACATAGCACTTGATAAAGGCGGTGAAACTTACCGGGGTATTTCCCGAAAATCAAACCCCGATTGGCCGGGCTGGGTAATTCTTGAAAAATACAAACCTTTAACCAGAGGCGACATTATTAACGATGCCGGATTAAAACAGGCCGTTAGCGATTTGTATTTTACCAAATACTTTCAAAAGAACAATTTACACCTTTTAAACTCGTGTTTGGTTGCCTTGCAGTTGTTTGATTTTGCCGTACATGGCGGTTTATCAGTTGTGCGCCTTCAAAAACAAATTAACAAGGTTTTTAACCGTGATTTAAAAGAAGATGGCGTTTTAGGGCCTAAAACCATTGAAACCATTAACAGCATTAACCCGGAGTTAATGGCTCACCAAATTTTGTTTTTAAGGCGTGAGCATCTTATTGGCATTTTACAACGTGATCCGCAACAAAGCAGGTTTGAAGCCGGATGGAACAATAGGATTGATTACATGCGGCATTTAATTAAACAATATGCCTTATTAGATTAGTTGGGAGAAAACTAAATGATTTCAAAGGAAACATTTTTAAAACAGATTATTGAACCAACCCTTTACTATGAGGGTGGTTACTCAAATAACCCGCTCGATAAAGGCGGGGAAACATACCGGGGTATTACCCGCAAAAACTTTCCTTTTTGGCCCGGTTGGCGATTTGTGGACGATGCAAAGCCTTTGGCTAATAATGCCTATGTTTTAAAGGCTGAACCATTGGTGCGGGATTTCTACTATACCGATTTTTTCCAGTTCCATAAATTTCACGAACTAAACAGCGTTAAAGTGGCGGCTGCGCTTTTTGATTTTGCCGTACATGGCGGTTATTCGGTAAAAGGATTACAAACCTTGCTTAATAACCAGTTTGGCGAAAAACTTGTAATTGATGGAAAAATAGGCCCTTTAACCATTGCAGCCGTTAACCGGGCAAACGAAAGCAAGCTGGTTAATGCTATTATGGACTGGCGTAAGGGATACCTTGATAAAGTGATTCAAAACAACCCATCGCAACAAGTTTTTGAAAAGGGCTGGAATAACCGGCTTACTTCTTTATCTAATGTTTTGGGCGTTGTTAAAGAAAACCCTGTAAAAAGTGGGTTGGTGGTTTTGTTAATCGTGGGCTTTGTGGGGTGGTTTGTGTTTTTCAGAAATAAAAATACTGACAAATGACACAGGCAGCCAAAGTAATTGAATGGGCCGAAAAAAACCTAATTGGCAAAAAGGTTTATCACCACTCATTAAACAAAGAGATTTTATTTACAAAACAGGGGATAAAACACGCTGTTCGGTCTAAAATAAATCCCTTAAAAATTGAGGTGGTTTATTATTTAAAGGAACTACTCGAAACGTCCTATTTGCTCAAAATAGAGAAAGACAAAAAGGGCAGACCCGAAATAAAACAGGTTATTACTTTTTATTCTAACTGGATTAAAGATAAAACGGTTTATTCGGTTTATATGATAGCCAGAGAAGGGAAAAACGGCCATGTGTATTATGATCACATTATCATTAAAAAAATAAACCTTGACTGATAGAACTCCGAAACCACGTTTAAAACGTTGGGTTATCGTGCAAAATATCAATCAAGGTTTATACAAAGTTAATTGTAAAACTTTTTATCTGCAAGTACTTAGGAGTAAACAATGAAAAACTGGATTAAAGGCACATTTACCGATAACAACGGTACGCCTTCATTTAAACGCCAGATTGCCGCTTTTTTAACCGTTGTTTTTTGCGTTGGACTGTTCACCGGCAAAGGAGCGGCACACCTTGAAACGGTTGCATTGCTTATTGGTGGCATATTATCAGTAACCGGAATCGAAAAATTTTCAAAAAACTAACCTATGAAACGAGATTTAAAACCTTTGGGCTTATTGCTTTCGCTGCTGTTTATGGCAATAACCATCATGCTGTTATTTGGTTCATGTTCGGGTAAAAAGTATTTACCACAGGTACAAACCATTGAAACCCTTAAAACGGTTGAAAAAACTGTTTTTAAAGATACTACCATAACCAGAACCATTCCGGGCGATACGGTCATAGTTGAAAAGCTGCTCCCCGGCAAAGTTCCCGATATGGAACCAATTAAGGCTGAAAACGAATGGGCCATAGCCCAGGCATGGGTATATAACGGTAAACAGGTGATTCACCTTTTAATAAAACCAAAGGTTTTTGAATTTGCGTTGCAAAATAAAACGCAAATAAAATATGTTAACCGTGTTAAAACCGTTGAAAATACAAAGTTTGTAAAGCACATACCAAAATGGCTGTTTTGGTTGCTTGCCGTTTTGTTGGCTAACCTTGCTTTTACGGTTTACAGGTTTAAGAGAACCGGGAGGATTTTTTAATGAAAAGCAAGTTTAAAACAGGCGAATTTGGAACGGTTTACACCCAATTTAAACGCAAACCCAAACAGGCAATAAAGCATTTAATGAAAGTAAAAGAAGGTGAGGCCGTTGCTGCCATGTACCGGCACGACATCGGTTTTATTGATATTGTTTGGGGCGAAAACAACCCCGAAACTAACAAAGGCTTTGGGCTAAAACACATTATCGAAAAACACGGTAAGGAAATTAAACAACTCGGCTTTAATATCGAGGACTTTATTCCTATTGTAGTGCAGTATGGCAATTTAAAAGAAGCCAAACAAAAAGATAAGTTATTGTTAGAAAGCAATTTATTCAGGGTTGTACTTTTAAAGGAATGGAAAGGAAATAAAAAACAATTCCTTTTAACAGCCTTTGATTTAAGGCCAAAAGTCTATAAAAAATGAAAACCGCCAGAACAGTTCTCGGTGGCGGTTTTACATGCAAGCCCCTGCCTTGCAAAACATTTAAAACTTTACCGAAACTGTTAAAAACATCAACGCTAACAGTATTACGCAACTGCGCTGTATGCTGCAACGGCATAACACAAAGGTAATTACTTTAAAAAGTTTTTCCAAATAATTAAGGAGATATTAAAATGTTAGGATTTTTAGACAATTTATTTTTAAAGCTGGAAGGTAAAGAACCGGCTAAAAAAAGCACAAAAAAACATCCGGCCAAAAGGCCCTCTAAAACCATTGTGCCGAATTACAATGAAATTAAAAAGCCCATTGAACCCGACCGCATAGGGCGCAAAACTTTAAACACTCAAAAGTTAGGGCTTGGTTCGTTGCTTTATCATTTTCTGGTTGATAAAAGCAAGGCCGGTTTGGATGGATGGAAAGACGATAAAGAAAAGTTTAAAACCGATTTGCTGAACGATATTAAAACCTTTCTTTTTGGCAAATGGGAAAAGCCCTGGAGTCCAAACCTTATATTTAATTCAAATAATAAGGTTATTTCGGGTTTTCGTGGTTACAATGGCAATACATATCATAACAGCGTTAACATATTAACACTTTCACAAAATGCCGGGGAAAGCCCTTATTTTATTGCTTTAAAAAGGCTTAAAAAAGAAGGTGGCACAATTCTGAATAAAGACAAGGTTTGTTCTGTATTGTCTTATATACCCATTAAAAAAGAGGATAATCCTGAAAAAATTGCCTTTATGCTGCCTATGGCTCACAAAGTAATAAATCTGGATTATGTGGATGGCGTTAAAAAACCAAAGTTTAAAACAATCGAGTTTAAAAACCTTGAATTAAACGAGTATGTTGAAAACTTTATTAAAGTATTAAAAGCAACCAGACGTATTCCTAAAGTCATTTACGATCAGGCAGACCAAGCCTATTACATTAGCAATCCACCACTTTACACAACCGATGAAATTCATTTGGTTAATATAAACCAATTTAAAAATATTGGTGGCTATTATTCTACTCTATTTCACGAAATAAT
>CAZFTD010000012.1:0-35914 GCA_964521525.1 uncultured Marinilabiliaceae bacterium | reverse complement strand
GGTCGGTGAAGATAATACATATTAATAGCACCCTTACCTTTTACCTTTCGTGATATTCTTTTTATCATGTTGTAGTACTCACCAATTAAGTCGTAGGTAGATTGAGACACATTGATCTGCATTGGATCGCAATACGTTTGCATCCGTGAGGCAGTGTTCACCGTATCACCAAAAATATCGAACGAAAGGTTGGTTTC
This sequence comes from uncultured Marinilabiliaceae bacterium, assembly GCA_964521525.1. Lineage (GTDB taxonomy): Bacteria > Bacteroidota > Bacteroidia > Bacteroidales > Marinilabiliaceae > CALEUX01. The sequence goes on along the minus strand of CAZFTD010000012.1, from coordinate 35,717 downwards.
ACTTATGATGCCTGCAATAATATCGCCTGAGTTAATGCCGATTCTGATTTCCCAGTCAATATTGTGTTTCTGATTGTGTTCGATAATATATTGACGCATTCTTTCAGCCATTTTAGCTGCTATCAGAGCATGATTCTGCTGATTATCCCACATGCCACTTACTGCCAGGTAGGCATCGCCAATGGTTTTGATGCGGGTACATCTGTAACGTGCAGTTATTTGGTCAAATGCTGAAAATATGGTCCGAAGCTCATCCAGTAACCTTTTGGGCGACATCTTTTGCGATTTTATGGTGAAATCCACCAAGTCGGCCATTATTACAGTAACATTGCGAAAACGTTTGGGGGCTATGTCGCCATTGGTTTTCATGGTTTCCAGAACAGGAGAGGGAAGGAGGCCGTTCAATAAAATATCAGTTTTCTTTTTTTCTTCTTCAAGTTTTTCCTTTTGTATTTTAAGTTGCTTCAAGGTGCTGGCCAAAGTCATTGCGGTGCGTACTCTGGCAAGTAGTTCATCAGCTTCAATGGGTTTTTTTAAGTAGTCGATGGCGCCGGCTTCCAGAGCCATTTTAACATGATCGGATTTGGTGAACCCTGATACCATAATTACCGGTATATCTTTAGTGGAATCTTGTCCTTTCAATGTTTGCAGGGCTTCCATACCTGATATTTCAGGCATTTCCCAGTCGAGTAGAATTAAATCGGGTTTATATCTGGTAGCCATCCTGAACACCTCGTAACCATTGCGGGCTCTGATATAGGTGGGGTCAGTAAACATCATATCCAGATGAGAAATCATGTATTCCACCAGATAATCCACATCGTCGGCTATTAATATTTTAGGACCCGTCATCAATTCAGTAAGATTATTTTGCAAATATTAACTTTTATACGCAAGTTGTTAACCAAAAGTTATCTAAAGTAAGCTATATTTACTTCTTTAAAACTCTAACTAAAATTTTTATGAATCCGGAAGAAAAAAACATTGCACTTTTGTGCCATTTGTCAGCACTTGCCATGCTGGTTTTCCCTCTTGGAAATATTGTAGGCCCCTTGGTTGTTTGGTTACTAAAAAAGGACACTTCGTCAGTAATTGATATGGAAGGAAAGGAATCTCTTAACTTTCAGATAACTGTAACCATTGCTGCAGCTATTGCAGGTATATTATCGTTTGTGTTAATTGGTATTCCTTTGCTTATTGCCATTGGTATTGGAAATATTGTACTTATTGTGCTGGCAGCCGTTGATGTTAGCAATGGTAAACCGTATCGTTATCCCTTTAATTTAAGGTTGATAAAATGATTGTAATTGATGATGATTGTTTATCTGGTTTATCCAACGAGGCCAGAAATTCAGCAAGGTTAAGAAAGAATTATAACTACCATGAACTGTTGAGCGATCCAATCAACCGGATGCTCAATGCTATTGAGCCAGGATCATATGTTCAACCGCATAAACATGAAAATCCTGACAAGCGGGAGGCTTTTATTATTTTAAAAGGGAAAGTGGTAGTTTTCTTTTTTAATGATGAAGGAGAGATGATTAACCATGTATTGCTAAGTCGCGACTCGGGCCGGTTTGGCGTAGAGATAAAACCGGGGCAATGGCACTCTTTGGCATCACTGGAGTCGGGCTCGGTAGTTTACGAAGTTAAGGATGGTCCTTACAGCCCTATTTCCGACAAGAATATGGCACCATGGGCACCGAAAGAAGGCGACAAGGATGCACCGGATTATCTGGCCGAATTGTTAAGAAAAGCTGGTTATTAAAAACAATAATGTGCTAAAGTAATCTTTGAGTAATGATTACTTTAGCACAATAATGTTTATTTAGGCTCCCAATAACATCTTTTTGGAGAAACAATATCTCCGTTTTTTTGAAGCTCTTTCATGGCTTTCTCAACTTCTTTCTTGTCAACTCCCGAAATATCGGCAATTTCACCGGCTTTTAATGGTTTGCCGGCTTTTTTCATAGCAGCTAAAACAGTTTGTGATGTACTCATAGTATAAGAATTTAAACGTTTTTGCTAATTTAATAATTCAACTTTGACAGATTACAATTTTTTAGGTTATTATGCAAATCAATCATGCTTAAAAGTGAATTATATATAGCCAGCCCCAACGGGGCGACATCAACAGCATAGGGCAACGCCCCAAGGATGTAAACCAAACCAATTAGACGCCCTGTAAGGGCAAAATTAATTAGTGATTTAAAAGTATCAAAATTTAAATAAATTTGATTCAAAAAGGAGGATTTATTAAAAATTTTGCGATTTTTAAATCTTTTACTGATATTTTCAAACAGATTTTTAGATTGAAGATATTTAGAGGGGAAGAGGAGGTGATTAGATTATTCGGATATCTTCATAAACTTAAATATCTCATCTGTCTTTCAAGCATCTAAATATCTTATTTCTAAATTTAAGCAGTTATTTAATATAAGCATCTTAAAAAGGTTAAAAGCAATAATGAGGTTCAAATCAGGAACAAGCAAAAGCAGAGGGAGTATTTTTTTATTGTTACTTTCTTTAGCTTTTTCAGATGTTTTATCGCAGGAAAGGCCAAACCATCGTCAATTTCGTTTTTTGGAAATTAAAGGCCACTCAGGTAATCATTTGTACACTGGCGAATCGCTTAAGGAAGCATTGAAAAGTGGTTACGGGGCTATTGAGGCCCGCTATGGCTGGCAAAGCAACAATCCCAACAGCTGGCAGAATATGTATTTGTACCCGTCGTATGGGTTTGGCTGGTACAGTGGTTTTGTTGGAAACCCCGATAAGCTGGGCAAACCCAGTGCTGTGTTTGGTTTTATTTCGTTTCCATTGTTTCAGCATAAGCGTCACCAAATGGTAATTGAGCCTGCCGGGGGCGTTAGTTTTGATTTAAAGCCATACAATGAGGATAATAACTCGGAGAACGATGCCATTGGCTCCCGGGTGAATGTGTATTTTAATATGTCTGTTGGGGCACGGTATCGGCTAAATCGTGAAATGGATCTGGTTTATGGTTTTGATTTCACGCATTTTAGTAACGGACGTGTTTATAAACCTAATTCGGGATTGAATATGTTTGGCCCCAATCTCGGAATCCGATACCATTTTAATTCGCAACAAAACAGGGTCGACAATTCATATAATCCGCAAACTGTTCTGGATGTAAGGCCACATCTGCATCAATATAAAAAAGCCGAAAAGAGAAATGAATTTAACCTGTTAGCCTATGCTGCAGGTGGCATTGTACAAAACGACCGTGATATGGGGACATCCAAACAATACGGAACGTTTTCAGGTGTTTTGGAATTGCAATATATTTTAAATACCAAGAATGGCTTTTCTGGCGGGGTTGATTATTTTTATGATAATAGCCTTGTTGCTAAAGTTGAGGACGGAAACTACTCTGTTTATGGATTTCATGGTGGGTACGAGTATATGTTCTGGTTGTTGAGCATTCGCCTGCAGGTAGGATCTTATTTTACCAGCCACGACCGCGACTTAAAAGGCCCGTTTTTTTTACGGCCTTCATTAAAGTTTGATTTATCAAATAAAGTGTATCTGCAACTGGGACTTAAAACGCTAGCCGGTGCAAAAGCCGACTGGGTTGAGTGGGGGTTCGGGTATAAAATTGCCAATTTCCGTAGGGATCAGAATCAGAAATAATGCGAACACGTGTTGATGCCAGTGTTAAAAAGCGTTCAGGATAATGATGCCAGGCGGTTTCCTTCGTTAGGCGGAAAATCATTAACTTTGCACGCTTAAATTTTTAAACTGTACATTAATTACCAAGAAAATAATGGCTCAAAAACCATCCATTCCAAAAGGAACCCGCGATTTTTCGCCTGCCGAAATGGTTAGGCGAAACTATATTTTCGATACCATTAAAGGCGTGTTTCAGCTTTATGGTTACCAGCCCATTGAAACGCCGGCCATGGAAAATTTAGACACCTTGCTTGGCAAATATGGCGAAGAAGGTGATAAGTTGCTTTTTAAAATCCTTAATTCGGGCGATTTTCTTTCAAAAGCTGATGCTTCATTACTCGAAGTTAAAGACTCAAACAAAATAACCGGCCAGATTAGTGAAAAGGGATTGCGTTACGATTTAACAGTGCCTTTTGCCCGTTTTGTGGTGCAACATCAGAATGAAATTACATTTCCTTTTAAGCGTTACCAAATTCAACCGGTTTGGCGCGCCGACAGACCGCAGAAAGGACGCTACCGCGAATTTTTCCAGTGCGATGTGGATGTAATTGGCAGTAACTCGCTTTTAAATGAGGTGGAATTGATTCAGATTGTTGATGAGGTTTACAGGAAACTGAACATCAACGTTGTTGTTAAAATCAATAATCGTAAGGTTTTAGCCGGTATTGCCGAAATTATCGGGGAATCGTCGCGTATGGTTGATATAACCGTTGCCATTGATAAACTCGATAAAATTGGCTTAACAAAGGTTAATGAGGAGCTCAGGGAGCGTGGTTTATCTGATTTAGCCATTGAAAAACTGCAACCTATTTTAGCTCTTTCGGGTACCAATGAGGAGAAACTTCAATCGCTCAGTCAGATACTGAGCAGTTCGCAAACAGGGCTCAAAGGGGTAGAGGAGCTTACTTCGGTTTTATCTATGGTAAAAGAACTTCAGCTTAAAACTGTTACTGAACTTGATTTAACCTTAGCACGTGGTTTAAATTATTATACCGGAGCCATTTTTGAAGTAAAAGCGCTTGATGTGGAAATTGGAAGCATTACCGGTGGCGGGCGCTACGACGATTTAACCGGCATATTTGGTTTACCTGGAGTGTCGGGCGTTGGAATATCTTTTGGAGCCGACCGTATTTTTGATGTAATGAATCAACTTGACTTATATCCGAAAGACGTTACTGCTACCACTCAAATTCTGCTTATTAGCTTTGGTGAGAGTGAAACAAAGTATTGCATGAAAACAGCGGCCCTATTACGAAACAGTGGCATTAAGGCTGAAATATATCCCGATGCAGGCAAAATGAAAAAACAAATGGGGTATGCCGACAAAAAAAGCATTCCTTTTGTGGCTATTGTTGGCGAAGATGAAATGAATCAGAATAAAGTAACATTGAAAAATATGCAGTCGGGCGAACAGCAATTGGTTGCTCCCGAAGAGTTGATTAATATCATTCAATAAAAGGAGTTTTTTTTGTTATTTGCGGATAGGGTAATCGCTCTATCCGTTTTTTTATCATTAAGTGAACATAGCTGGCAGAGCGAAAAAGGATTTTTCCCTGATGAGTAAATAGGGAGGAATGAGCCCAAAAAAGTAATTATAAAGCTGAAGTTATTGAATATGGGAAAAATACACTATATAACTCCTGCACCACTTTCGTTCGAAGTGCTTGAAACTATTTTGGAAGAAGGATATAAACTTGCTTTGTCGGACCAATCAAAAATATTAGTTCAACAATGCAAAGAATGGCTCGATAAAAAGCTTGCTACCCATCAGGGCCCTGTGTACGGCATTAACACAGGATTTGGGGCATTGCACGACATTTCAATTTCAAATAATGATTTAAGCCTGTTGCAGGAAAATCTGGTGCTGAGCCATGCCTGTGGTTTAGGGAATGAGGTGCCCCGCGAAGTGGTTAAATTGATGATGTTATTGAAGGTGCATGCTTTAAGCAAAGGGAAATCGGGGGTTCAGCTTAAAACGGTTGAATTGTTGGTAGAGTTTTTTAATCGTGATATTATTCCGGTTGTTTATGAGCAAGGCTCTTTGGGTGCTTCAGGTGATTTGGCGCCATTGGCTCATTTGTTTATTCCACTTTTAGGTCACGGAGAGGTTTATTATAAAGGTAAAAAGCGACCAACAAGCGAAGTATTTAAAGAATTGGGCTGGAACCCCATCCGCCTTGAGGCCAAAGAGGGGTTGGCTTTGCTGAATGGAACACAGTTTATGAGTGCCCATGGGGTTTATACTCTTTTTAGAGCCTTTAGGCTGGTGAAATATGCCGACATAATAGCAGCGCTTTCGTTGGATGCTTTTGACGGGTTAATTGAGCCATTTCTGGAGTTGCTGCAAGTTATACGCCCCCACAGAGGACAAATGGAAACAGCCAGGAACATCCGCTCACTGCTTGAAGGTAGCCAACTGATAACACAACCCAAAAAGCATGTACAGGATCCGTACTCATTCAGGTGCATACCGCAGGTTCATGGTGCTGTTAAAGATGCTTTAAATTATGTGGCAGGTGTGGTACTTACTGAAATTAATTCAGTAACCGACAATCCAATTGTTTTTCCCGATGAAGAGAAAATCCTGTCAGGCGGAAATTTTCATGGCGAACCGCTGGCTCTGGCCTTCGATTTTTTGGGAATAGCCCTGAGCGAGTTGGCCAGCATATCGGAGCGACGCACCTATCGGTTAATTTCGGGGGAACGCGGTTTGCCCGAATTTTTGGTTGCCAACCCTGGAATTAATTCAGGTTTTATGATTCCGCAATATGCTGCCGCCTCGGTAGTTAGTCAGAATAAACAACTGGCTTCACCGGCTTCGGTCGATAGTATTCCATCTTCGAACGAGCAGGAAGACCATGTGAGCATGGGCGCCAACGCTGCAACCAAAGCGCTTAAAATAGCCGAAAACGTTGAGAAAGTGCTGGCCATTGAGTTGTTTAACGCGGCGCAGGCATTGGATTTCAGACGCCCATTGAAAACATCGCCCTATTTGGAAAGTTTTGTTAATGAATACAGAAAAATAGTGCCTTTCCTCGATCAGGATAAATTTATGTATCCTGAAATTGATGCATCAATTGGATTTTTGCGTGAGGGGCGGTTTAAATAAAGTTTTAATTAATGGTTTGTATGCCGCTTGGTTTTGTTTCGTACTCCTGAAATCCCTGAGATATAATTTTTTGGCTGTCATTATTCCCCTGGCTGGTACCTTTTTGTCGAAGTTGACGAATGAGCCGCATTTTAAACTCATGCTCGGCTTCGTAAAGGCGCAAAACCTGATCGATGGTTAAAATTTTCTTAAACTTTTCGTGGTAGTGCTGTTCCAGCTTGGCCTCTTCAAATCTTTGTTGCATTTGAAAATCAAGGGCTGCTTCTTTTTGTCGGTTCGACATTTTATCCCATCTGTCTTTCATTTCTTTTCGTTGGGTACTTCTCAAATTATTAATACTATCCTTTTTCGAAGAAAACTCGTTGTAAACAGGCCAGAATTTTTGAGCAGTTGCCGGATTTAATCCAAGTCTTTCGGTTAAAAAGGCTACTTTCTGAGCTTTAATCTTATCCAATGGATCACTTTCCTGAGCTTTTAAACTCATGCTGGCCAATATAAGTGTGCAGAAAATAAGAATGGGCTTCATGATGCAATATTTATAAGTTAACGTCATAATTGTTTTACTGGAACAGGGTCAGCATTATAAGGTCTTCTTCATTCAAGCCTTCAAACATAATGCTGTCGGGGTAAATATCGGGGTTAAATCCATCTTTGTTGGATATATACTCCATTAGTTCAAAATCGCCGGGCAGATACCAGGGCGATAGTTCGTAAATCATTTCGGTGTCAACCTGAGTGCTTTTAAACTTATTTGGGAAGACACGTTCGGGCAATTGACGGTAAGCAAGAGCGATTATTAAAAACGCTGCCGCCAGCCCAATCCAGGGAGCAAACAAAGAAATTCTTTTAGGAAGTTTCCCTCCTGAATTTCCTGATGGGTTTATTTTATTTTGAAGTTGATTGTTAAAGTTTTCAAAATAACCATCCGGAACACTAAAAGGATTTTCGTTACCCCATATTTTTTTATCCTCGTTGGTCATATTATTAAAGTTAATGTTTCGGGTTGTTGGTTTTCGATTTAGATTGGTTGATTTTCAAAAGGTTTAAAATGGTCAGAAAAGTTCGTTGTCAATCATGGCCTCAATTTTTCGAACGGCATGAAAGTAGGAAGCTTTAAGCGCGCCAACCGAGGTGTTAAGAATTTCTGCCATCTCTTCATACTTCATGTTATCGTAATATTTCATATTGAACACCAGTCTTTGTTTATCGGGTAAAGCCAAAATACTTTTTTGTAATCGTTTCTGAATTTCATCGCCGGTAAAAAGGGGGTCGTTATCAATTCTATTGGCCATCAATATTTCAAGATCTTCGAATGAATTGGTCAGTTCGGCCCGTTTTTTATTCAGATGATTGAGTGCTTCGTTGGTGGCAATGCGATAAAGCCATGTGAAAAGTGATGCTTCGCCGCGAAAGGTTGCAAGGTTATTCCATGCTTTTATCAGGGTGTTTTGGAGAAGGTCGTCGGCATCTTCGTGAACAATAACCATTTTGCGCAAATGCCAGTACAAGCGCTGTTGGTATTTTTTTACCAAAAGCGAAAAGGCTTCTTCCCGTTGTCGGGGAATTTGCGCCATTGCAAGTATTTCCTGGTCTTGAGGATGCATCCTGTATTTCTTAACAGTTCACGAAGGTACAAAAAAACCGGATGTCTCTCAAAAAGGAGGCTTTCATCAGTAAATAATTTATGAACTAATGGGCGGATGGAACTCGCATGATGAATTTTAGCTTCGCCGATTTCCAATTTATATGTGTTTGTCAGCCCATGGCGATGCTTGTTTCAGCATGACTGATTTATTCTCTTTTTTTAGATAAAGCTGCTATTCGATTGGTAATAAGTGACAGGTTGTTTTGACGTTGCAACGACATCGAACCGGAGTTTTGTTCTAAAAATTCCATTAAAACCTTAGCTTTTTGAAAACATTGAAAGCTTTGCTCCCATTTTTCTTCGGCAAAGCGCAATTCTGCTTCAGCAAACAAGAGTTCGGAAAGAATTTCGAGATGATTATTGGTGTAATGATGTTCCTCAATAAGGGTGTTTGTGAGTTTCTCAACAGGAATAATGTAAAAGAATGATGCTTCGGTTCGCAATAGTGTTTGATAACTGTTTTCGAGCAATTCATCGGCCTTTTCATAATCTTTCCGGCGTATGCGGGCAAAAATGGCGGCAATAAAATCGCCCAACATTTCCAACATTCTTAGGATATAATCTTTTTGGTACATAATGATAGATTTTCCTAAAGTTATGAATAAAGTTTCTTAATGCTTTTGGCGAGCAGCAAAATAAAACAGCACCATTGCCAATAAAGCATAAATAATGGTCTGAGTCCACAGACTATAGATTCCCCCCGAAACCTGAGTGATGTCTGCACCCATTGTTCTTACTCTTAAGAAATCAGGGACCATTATTGTTGATGGGAAAACCAATGCTAATTTATTCAACCAATTGGGAATAGCTTCTACAGGCCACGATAAGCCTGAGAGAAAAAGTGCCAGGGGTGAAAGAAACACCATGAAAATAATTGAGTTTTCGCGTTTGTTGAAAAATGTTGAAAGTGCCAAACCCAAAAATGTTACAGCCAGTAAAAATGGGATTATTAAAGCCATTACTGCAAAAAAACTTCCCTTGGAAGGGAGGTTAAACCATTTGTAAACCCATACTTGTGTAATAACAACGTTAAACAGGTATATTATGAAGTAGGCTCCGGCTTTTCCCATCACCACGGGGATAACCCCTCCCCGGTTAAGTGCCTGGGGAATGGAAAATCTGCTTCGGCCAATTTCTCGCTGGGTACCACCCAACAGGCCAATCCCAATCAGCAGGGTTTGTTGCAGTATTATTATCATTAAACCCGGTATCACAAAGGAGTTGTAACCACCTGAAGGGTTAAACAGCATAACGGTGTTTAGTGAAACCGGATCGCGTCGTTCCATAGCTTGGTTTAACGTAGCGCCTTTAGCCAGCAAACGTTTTATTTCCACGCCTGCCGAAAAGGTAGCCGATGCTCTTAACGCACCTGAAAGCGTTTGCTTATAAATGAGAAAATACCCGGCATCACTGTAAACAGTTACAGATGTTTGCTGTGAGGTCATCAAATCTTTTTCGAATAATTCAGGAATAAGTATTACACCATTAACATTTCCCGAGTAAAATAAGTTTTGAGCTTCGGCCATAGAACCAACTGTTGCAGCCACCTCTAATTGCTCAGTACCACCAATCATTCTAACAAGTTGACGGCTCGATGTTGTTTGGTCTAAATCGACCACCGCCACAGGAATATTGCGAACCACCTCATTTTTATAGGCAATGCCATAAATGACCGGATAAATAATCAATGCAAAAATTAATATAAGTAACGCACCTCTGTCGCGCAGAATGTTTTGCAGCTCTTCGGTGAAAAACCTGACTGTAAGTTCAAATCCGGTGGTTATATTTCTAAACATATGGTTAAATTTTTCGACGGTAGAATTTATTGGTAATAATTTTTTTTAATCGTGCCGTCATGAGCCAGCCTAACAATGAGAAGATTACAAGGGCCGAAAGGGGAATAATGGTTTGAACCAGTGGTTCGCTGCGAAGACTTTGTCCCATAAATACATCCATCCAATAAGTGAACGGGAATAGATGAGCGAATATTTTAGCCAGCATGGGCATTCCCATTAATGGGAATGTGAGCCCCGAGAAGGTAAATGCCATCATGGAATAGGCGCTGGCCAGTGATAGCGACAAGCGGGTGTTTCCGGTTATTCCAATCAAAATAACCCCTACCATTTGATAGGCAATTATCAGGAGAAGCTGCCCCAGCATAATGGCACCCCAATACCCTTTTAAAGGGAAGCCCAGATGATGAACCAGAATGAAATTCATTACAGCAGCATTTACCAGCATCAAGAAAATATACGGAAGTAACTTACCTGCCAATGCGGTGGTTATGCTGTTTCCGGACGATTGCAGCCAATCATTACCTGTTCCTTCTCGTATTTCCATACCTATGGTGTAAATAGAACCAAGTAAAGTAAATACTACAATAAGTAACGGCATCAGTGCCGAGGCAATGAAATACGAATAATTGGTAAACGGGTTAAAAAGAGACCGTGAATCAATTCGCACCGCATAAATCTGCTCAATGGCCTGACTTTGTACGGCGCCTGATTTCATAGCTGTTTGAACTTTTACACCGGTTGAGAAGGTTGAAACAACTTTATAAATGCCACTTTGCAACAATCCTCCCTTTACCACATTGGTGTTGTTAATCAGCAACAAAACCTGTGAATTAGCTCCCCGCAGCACATCGGCTTCAAAACCTTTGGGAATGCTAACAATAGCATCGCACTTACCTTGCATCATTAAATCACGCGCCTCATCCAGCGATGAAGCATTTACGCAGATGTTGGCAATTCGGGTGGCATCAATCATGCGCAATAATTGTCGGGAGGTGGCCGATTGATCATCATCAACAACAGCAACAGGCAGCGATGAAGGAACCCCTGCAATGAAAATGTTCATCACCACAATAAAAGATAACAGCGGACCAACTAAAGTAACAAACAAATAGATTTTATTACTGGTCATACGGTTAACTTCCCGTACGAGAATTTTGAAAAAGGGGCTGTTTTTTAGTTGATGTATCATTTGTATATCGGCCTAAATAGCATTACTAACATCAAGTAGCTGTTTGAATTTATATTGAAATTATTCTTAAGATGATGAGATCTAAGATTTATAGACGGATAGATAAGACTGGAAAGATGCTAAGACATCTATAAAAACTTATAACTCTTCTCTATCTATCTTATCCCGATACTAGGGACTTCGCTTCTAAAAAATATTTTTTTAAAAGATACTTAGATTAATGGGTTAATTGCTGCTTATCCCAATTAACAAGGGCGCTCATACCAGGCCGCAAACCTTCAACATGCTCGGTTGGACGAGCATGCACTTCGAACGTTCGAATATCAAAATCGCCTGTTGTTTTGGTTGCATTCCAGGTGGCAAAATCGCCTAAAGCATTAATGTAAGTAACTTTAAGGGGGATTTCCTGCATTCCCAACGCCGGGAAACGGGCTGTAATTACTGAACCAAGGCGGATGTTTGCCAATAGGTCTTCGCGAAGGTTAAAGGTAACCCAGGCATCGGTTAAATCAATCAGGGTAACCACCGGAAACCCGGCTGGGGAGAGTTCACCACGTTCGGCAAGGATATTACCCACTTCGCCTGAAATGGTTGCATAAACATGAGTTTCATTTACAAACGCATTAATTTCGGCAATTACCGCATCAGCCTTTTGAACCATGGCAGCCGCTGCTTTTCGATCTTCTATACGAGCCCCGTTTTTAGCCTTTTCCCAAATTACACGGGCAGCAGCCGCAGTTTCGCGCGCAACTTTTAATTGCATTTCCATTTCGTCGCGTTTTTGCGCCGGAACCACACCTTCGGCATACAGATTTTCAATACGGCGGTGACTTTTTTCAGCAAACTCGAGCGCCGCCGCCGCTTTAAGATAAGTGTTGTAGGCTGCCTGAATATCTTCGGCCTGGGCTCCATTTTCAGCTTTTAACCGTTGCGCGTCGGCTGCCAGCCGGGCTGCTTCAGCCTGGTTCAGTTTTGCTTCAACCTCGGGACTCTCAATGATGTAAAGTAAATCTCCCTTTTTAACTTTATCGCCACGTTTAACGGCCAATGAGTCAATGCGGCCGGTAACTTTTGACGATACTTTTACCTGAACAGCTTCAACCTGCCCTTGCACTTCCAAAGGTACAGGACGGCTAAGCAGCCAGGTTGTATAAATCATAAATATCAGCAGTCCGGTTATTACTACTCCTGCTATAATGTTTCTGTTTTTTTTCATAAGATATGCTTTTTAAAAATCGTTTTTACAGCAACCTATTTTGTAGAAAGTAAGCAACCACGTTGGTTTATTCAACATTATTAGTTTCGTGATAAGTTATTGCCCCAACCCGATAACTCAGAAATTGGTCTGAAATGCCGGCCAGTTCGAGAAGTTTGGCCAGGGCTACATCGTACTGATATATGGTTTGAAGGCGCTCGATTCGCACTTTGGCCAATGCCAATGAAGCATCTACCACCTCTGTGCTTGTTGCCAATCCTTCGTTAAAGGCTTGTTTTCTAATTCTGTAATACTCATTGGCAAAAGCCCAGGCTGTTTCCAGCTCTTCCATCTGTTCCAGTGCCATTAATACCTCCTGATAGTATTTTTCGATACCGGTTTCAATATCGCGCGATGCTTTTAAATGTGCTTCGTTAACCTGCGCCTCAAGAAGTAATGCCGATTTAACTTTGTGTCTGGCCGATTGTCCTCCAAATAGTTTCCAGCTTAATGTTAAACCAACCATATAATCGGAAATGTTGGGCGACAAGTCGATATTGGCAATGTTGTAATTACCAAAAGCAGCTACCATGGGTAACAGAGCAGAGCGTTCGGCTCTGGTTCCCTGACCGGCAAGTTCCTTTTTAGTTTCAACCTGTGCTAAAATTGGGTTGGTACTCAAAGCATTTATCTTAAAAAAATCAACCGATTCAATCTCTTTTTTATAGAAAAGGGCGGTTATTGGCAGAATATCCCCTTGGGTTTCAATAGCCATGGTGTTTGAAAGTGCTTTGCTTACAACAGCACGTTCGCGCCGTGCTTTTCGCAATTCGCGGTCGGCTTGGGCATGATACAACTGTGCATGCAACAACTCTGCCCGGGCAATTAACCCTTCGTTGAACAATTTCTCAGCATCTTTTAAATGAGCTTCCATGGCAAAAAGTACCTCTTCTCGAACCATTTCGGCCTGAATGGCCAGGGCAAGACCAAAATATCGTTCAACCAATTGAGTGTAAAGGGCTGCATTTTTCTGCTGTTCGCTAAAGTTGGCTTCTTTAAGCCTGAGATTGGCTGCTCTGTTGGCAGCATTAATCTTCCCCCCGGTATAGAGTGGCCATTGAGCACCTGCGCTAAGGGTTCCAAATTGGCCTTTCTGAATCAGTTTATTCCAATTGCTGTTTTCAATTTTTTGTAATCCGGCTGCCAATTGTTCTCTTACCAAAGGTGTTGAAATTTCCTGTGGTAAATAAGGCATCATACCATTGGTTGCCGGGTCGGGATTTGGCACGCCGTTAAACACACCGTATCTGGATAAGGCGCCGTACAATGGCGTGATGGCATCTCTGATTTCATGCATGTCAATGGTAATATCATCTGAAAGCATGATGTAATTGGCATTCAGCGAAACTTGGGGGAGCCGCAAGTTGCGCACTGACTTGATTTCTTCTTCCAGTTGCCGATTGTGAAAAGTTGCCTGCTTAACCACCTCACTGTTGGTAATTGTTATTTGCAGAGCTTCGTCGAAGGTTAGTGGTGAACCTGAATTTGTTGTTTGCGCTTCGGTGTTTATACCAATAATGAGTATAACGATCAGAAGCTCGAATACTTTTGTTTTTGATGATTGATTATGCTGCCTTGTCATTTTTCGCTGCTATTAGTTTTTGTTTGCATTATAAACAAGAAAAATTGCTAACTTAAATATTTGTATAAAAAAGTAAAAACGCCTGATTTAAACAAATGATTAATTTAGTAATAAAAAAATTATTCCTTGAATAAATAATTGATTACCATGCTCTTTGTTATCTCCATTTGAGCCTTTGAAAACGCCTCGAATTGTTCTTCTGTCATATCTTCTAAATGCATTAAAAGTGCTTTTGTTGAAAAAATGGTGTGCATTGAGGACATAATGGTAAACATGGCATTGCCGGCACCTATTTGATTAATAATACCCTGGTCGACTGCTTGTTGCAATTGCTGGTGAATGGATGATTTCTTTCCAAGTACCTTACGTAGTTTTTTAACATCTACCATTCTGAAAAAACGGTCGGGGTTTCGATGTACTTCGCTGATTACAAAAATAACCAGGTCGGGATTTTCTTTAAAGAGCTGAAAATCATGTTCAATTATGGCAATTATTTTTTCCTTTAATGGTAACGGACGATAAAATACCTCCAACATGCCTTCCATGAACAACTTCAACATCTCTTCAAACACTTCGGCAAACAATTTCTCTTTGCTCCTGAAGTAATAATTAACAAGAGCCAGATTCATACCTGCTTCGTTGGCAATGGCGCGAGTAGTAGTGCCATCAAAGCCTTTGGTTAAAAATACTTTGGTAGCAGCTTCTTTAATTTTGGCCTCAGTAGGTGTGTGTCCTGTTTTGTTCACTTTTTTAAGTTTCAATTCTGGTTGCAAATTTAGTATGGTATTGCAGAATCACAAAAAATTTAAACAATAATATTAATCGAATAAATTAAACAAATGTTTAAACAGAGATATAAAACAAGTTTTTAGTGATATGTATCCTAAGTAAAATAAGTTTCAAACAGATAAAATTTTAAGTACTTTTGCAGCCTGAAAAAACAATGTTGTTTTGCATCTTAAATTTAAAGTAAGACGTTTTTTTACAGCATTGTAAATGGATTTTAAAGTTGCAGTTAAATTAAATAATATAGAGATGGCATTACAGTGTGGTATTGTGGGATTACCCAACGTGGGGAAATCAACACTTTTTAATTGTTTATCCAATGCGCGAGCGCAATCGGCAAATTTTCCTTTTTGTACCATTGAACCCAATGTGGGCGTGATTACTGTTCCCGACCACCGGTTAATTGAGCTGGAGCGTTTGGTTAAACCGCAGCGAGTGGTGCCAACTACTGTTGAAATAGTTGATATTGCAGGACTGGTAAAAGGGGCCAGCAAAGGCGAAGGGCTTGGAAATAAGTTTTTAGCCAATATCCGCGAAACAGATGCCATTATTCATGTGTTGCGTTGTTTCGAGGACGAGAATGTAACCCATGTTGATGGTAGTGTTAATCCGGTGCGCGACAAGGAAGTTATTGATATAGAATTGCAGTTGAAAGACCTTGAAACTGTTGAAAGTCGTTTGCCCAAAGCAGAAAAGATTGCCTCGGTATCGAAGGATAATGATTCCAAGAAACTGGTAGAAGTATTACGTAAATACAGAGACGCTTTGCTTCAGGGTAAATCGGCCAGAACAGTTGAACTTACCGAACCCGAGCAGAAAGTTGCCCGCGAGTTGTTTTTACTTACTGCCAAACCGGTAATGTATGTATGCAATGTTGATGAGGCTTCGGTGGTAACAGGCAATAAGCATGTTGAGGCTGTTAAGGCTGCCGTAGCCGACGAAAATGCTGAAGTATTGGTGATTGCAGCACAAACTGAAGCTGAAATAGCTGAACTGGAATCGTTTGAGGAACGTCAGATGTTTTTGGAAGATTTGGGATTGAAAGAATCTGGCGTTGCTAAATTAATTCGGTCGGCGTATAAATTGCTCAATCTTAAAACCTATTTTACGGCCGGCGAAAAAGAAGTTCGTGCATGGACTTTCCCTGAGGGAGCATTGGCACCACAGGCAGCCGGAGTCATTCACACCGACTTTGAGAAAGGTTTTATCCGTGCCGAAGTAATTAAATATGATGATTATCTTAAGTATGGTTCGGAACAGGCATGCAAAGAAGCAGGGAAGATGAGCATTGAAGGCAAGGAATATGTGGTTTGCGATGGCGATATTATGCACTTCAGATTTAATGTATAGACTGTATCATACAGGGATTATTTATGAATAATCCGGGCTAAGACAACTAATAAATTAAAAAACCAATTGTTTATATGGCAATTGGTTTTTGCTTTTAAGCTTCTGATACATATTACCTGGGTTACTTTTTTGTTGAATTATTACCAAAGAACACCCCAGAATGCGTCAGATAAACAAAAAAAGTTAAAATATGCTAAACTGAAATGAATTGGTTGGCCGAAAATGAATATTTCCTTTTCTTTGTGATTGTAAAAACTACACAAAGTGTAAGGTTTATGTTAAGTTGTTTCGTTAAAATATATTTGAAGTGAAAATCAGCATGCTTAGAACAGGAGAAAAGGAAACTGAATCGATTGCAAGATTAAAAAGGAAGATTTTAATTTATTCAGTTGTTGAGGTGGTTATTGTGTTGGTATTGATTGCTTTCGGTACCTTTTTGTTTAGTATAACCCTATCCTAAATTAAAGGAAAAGCGTAAAAGTTTTACGCGCAATTTCTTTACCATCCAAACAGGTGATTAATTCCCATTCACCCGCTTTATCTTCGTAGGGTGGCCATACTGTATCTCCCAAATAAAACGACCAATCGTTTGAATTGATATGTTCTTCTCCGGTAAATGGAGGAGCTGGCTTGCCGTTTTCGTTTAAAAATGGAGGATGGTGAATCGTAAAAGATATGAGACTTCCCTTAGCCTTTCTAATTTTCAACACATACCCAAATTCTATTTCCGGAATAACCGGAATGCGTGTTGTTATGGTTTTAAGCTTTGGAATTTCTTTGGATGAACGGTTCCATGTTTCGTAAATACCATAACTGTATAATTCAATATCTGCTTTTTTTGAAGGCATAATCCATTTAACCGTTTTGCAGATAATATCTTAGCTGGTCCATCATAATGGGGATGTCTGCTTCATCAACATGATGTTCAACCAACATGGGCTTATCGTTTTCAAAAGCTTCAAGAAACTCTGGCAATGAGTTTCCCGGATGTTTTATGCATTTCTGATACCAGGAAAGTGCTTCTTTTCGGTTGCCCTGGCACCATTTAATATGTCCCATATTTAAAAAGTCGTGTTGCGACGGAGATTCTTCCAGGTTTTTTAAGCAGTATTTTTCAGCCTGATCGAATTTGCCCAAGGCCAGTGAGCACCAAACAATTGGTCGCCACACTTTTTTGTTTTTGGGGTCGAGGTATTCAACTTTAAAATAATACTTTAAAGCCTCAGCATAATTTTTCATCTCTAAAAGACAATGACCAATACTCACCTGCGTATGCAGATTATCGGGCTTAATCTTTTCGGCCTGAAGATAATATTCAACAGCCTTATCGGGGTTTTTAAGATGGCGGTAGCACAAAGCTATTTTTTTCAGGTTCCAAACCTGACTGGTTTCAAAAAGGTCGGCCTGAAGGTACAGTTGAAGAGCCTTTTCGTAGTCGCCCAGCTGCTGATGGCAAAAGCCTTCTTTCTGTAACAGTTGCATCGATGGCTTGCTTCTTTTGGCCAGCATCTGGTAAACTTCCAAGGCTTCCTGGTAACGATCTTTCCCAAAAAAATACTCTCCAAGCTTTTCAAGCAAAGTAGCTTCGGGAAACATAATGCCAATAAACCAGCAATTATAAAAATCGAGTCGCCACGAAAATGGATCGTCAAAAGTATATTTTGAAGGGTGCACCTTATAAAAACGGTATAAATCCTGGATGTACTGATTTGTAATGGTTAAAGCGGCCTTTTCGGGACCAATCAACTGGTCGCTTTTTTCAATATCGCGAATGGCACCCAACTCAGCCATAAACATCTGACCCATTAAATCTTTTTGGGCGGCAGGCATTTGGGGTATGCTTAAAATAAGCGAATACTTGTCGGAATTACAAAGCACGCCTGATTCGGCCATTCCCTGAATAAGGTCGGGGTTGCTGAAAGCGCCTGTTTCATTTTTCAGAATATCAGTAATCAAAGGGTTTGGGAAAAAGAAGGGCATAAACCAGTTTTCGGTTCGCTGAAAAAACGGAAAATGCTTCAGCATTCTGAAGGTCGATAAAAACAAATCGGCACCTTCCATTTGCAGTTTTGAGAACTCTTCCAGTTTATCCATTAGGCCGGGTGAGTCGGAGAAGATATCTTCCCAGTCGGGATTTTTTCCTTCCATAAAACTCTCTCCTAAAATATTATCCAAATCGAGTCGGTTGCGCAAGTTGGGATGAATGCGCGCAACTTCGGGCAATATTTCATCTGTAAGTTTTTTCTCCAGCTTCTCGGTTTCGTGGGTGCGGGTTAACTGAATCAGAACAGAGATGATATGATTGGGCGATGGCAGCTTATCCATTAATACGTGGAGTCGCTCTTTAACCTCAGGATATAACTTCAAACGGCTGTCGTACCTGAATAAAACCAGTAATAAACCAGTTAACGCCCGTTGTTTTATTTGTTCGTTGGGGTGGGCAGATAAATCGAAAAGAAAATGTAATCCCCTCAGGTTAAATTGGTGCAGCAACTGAATGGTAATAGCGCTGGTAAAAACAGATAGCTGTGGCCACGAAAGATTTGAATCGTTAAAAAGCTGTTGCAGCTCAGGCTCGTGGCTCCATATTTTGTGGTGGGTTAAAAGAATCTCAAACAGCGAGGAGAATGCCTGATTTAATTCTTCATCGAAGAGTTGCAGGGTTTGGCTCCCTTCCGATTTCAACTGCCATAAATCGTATAAGCGGGTAAATGAAGCAAGTGCTTCAGTCAAAACATCGCCTTGAGTACCCTGGTACTTTCGTGCTGTTTCGTAAAATAACCCTTGACCATAGCGGGTTAACATTTCCAAATTAACATGGTCGGCCAGTTCAAACAAGTCTATTACCAAATGATTGTATATTGTTTGTCGTTGAGGGTCGGAAAATCCTTCAACCGTAAAATGAAGCAGACTTTTGTAAGTCATTTCAAGATTGTAGTGCGTGTCAATCAGTTCGCTTTTATGGGTTTCAATTACCATAGAGCCAATAAGGTCTAAGGCCTCTTTTAACCTTTTGCTGGTTAGCAGCTTATAAACAGTTGCCTGTTTTTTTTGAATTACTTTAAAATCCATTCCTGTTATTTTTCAAATTTCAGAATGATATCAATCCCCGAATCTTTAACATTGCCCTGAATCAGTCGCAAAGATAATCTTCGGCTTATTTCATATTCCAGTGTAATAACTTCAGGGGTTATTTCCTGTTCCGAAGCTTCTCCAAAGCTGCGCTGATAGGTTACAAACAAATTATTTGTAATATATTTTCCAACCATAAAGGTAGTGTTTTGCCAGTTATCTCCGGCATCAATCTCAATCATATCCAGATTCAGCGTATTGCCGATGGTTCGGGATAACTGCGACGAAATTAACCCGGATACCATGCGTGAAGGTATGGCATTTGAAACGCCTTCCTGGTTGCCGTAGCTTAGCTCGTCGAATGGCTGGCCAAAAAGCAGGTAAGCCATGGCATCGGCTTCGGGAATGGTTTGCTTATTGAGTTCAAAAGTAATTTCAGGAGCCAATGCTGTTCCTCTTACCATTAGCAATAATTCCTGCCGCTCACGGTCTTTGCTTCTGAAAACGTATGATGCTTTAAGATTAATCATGGGGTTAAAAGCCTCTCCACCCGAGAAGGTAAACTCTCCTTCCTGAATTATCAATTTCTTGCCATAAAGCGTATAATAACCTCGGTGAATGCCAACTGTTCCAAAAAGTTCGAAAAACTGACTGTTTTTAACTACATCGAGGTTGCCATACACCTCCATCTGCATATCTTCCGACTTAATCCAGGTGTTTCGTGGGATTTCAACTTTTAAGGTTCCCATCAGTTTCTCCATAAAGGTAAACTGGTGCTCAGTAGTTTTAGTCCTGAGAATGGCATCCTGAATTTGAACTTCGCCTTGTTTGCGTAAAGCCTTTACAAGCAAGGGGTCGCCAACAGGAGCGTCTCCGCCTGCCATTTTCATCAATGCCGGTAAATAGAAACTTGAGCGCAGCACTTTGATATTACCACCAAATCGTGGAGCATTTTCTATGTCGCGAAATTGGGTATTGGCATCAATCTGGATTTCGTGATTTCGATGGCGGGTTAAATAAAATTGGTTGGCTCTTATGTTAATATCGCTGGATTTAATGATGCCGGAAGTAATGGTTGAATCCATCTGCAGATTGCCACGAGCCAGCAACGTGCCGTTAAAATGGCGGGCAAACAGGGAGTCGAGTAAAATGGAGGTGCCATCAACCGATAGTTTTAAACGCATATCGCGGTAGTTGATGCCGTATTTTGGCAGTGGCAACGCACCACCTGTTATATTAATAAACCCTTTAATGTATGGGTCGCGAATATGGCCGCTGGCACTAATATCCATATTTACCAGTGCGTTGGGCTGGTCTACCACCGGTAAATTAACAAAGAATGAATTTAATCTGGTTTGATGGGTGGTTAGTTGGGCTGAGAGTGTTTGAGGCCAGGATATGGTGAGGCTGTCCTGCAGTTTCACCAGAAGTGGAGAGGTGGCCTTTAGCAGTATAGAATCGCCAGCCGGACTTAAAACCGTTGTTCTGATAACGGCTGAATCGCCTTTGTAATTAATATTGGATAAAATCTCGGAGATACTAAGCGGGGCAGATTCAATTCCTTTTAAAGAAGTTTGTCCCGAAAGCTCAATATTTTGCCGGTTAGCCTCCAGGTTTATATTTAAGAAAGCCCTTCCTTTGATGTTATCTTTTATAAAACCGGCCCTATTTAACAACTCAAGGTTAAATGCCTGCAAGGTTGCAGTTAATATTAACGAATCAGGAAAAGCAGCCATGGCATCGGCCTTAAACACCATTGTTGTATCCATATTGTCGGTAATGGTAAAATTTTTAAGGCTGACAAGGTTCTTATTATAAGTTATTTTTGCCGGCACTTCTATTAAGCGAATGGATGAATAAGGTGTTTGAAAATCAAGTTTGGTGAGCGAGGCTTCAATGGTTTCGCCAAGATTTCCTGAAGCGTCAATGTTTACGCTCATATTGTCGGGCAAGATAGCTGTTAACGAAGTATTCCAAAGCGTATCAATTAGTTCTGCTTTAACAGAAGCCGTTTCCATTTTATAACCAAAGGCCTCCAAATGTGTTAGCGCTAAAAGCCCATCGGCATAATATTTTTTATTAACCATTGCTCCTGTACCTGTGAGGCTAATCTGATTTACCGAAAGTAAAGTATCCATCGATAATTGCGAAGCGTTAAGCGTCAAATTAAATCCCAGCGAATCTATATGTCCTGACGCGTCTGCGTTAATAACCAATTTTTGCCATGTGGCAGGATTGTTAATATAGTGAGTAAAAGCTTTTGTATCGGTCAATTCAGTTTGGATGGCTGCGCTAATACTACCATTTTTGCCGTACAACCCTTTTGTGTTGAGCTTAATCGAGTTATTCCGAAGTACTAATGTATCTAATTGCAGGTTCCCGTTTTGATAATCTATTGAAAAATAAAGTGAGTCAATGGGTACATGCTCTACCATCGATTTTTTAATCCAACCCTCGAAAATGGCAGATGGGTTTTCAGAGCCAATACCAGTTCCACTGGCTTTAATTTCTGTGTTTAAAAAAGTGCTGTCGATAACCGACGGCAGTAACTGGTGCAAAGCCAGGTTTTTTGTTAAAACACTTCCGGTAAAAGGGCCTTTGGGGGTGTTAATATCGAGAGCTGCTTTAACGTGCAGCTCACCAAATAGGCCTGCCAAATCGAAACTGGTTTCTGTTTTGCCGGCCAGGTAAGTTAACTGAAGGTTCCCCTCTTCCAATAAATAGTTTTCCCAACGGCTTTCACGCAAGGTTGCGGCAATGTTTAACGGAACCGATGAGGATTTTATGCCATTGCCTTTTATAAAAATATCTGCGTTGAGAACCAAAGGCAGCGGTGTAACTTCTATCAATTGATGCGGAACAAAATTGCGCACTCTCAATGTAAGGTCAACCGGAGCTAAGTGGCGTAGCGAATCGCTTAGCAAATAATCGAGCTGGTTTACTTTACCTGATAGTTTAATGGATTGGTTGTTATGAGCCAGATTAAGTGATAAATCAAGCTGATTATTTTCGGTAATGGCTTTAAAAGCAAAATCGGGATTAGCCGGAATTATGATGGAAGGCAGTGCAAAATCAAATTCCTGAGCATGAATAGCCGGCCAGTCTACTTCAATGTTAAAGTTACTGTTGTTTTGGTAGCCTGCCTCAGCCTGAATCTGATTGTAAGTGGTTTGCAAATAAAAGTTGCTGACTTTCCAAATGTCATTTTTTAAACTGATGTCAAAGCGGAAGGTTTTTAAATTGAAATCGGGTTTATCCATGATAAAACCCAGATGTTTTAATGATGCTGAAATACCGGTAGCCGAATACCTTAACGAAAAATCGAGATTGATGCTGTCGGTTACTTCAGGTGTAAGCGGATTAAAATCGTCCAGAGCAACTCTTCCATTTAATATTGAGAATTGGGCCAGAGAAACATTCATCGTAAAAGGAGCAGACGTTTCTTTCTCCGTTAATGTATCTTTTTGCGGCAGAAGCTTTTCAAAATTCCAGATGCTGTCGGTGCTAAAACTCAGTCGTAAATCAGGGTTAATAACAGTCAGATGATTAATTCTTATTTCGTTCTTTAGCAGGTAAATTGGTGCGTACCGTATATTTATGCCTTTAATGTTTGCAAGGGTATCGCCATTGTTGAAGGTAATATTGAGGTCGTTAACCTGTAACCATGTAAAGAAGTTGCCATCAATTCTACCAATGCTTACGTGTCCGTTAATTGATTGATTAACTGTTTCTGTTAATTTATTCTTTACAATGGTTCGAAACCAGGCTGTTTGAGTAAAAGCAAGCGCCAGAATCACCAGCATCAGTAGTGATACAATTATCCAGGTTAATATTTTTATGACACGCTTCATCACTTAAAATGCATGACCAATGTTTATATGAAATTGCCATTGATGCTCAGTTTCAAAAACCGGACGGGCAAAATCAATTCCAACAGGCCCAATGGGGGTTGCAAATCTCAATCCCGAACCGGCCGAAAAATGAATATCGCTGAGGTTGAAAGTGTTTGCCGTTGACCAAACATTACCTGCATCCAAAAACACAATGAGGCTTAATGGCCCCGCAATTTTAATACGCGGTTCAATACTGGCTTCCAGAAGGCTGTTTCCACCCATAGGAACGCTAAAATTATCTTTAGGGCCAAGCTCCTGACGTGCCCATCCGCGAATGGAACGGCTGCCACCGGCAAAATAACGTTCTTCTACCGGTACTATTAATGCGCCTTTCATGGGCTGAATGGCTCCAATTTTTATTTTTGACGCTAATATTATTCCCGGGGTGGCACGCTGATAGTTTTTAACTTCCAATAAATATTTTAAAAAAGGATATTTACCTGTAAAAGTCAAGCTGTTCATTTTGGTATTTACAGCAATGCTCCAACCTCTCGATGGGTCAAAACGTGGTGAAGCATCATCGTAAATTACACCTGCTGCAATACCACTTTTAGAGTAGCTTTTTGCCAATAAAGAGGATTCTGTAATTCGGGCGAGACTGGTGGTATCAAGATTAACCTTATCGTAATAGATATTGAACGACCCACTTGTTTTACTGGTTATTTTTTGAAGCAAAGACAAGTTGATGCCGTAGGTTAGCAATTCGTAACCAGGCTCTTTTAATTTGCGGATGGATGGTGAAAATGCCAGCGTTGAGTTGGGACTAAAAGCCGCGGGTTGTGTTAAAGTGGCTTCAATACGGTAAGGTTCCAGTGCCGAGTGTTTAAAAAAAAGATTTAACCGTCGGGCTCCACCGGTAAAATTCAATATCTGGAAATCAATAAATCCCCTTATCTGGTCTTCTCTTCCATAACCTACCCCAACACGGGTTGATGTTTTTGGCGCTTCATTTATAATGATGTTAACGGGAATGGTGTCGCTTTGCTGCCTCGTAAGCTGAGCGCGTAACGATGCCACTCTGAATGTACCAAGTTGATAAACCTGCTGTTGCGAACGGTTTAATTTTTCGCGACTGTAAACATCTCCTTCTTTAAATGCCAGTTGCTTAAGAATAAGTTTTTCGGGTGTGCGGATATTGCCTGTAACAGAAATTGGCCCAAAATAACCCAATGGACCACGGTTAATATCCCAAATAATATTGGCTGTTCTGTTAATTGTGTCGGCTGTAATTTCAGGTGTGGCAGTGGCGTATGGATAACCCCGGTTTATTAAAAAACGGCTAATCTGGTCGCGGTCGTTCCAAACCAGATCATCTCTGAAACGTTGTGCCTGATGAGCTAAAAGCCCCAGTTTTCCGGTTTGGTGAGCAGTAATTAATTGCTGAAATGTTTCATTATTTGCAAAATGAAGCTTTACGGAGTCGATGAGTATGGGCTCGCCCTCAATTATCGATATTTTAAGTTCTACTTTTTTCTTTCGGCCTCTGACTTTAATAATGGGTTGTTCAACTCTTACACTTAGGAAACCCTCGGTTTGGTAAAAATGAACCAGTTCGCGTTTATTCATCTCAAAACCATCGGTCGAAAAATAGGATGGGTTCTTTCTAAAGAGCTTTTTGCCTAACCATGTAGCTGATGTAAACGAAATGCGGCTTTGGAGCTCTTTATCGGAATAATGGTGATTCCCTTTAAACCTGATTTTACGTATCTCACCCTCTTCCTGCGCCCATAAAGTTGTTTGCAGGAATACAATTGCAACTAACCAAATATATTTTAGACGCTGATTTCTCAATTTTCATTTTTTCTTAGTACACTCCATTCAACATAACAACATAATTTATTAACAAGTTCGGGGCAATGTTGTTCCAGAATGGCCGTAACCTGCGATGGTCGTGATATTTCCTGAAACAGAGCTTCGGGAAATGCCTGTTCCGAAAGTTCTCTTTCGGTATCTACGTTTCGAAGGCCGTAAGTTATGATTGAAATTTCTTCGAACCCTGGCATTATATGGGTTACGGCTTTTACAAAACTAAAGGCGCCTATGCGATCTTCGGCTTTTACAGGTGTTATATGAAAGGCTTTATGCACTTCGGGTAATAATATTTGCCTGAATTCGCGGCCGGCAATTCCCAATACCATGGCAACCACTATTCCTCCCGATATAACTATTTCGCCGGGTTTGTAACGTTGGTAGTTATGATGAATGGGATGGCTGTTTTTTAGATATGTGGCCCAAAACAGGTTTTCGCTTTTTCCAATAGGGCGAACATAAGGATGCAGGAGGAGGTCGCAGGGGGCAAACTCGGTAAATGTATTGTCGAGCGATATGCCCCTTACACGTGCTAATATTTTCTCTTTAAAGTGATGGTTGTGCATGGGTTTGGCCAGTTCGCCCGGTATGGTACTCCTTACTTCGAAGCGTGGAAACAGCGTTACTCTTGTTAAAGAAAACACGGGTTCGCCTTTTTGATTGGATAATAAATGAGTTGCTTCCACAATTGAGTTTTGGCCATTGGCCGATTCCCGTATCCCGGTTATTTTAATTGAGCAGGTGAAGGTATCGCCCGGGAAGGCTGGCCTTAAGTAAAGGGCGTCTCTCAGTTCCAGATGCAATAAACTCGAATGGGTATAATTCTCAACGCCAAGACTTAAAGTAAGGTTCATGAGGAAGCCGTATGGCAGAAACATTTGATGAAATCCCAATCGGCCGGCAAATTCTGCGCTGTTTTCAGTATACGAAGATGTTGGTATAAACCCATTCCACATATTGTGAACCGATTCGTCAACACTGATATTGTAATTGCTGGTAATTTCCCGGCCAACAAATACTTTTGCAGGGTCTAATCCGTAACTTGCTTTTTTATTGGGTTTGAAAAAGGCACTCATACACGAAATTATGCTAACTGTTTATAAATCCTGCTTTTTTACAAATTTAGGGTTTATTTTGAGACTATATATTGCACCTGTTCACATCTTGTGTTTAATGGATTGGATTATTTGACACATAACAGAGTCCTTAATTATGACTGACTTACTTTCATTTTTACTAATCGGCAAACGTTTTTAACGATTAATATTCGAATCAATAATAGCATATTTAATGTATAATGATTTTAAAACAAATCATTATATGTATTTTTTATATTCGAAAATAATAATTATATTTGAATTGTATAAACATCATTGTATAGATTTTATATCAATAATAACTAATATGAGCATCATAAACAAATGGTCTAAACTAACCGATGTTGCCATAGTGGAAAAAATTGGCAAAATGATACAAGAGGTAAGGTTACAACGCAATTATTCGCAAAGTGAACTTGCCCGTATATCAGGTGTAAGCCGGGCTACAATTAGTCAACTAGAAAATGGGAGGCCAGCTACGTTACTTACATTTGTTCAGGTGTTAAGGGCGCTTAATAAATTTGATGTGCTCAACAATATGGTTCAGGAGCCTGAAATTAGTCCAATTTTGTATGCCAAATTACAAGGGAAAAAGCGTAAGCGGGCATCGCGTAAAAGCAGCACTAACAATAAAACCGGTGAATCAACATGGTAACTGTTGCTAACATAAAACTCTGGGGTATCGAGGTGGGGGCTGTTGTGTGGGACGAATCGCGCATGCTGGCAACTATGGAGTTCGATCCCGGGTTTGCCGGTTATGGGCTCGATGTAGCGCCGGTAACCATGCCATTAATG
Source organism: uncultured Marinilabiliaceae bacterium (assembly GCA_964521525.1). Classification (GTDB taxonomy): domain Bacteria; phylum Bacteroidota; class Bacteroidia; order Bacteroidales; family Marinilabiliaceae; genus CALEUX01. Next base: position 8,646 of record CAZFTD010000012.1, on the reverse strand, counting down.
GAGATAAATAGGGGCCGGCGGATTTTTTCATTTCCGGGACTTAACAGGGAAACTTATTTGGGCTTACCCGGGTTGCTTGCCGACTCGCTACCCGACCGGTTTGGCAATGCGCTGCTGGATGTTTGGCTGGCTGAGCAAGGTCGGACAAAGCAAAGTGTTAATCCGGTGGAGCGTCTGTGTTATACCGGTAGCAGGGGCATGGGGGCGTTGGAGTACTACCCGGCCTTGAAGCTAGGTAAGAATAATGTGACAACACAACTTGACATTGAGCGGATGGTTCTGTTGGCTCGCCAGGTACTAAACGAAAAGGCCGGTTTAACAGGAAAAATGGTTGACGAACAGATTGAAGGTCTAAATGAAATAATCAGAGTAGGAACATCGGCGGGAGGCGCCAGAGCTAAAGCTGTAATTGCATACAACGAGGCAACCGGCGAGATAAGTTCCGGACAGGTGGAGGCTTCGATGGGGTTTACTTATTGGCTGATTAAATTCGATGGCGTTACCAATAAGCAATTGGGCGACCCTGAAGGATACGGCAGAATTGAATATGCTTATTATCTGATGGCCAAAGCCTGTGGTATTGAAATGGCCGAATGCAGGCTGATGGAAGAAAATGGTAGGGCACACTTTATGACTAAGCGATTCGACCGAACTGATAACGGTGAAAAATATCATATGCAAACGCTTTGCGGAATTGCTCATTTGGATTATAACCAGCCACTTGCCTATGCCTATGAGGATGCTTTTGAAGTGATGCGGTTATTGCGGCTGCCATATCCCGATGCAGAGCAGCTTTTTCGCCGAATGGTGTTTAACGTTATTGCCCGTAACCAGGACGACCATACCAAAAACATCTCTTTTCTGATGAACCGACAGGGTAAATGGAAGTTGGCTCCTGCTTATGATGTTACTTATGCCTACAACCCCGAAAACAGATGGATTTTTCAACATCAGATGGCGGTTAATGGCAAGCGAAGTGGAATTACTCGTAACGACTTTATTGCTGTTGCTAAAAATATGAATATTAAAAAGGCTAACGATATTGTTAATGAGGTTGTATCGGCGGTTGAAAAATGGGAGATGTTTGCTCAACAAGCCAATGTGCCGGAAATACAAATGAAATTTATTAAAAACACCTTTGTAAAATGCTAATAGTTTGTTTCACAATAGTTAGTTAAATAAATCTACCCGCAATTGAGTGCCCGCAATATTTACAGCAATTGTTTTTAAGGTTGATTGACGAAATGTTGAACCCGTTTCGCTCTATTATTTTCTCTTTGCAATAAGGACAATATGTATTATCAGCATCATGGCCGGGCAAATTCCCAGAATATACATAGTTAATGCCAGTTGATTTTGCTATTTCATAAGCCATTTCAATAGTGCGAACCGGTGTTGGCGGCACATCCTTTAATTTGTAGGTAGGATAGAATCTGCTGAAATGAACCGGTGTGTCCTGAAAGCCATTTCTAACCAGCCAAATGCACATCTTTTCAATGGTACTAAGACTATCTGTCCAACCAGGGATCAACAAATTGGTAATCTCAAGCCACACATTGGCTTTTTTGAGTTGGTTAAGGGTTTTAAGCATAGGTTTAAGTCTGACCCCATTCAGTTTTTGATAGATACCATCATCAAAAACCTTTAAGTCGATGTTGGCTGCATCCATGCACGAACACCATTCCTGCAATGGTTTTGGCCTGATATACCCGGCCGATACAATTACATTGAGCAATCCTGCTTCTTTTGATTTTTGAGCAGTTTCGGTGGCGTATTCAAAAAAGGCCACCGGATCGGTGTATGTATATGAAATTGATGCACAATGTTGCTCAATGGCAGATTTAACCAAACTGACAGGCTCCAGTAAATAGGCATCTTCGTTTGAAGGAGCTGCCTGAGAGATATGATAATTCTGGCAGTTTAAGCACCTTAGGTTGCAACCTCGTGTGGAAAAGGAAAATGTTTTACTTCCCGGGAAAAAATGGTAAAGTGGTTTTTTTTCAATGGGGTCGATATTTAAAGCTACTGGGTTGCCATAAGCCAATGTTACAAGTTTTCCGTTCTCATTTCTGTGGGTACGACATAAGCCCGATTCGCCAGGTTTAAGCACACAACAATGAGGGCAAATGAGACACTTGACCGATTCGTTTACAGGTTTCCAGTATTTTGTCGGGAAAGACATGCTTTGTGGTTATGACTCTTTAAAAACAATGGCCTCATAAATAAAAATTTCTGCATCTTTCCATCCATCGCGGCCTAATCCGGCTTTGTCGCGCGAGCATTTTTCAAGTAATTCTTCGCGACTCCAATTCATCCGACTGGCTACTTGGGGCAGAAATGTTCCCTGATTCAGCCCTTTGCGAATTAAGATTCCATGTTTCCCCGGAATAATCTCATCAATACTTTTAACCTTACGCAATGGTGTAAGTACCGATATTTCCAGCTTAAATTTAACCAGTTGCTCCTTTTTTAACGGATTAAACCTGCTATCTTCATAAGCTGCACAAAAGGCCGATTGTTCAACCACTTTCCAAAGAGGCGTATCTTCACCAATGTGACCAATGCAACCATTTAACTTATCTTCAACATAAACCGAGACAAAAGCTCCAACCTGTGTTTTAAGTTTTGGGGGGATTTCGTTGTCAGTAATTGGCCGAATTCGTTCAAAAGCAGAATTAATTTTTGTTCGGGCATGCTGTAGAAGCCAGTATTTTTCACCTTCCGACAGTTCAAAATCAGCACTCTTGGTGGATGTAATAACAACCGAATAATAGCCAACTACCTGGTTATTATCCCCGTAAGGTGAATCGGAAGAGTTTTGATACATTACCGGCAGAAAAGTAATATCTTTTTTATGGCTGGTAATATACAATAATGCAAGTACGGCAGTCCATCCGCATAAAGAAGTAACCAACCCGGGAATTTTCTCTTTTTCATGTTTGGCAATTACCTCCAACAATTTTTCGGGATTATTGCTTAAAATGGCCTCAAGTGTTTCCTGGTCAACATGGCGGGCATCATCGTTATTGGGGTAGTGCGAAAAATCGGTGCTGATAATAAACAGGTTGTCAGTAGTGAACCAAGGTTCCAATATTTGTGCGATAGCTTGGCATGTGGATGCGTTTCTTGTACCTATTAAAACAGGTACAATCTGGAAGGGATTCTTAAAATGGTATTGTAAGAATGGCAATTGCACTTCAAGAGAGTGTTCTTCAATATGGCTACGCGGGTCGTGCCCAAAAAATGGTGATGCGGCAATTAGCGTTTGGGTTGTGGCTGTATCAACAGGCACTTGCCCCAAAGGGGTTAAAAACGAAGTTCCCCTGAACACAGAAGCCCCATCGAACCCCATTCTATGACTGGCACCTATCAGAAAAACAGTTTTATATGTATTGTTTGGATTCAATTGTGCCACTCCCGAAGCAGCAACTTGTCCTGAAAAAACAAAACCTGCATGAGGCAATATCAATGCTGAGATTGACTGGTTTGAACATGATTCAGAAACATCCCCGAACAACATTTCAAGGTGTTTTCGAAGTTTTTTAGGATCATCTTCGTAAAAACGGCCAGCAACTGCTGGTTGTCGGGTATGATTGGACATAAAAACAGAATCTGGTTGTTGTTTCTGGAATGGTATATTACTAAAGTTACAATATTATTGAAGAAAATCAAAAAAAATAAGATTCCACAAAATTCTAAAAGATTGCTTGTTACGTCCTACCTGCTTTATTTATCAATAAAAAAAATCATTTTTTTAGTTTTGTTGTGTTGTGATTCTAAAAATAAGAATCTATTTTTGCACCGCTTTAATAGCAAAACAGGATGACTCAGTAGCTCAGCTGGTAGAGCACATCCCTTTTAAGGATGGGGTCCTGGGTTCGAATCCCAGCTGAGTCACCAACACAAGAGAGATTGTCGGGCAGATGGTCTCTCTTTTTTGTTGTATATCTCTGTCTCTAAGCTCCATTATCTTCTGAAAAGAGAATCATTTAAGCATAAATTTGCTATTAGTCTTCCTATTCTTCAAAATTTCTAAAAGTATACGAACTAAAAATGTTATCACACTTGAGATAAGTCAATAGTTGAAAGGCTTATTGACTTAATAAACTGATGCTTATGGTATTATTCTGTTGTATTGAAATTGACATAACATTATATAATATAAGACAATATACAATAAGGCATTTGCTGACAAGTCAACAGTGAAAAGTCAGAAGGTTGTAAATTCTTAGTTTGATATACAAATGAATACCATATTAATCTTATGCCTTGTTATAATTGACGCAACGCTACATACAATCTTCATTATTAACCATAGTTTAATATTGAAATCCAGACATTGTTTAAACTTAATAAATTCTCAACGTTATTAAAACAAACAACAAAAAAAAACGCTCTAAAATTGTATTAGCAAAAGAAGCTAATATCATAAAGAGATATGTTTGTTGTAGTTGCTTCGTTCTTTGTAAGTGTATACTTTTTGATTGTCCTGCAGGCATGTTTGTTTGAAAGAGAAATTGATATGGCAAAGAAAGCAAATTAAAACCACAGAGAAATGTTTGGTGAAATGATTAATTTGAAATCTATCAGGAACATTATATAGAGAAGTGAAATGACTGTTGATTATAATTATTGTTTATTTAACAGTGTGTAATTTAATAGAAGATTATGAATCAACTGCGAGATATTATATTGCAAATGGCAACAAACTGGAAATTTAGAAACTTATTATTGCATTCAGAAAAATGCTGTATTTGTGTCAGAAATATTTGTTTTCAGGCAATTCTACGTTTCTTCTTATTGGCAATAATAAATATTTCTCCATGTCATCTAATTGGTGAAAACTTAGGTGTTTCTTGTACCTCATATACTATATCAAGAAGTATTTTGCTTTGGACTGAGTTAGATGTAAGGTTTGTTTTTTCGCGTGTTTCTGTTGACGATGCTATAAATAATATCAAAACTGCATCTGGTTACTTTGCAGAAATGGTAGAGAAAAAGTATTTGTTATTTAATGATTCTTACACACAGGAAGTGCCATTAGGGCCAGGTAGTTTATCAACAAGAACAATTGTCAGAAAACCATTGATTCATACAACTATCAATAAAATATATAAGTATTACAAAATGGAGAGCAAGCAAGGTCGCATTTCCATACAGGTTGCAGAAAAAGATTTCAATTATATACTAGATGTTGCAATAACAATGCTTTATTGCGATACCGGAGATTTTGAACAAGAACTAAAAAGGCTAAAAACCTTAGAGGAACGCATAGAGTTATTTAAAAGTGTGAGTTTAATAGATTGATATAATGCATTTCGAATTCTTATGGGAGACATGTTTTGCCATCGCCATATTTGGTTCTGGAGGATGTTTGTGTAACCTGTATTAATTCTAAGAATTCTGAAGTAATAAATTAAACTAATAGAGTAGAGTCATTTCATAAAAGAAAAAACAAAACCTGAAAGAAGCATCGAAGAGGAGATGAGTAACATGAAATATAATAAATGCCTATTATTTCTGGTTATGCCAACATTGGTATCGTTCGATTCTTATGGTTAAGTAACATGAGAAGGATTGTTTATCTATAAATACTAATCTTATTTTTTATGAGAAAACACTTTTTGGTTATGCTCTTATTGAGCCTAACGAGCTATCCTTTTGCCCAAAATATAAGGGTAGCAGGAAAAATTACAAGCAACCGGGGAGAAACACTCCCTGGTGTAAATGTGATTGTTTTGGGAACTGATATTGGAACAATCTCTGATGCTGATGGGAATTATTCGCTTCAGGCTCCCCCTGATGGTTCCCTTATTTTTTCTTCTGTTGGTTTCGAAAAACAAGAGGTTCAAATCACAGGGAGATCTAATATTAATGTCACTTTAAATGAATTGTCTATTGCTGTAAATGAAATTGTAGTTACAGCTTTAGGCATTAGTCAATCTAAAAAGGCATTAGGCTACTCAACACAGAGCATCAATTCAGAGCAGCTAACCTTGGTAAACACAACAAATCTTGGGAGTCAGTTAAACGGGCAGATTGCTGGATTATCGATTAATAATCCGACAGGGATCTTTCAGAAACCAGATTTTTTACTTCGTGGAAAATCTCCGCTTATTGTTATTGATGGAATTCCGGTTGAGACCGATTTCTTTGATGTTTCTTCAACTGACATAGCTGACATTACAGTTTTAAAAGGAACAAGCGCCTCGGCTTTATATGGAGCAAGAGGACGAAATGGGGCAATACTCCTAACTTCCAAAAATGCGGAGAAAGATGGAATGGTCGTATCTCTTAGTCATAAAACTATGGTTACTGCAGGATTTACAGTATTTCCTGAAACGCAGACTGAATATGGGAATGGTTCTAACGGGCTATATGAATTTTGGGATGGTCAGGATGGTGGAATTTCAGATGGAGATATGATATGGGGACCTAAGTTTTCAAAGGGGTTGCTTATTGCACAGTGGAATAGTCCTATATTTGATAAAGTAACCGGGGAAACAATCCCTTGGTATGGCGATGTAAGTGGTACGCAATATGACGACAAATCTCGTTACTCTCGTGTTCCAACTCCATGGAAATACCACAATAATTTAAAAGACTTCCTAGAAACTGGATTTGTTTCTTCAACAGATCTATCCATAGAACAAAAAACAGAGAAATCAACGTCAAGATTCTCCATTAACTATTCAAAACAAAAAGGGCAGGTTCCAAATTCGGAATTACATACTGGAGGAATATCCTATAATAATACCTATAAACTATCAAAAGCATTATCTCTTGACTCAAAGTTATCTTACAATAAGGTGTTTTCTCCAAATTATCCACGGTATGGGTATGGCCCTAAAAACCACATGTATACAATTCTGATTTGGATGGGTGATGATGTTAATGGGAAAGATTTGGCAAGACATATGTATATACCTGGTCAAGAGGGATTTAGACAAGCTAATTTTAACTATGCATGGTATAATAATCCTTATTTTGCTGCATACGAACTAAATCAAAAATATGATAAAGATGTTGTAAAGGGCCAGCTTCGTATTAAATGGGATATTGCTAATAACCTGAGTTTGCAGGCTCGTTCATCAGCCGTAATCAATAAACTATTTGAAAACAGAGAAAGTCCAAAATCTTATCTTAATTATGGAGACCCAAGAGAAGGAGATTATAAAACCTGGAATACAAGCCAATTAAATATTGATAACGATTTACTAATTACGTGGTACAAACAGCTTGGTAATGAATTAACATTTACAATAAATGGTGGAGGTTCTACTTTTTACAAAAGCTATCAGCAGGAATATAATGCTACAGATGGATTAATTGTACCTAAGGTTTATTCGTTGAATAATTCTGCCGGAAATGTAATAGCTACTACATATGAAGAGGAGAAGGCCATCAGAAGTATTTATGCCATGGCCAATTTGGATTATAAAGATGCTGTTTTTCTAACATTTGCCGCAAGAAACGATTGGTCGTCAACACTCTCTGAATCAAAAAATGCATATTTTTATCCTTCGGCCTCCCTAAGTACAATGATATCTAACCTGATTTCGTTACCTGAGTATATAACCCATCTCAAACTATACGGTTCTTGGGCACAGGTTTCCAGTGATCTTGAGCCTTATAAAACAGCATCAACCTACACTAATAACGGAAATTATGGAGGAATGACCCGATTGATTTACCCTTCAGGCATCATTAACCCGGAAATAGAACCTGAAAAATCAACCTCTATGGAATTGGGATTGTCGGCCAGTTTTTTCAAAAGCAGATTTGGTTTCGATTTTACATGGTATAAAGTGGTTGATGAAAACCAGATTATCGATTTAAGTATTTCAGAAGCATCTGGTTTCGATAGTCGCAAGATTAATGGCAATGAGTATACTTCGAATGGTTTTGAATTGATGCTTAATGTTGTGCCTATACAGAGTTCTCATTTGAAATGGAATCTAAATATAAATACCAGTCATATGGTCAAAAGAATAACTGGCATTTATGGTGGAGAAAAGAAATTTGGCAATTACTCACTGAATGAACGTGTTGACAATTACTATGGTACCGGTTGGATGAAGGCTCCCGATGGGCAGGTAATTCTATCAAAATCCACAGGTTTGCCAATTCGAGATCCTTTTCCGCAAAAGTTTGGGCATACAGAACCTGACCTCCGTTTTGGGTTTATTAATAGTGTGAAATACAGAAAATTTAAATTTGATGTTGATTTTGATGGTGCTTTAGGAGGTATCATGAGGTCGGTGACAGTTGAAAAAATGTGGTGGGGAGGAAAACATCCCTACTCAACAAAATACAGAGATGAACAATATGCATCTTCAGCACCTGTTTATGTTCCGAATGGTGTTAATGTTGTTAGTGGTGAGCTAATAACTGATGTTAATGGCAAAGTAGTTTCCGATACTCGAGTTTTTGAAAAGAATACCACTGCCGTAAACTGGCAAACATGGTGTCAAAATTATCCTTACAGGGCAAGGGTTACAACAGATGAAAGCGAGACCTATGCCAATATTTTCAGTCGTAGCTTTGTTAAACTCCGTAGAGTTAATGTTTCTTTTGATGCAACTGAGCTTATTAAAATAAAAGGGTTTAATAAAATAGAGTTCTCAGCATATGGATACAATCTCT
>CAZFTD010000011.1:0-37382 GCA_964521525.1 uncultured Marinilabiliaceae bacterium | reverse complement strand
TAATCATGGGAGCAGCTTCGGTCATGCCGTAACCTTCAAGTACTTCAAAACCCAGTATTTTAAAGTCGTTGCCAACTTCGGGGTCGAGAGCAGCGCCTCCCGATACCAAAAACTCCACAGCACCGCCAAACTTACGGTGTACAGTTCCAAATATATTTTTCGAGAATTTCTGATAATTAATTTTTTTTGCTAGTCCGAACAATAATCGGGCAACAGCACTTTTGTTGATTTTATCAACAATACCTTTTCGGATGGCTGCATAAAGCCTTGGTACACCAATGATTATGGTTATTTTATTATTCTGGAGAGTAGCCATAATGTCTTCCGAAGTCATGGAAGGGCTGATGGCCGACATGCCTCCAACTGCCATTGGGGCCACCATGGTACCAATTAATGGAAAGATATGATGCAAAGGCAACAATACCATAACCCGACAATTAGGATGGTAAATAGGAATTTGTTCCGAAATTGGTTTGATGTTGGCCAACAGATTCTGATAAGTTAGCATCACCCCTTTGGGACTACCTGTGGTTCCTGAGGTATAAATGATTACCGCCACATTATCGGGTTGATAACTGGTAAAGTTTTCATTTGATACAAGCTCTGGTTCAAATTGGTCGAACTCGTCTATTACTATAATCCTCGTTAAAATTTCTGCCTGAGTAATGGCTTTCTCCATATCGGATTTTTTGCGGCAGAAACAAAAACAACGGATGGAGTAGAATCTTTAATAATATAAGCAACTTCCGAAACAGTAGCCATGAAATCTATGGGAATGGGAACACCCGATTTTTTCCAGATAGAATAAAAAGCATAGAACCACCCTGGACGGTTTTCTGAATAAATTACAGCATGAGCGCCTCTCCCTAACTCATATTCTGATGAGAATTTTTCAATTTTCCCAAACAGATTGCCATAGGTTATTTGGTTAGTACCAAATGAAATGGCAACTTTTTCTCCATAATTTTTTATCATAAAAACAATTTATAAAGACCTGCAAAAATAGTATATTATTACTAAACTGACCATAAAGCTAAAATCCAGACATGATTAAAAGCTTTGTAAGTACCAGTAAGATAGTATTATAAATATTTTAAAAGTGCAATCACTGTTAGAAACTGTTGATAATTATTTTTAGACAAAAGACACGAAGTTGGAACGAAGTGGAATGCCGGGAATCGGTACCCAAGCATCGGGAATAGACTCTTAGACGCGTGTTCCGGGTCAGCAGAAAAAAAAATTTAAAACTCAACATGACTAAAAAAACAAAATAACTTAACTGTCTTGTTTGTCTGTACATTCTATTGAGTTTAATCCCGATAAACCAGAACACGTATATCTGTCGGTTTCCGATGAATCGGAATATGGGCCTAAACTTCTTATTGTCTTTAATAAAATCAGAAAACTAAATTTTAAAAAGTTACTTAAACCAATCTACAGTTCGTAAAATTAGAAATCATACGGTGAACTTGAAAATCATAAATTGGTCATAATAAAAACAGTTGGATGCTAAAATTTAATTGCGTAACATCAATACTCTCTAATCATAAAAGGCAGGTTGGGTTTGTTATGGGCAGAAAAATTTAATAGGTTATAACATTAAACACTTGGTGGTTTAAAAAGTTCTTTTAAAAACTGATTTAACTGTTTTGCTTTTACAAGCAGGTATGCATAACTTAGTGTTGTTTAAAAACAATTGATATGGGTAAAATTTATATTCTGTTAGCTGAGGGATTTGAAGAAATTGAAGCACTTACTCCTGCTGATGTGTTAAACCGTGCAGGATTTGATGTAGTTTTAGTTTCTACCAATAATGATTTGTTAATTATGGGAGCGCATCATATTCCTGTTAAATGCAGTTGTTTTATTGATTATTTAATTGCTGATGAAGGAGTTATGCTTATTTTGCCGGGTGGCATGCCGGGAACACTTAACCTGATGGCCAACGAAAAAGTTAAATCTTTGCTGCTGGAATTTAATTCTAAAAATAAATGGATTGGTGCCATTTGCGCTGCCCCAATGATTCTTGGTGAAATGGGATTATTAAAAGGGAAAAAAGTAACTTGTTATCCGGGTTACGAAAAACATTTAATTGGAGCCGAACTAACTGATTGTAATGCCATTACTGATGGGAAAATTATTACCGGAAAAGGAGTGGGAGCTTCGATGGATTTTTCGCTGGAGATTGTTAAAAACCTGACAGATAAAAAAACTGCCGATGAGTTGGCCAGAAAAATGGTTGTAATAAGATAATGATGCTAATAATCAAACTATATTTGCGGCCTTAAATGCTGTAGAATTATGGTAAAAGGAATCTCAACAGTACTGCTTTTGGTTGTATCCAACACATTTATGACTTTTGCCTGGTATGGCCACCTTAAGTTTAATGAAATGAAATGGTCGCAAAACCTTGGTTTGTTGGCCATTATTCTAATTAGTTGGGGTATCGCCTTTTTCGAATATATGTTTATGGTACCAGCCAACCGAATTGGGTTTAAAGGTTATGGTGGTCCATTTAATTTGCTTGAGCTTAAAGTGCTGCAAGAAGTTATAACACTAACCGTTTTTGTAATCTTATCCATAGTGGTGTTTAAGTCGGAGCCATTGCGCTGGAATCATTATGTGGGATTATTGTTTTTGGTATTAGCCGTATTTTTTATTTTTAAAAAGTGATTAGGATTTAAATACAAATCCAAAAACTTAACATGGTTAATTTTGTTTAGGTTTAAAATTTAAAAAGCTAAACAGAATGATAAATCCTGTTATTTATTGGTTTCGTAACGATTTGCGGTTGCACGATAATCCTGCGTTATTACAAGCCATTGAAAGCAGAAAGCCTGTAATACCGGTTTATATAATGGATGATTCGCTATTGAGTCAGCATCCGTTAGGATTTAACCGAATGGGGGAGTATAGGAAGAATTTTTTGTTCGAAACACTGGTCAACTTATCCGAATCTATTCAACAAGCCGGCAGTTGTTTATGGATATACAAAGGCAAAACCTCCGTTATACTTCGGAATATATACAAACAGATAAACGCTGAAGCTATTTTTGCCCAATCTGAATACGCACCCGAAGAATTAGGAATTGAACAGGAACTTAAACCGATAGTAAACCTTAGGTTGATTGATGGCAGCATGTTATTTACACCTTCAATGGTTCCTTTTTATCCTATGCAATCGCCATTTTATTATACTGCATTTAAAAATAAAGTTTGGGAACTTGGTCCGTTGGTAAGGCCAGTAACAACTGTAACACAAATACCATCATTAAATAAGCTTGAACAACTAATGCCAAAAGAGTTGTTTGTTCCAACCAAAACCAATGCTCAACTGAATTTTAAAGGTGGCGAAACCGAAGGTTTGAAGCGTTTAGAGGATTATTTTTCAACCAATGCTCCACTGCATTACTCAGAAACCCGCAATGCCTTGCATGGTAGGGATTTTTCGTCGTGGCTGGCTCCCTGGCTGGCCAATGGAGGCTTGTCGGTTAGGCTGGTATGGCAACAGTTGAATAAATTAAAACCTGCCAACGAAGCAGAGAATGAATCAGTAAAAACATTAAAGGAGCAATTAATTTGGCGCGATTATTTCAGATATTTGATGATGCGCTACGGGAATAGGCTTTTTGGGCTCAAAGGATTACGAAGTTCTGAACCATTGATGTTTAATGATAGGGAAACCTTTGAAAAATGGCGTTTGGGACAAACCGGTCAGCCTATTGTGGATGCGCTCATGAACGAACTGCGCCATACCGGCTTTATGAGTAATCGGGGGAGAATGCTGGTTTCTTATTATCTTGCCAAAGAATTAAAGGTTAACTGGCAGTGGGGAGCGGCCTGGTTCGAAAGCATGTTAATTGATTATGATGTGTACAGTAACTTTGGCAATTGGGCTTACCAATCGGGTAGGGGAACCGATAGCCGTGTTAACCGCCGGTTTAACCTTACCAAACAAGCCGAAAAGTTTGATGCAGATGGGAGTTTTAGGAGGAAATGGAAACTGTAAACCGAAGGTGAAGCGAAGCGGAATTCCGCGTTTCGAAACAGATGACCGGAGAGAGGTGACTGAAGGCGTGATAACAGAGAATCCTTAACAAAAAATATTTACACATGAAAATTGCAATTATAGGAACCGGAGGTGTTGGAGGCTATTTTGGTGGCCGGTTGGCAATGGCCGGTAACGATGTTACATTTATTGCGCGGGGCGCTCATTTGGAAGCCATCCTAAAAAATGGGCTAACGGTTAAAAGTATTAATGGCGACTTTAAAGTCTATCCTGCCAAAGCAACCAGTGATATTGGGTCTATTGGTAAGGTTGATTTGGTAATAGTTGCCACCAAAGCCTGGCAGGTTAAAGAAACCGCTGTTCAAATAAAGGAAATTATTGGTTCCGAAACCATCGTTTTGCCGCTGCAAAATGGCGTGCTGGCCAGCGATGAGTTAAAAGAAGTTTTGCCTGCAACGAATGTAATTGCCGGATTGTGCCGCATCATCAGCAAAATTGAAGCTCCCGGGGTTATTAACCATTTAGCCGTGGAACCTACCATTGTATTTGGCGAGTGCGACAATTCGCCCAGTGTGCGACTTAAAAAACTTGACTCTGCTTTTACAGAGGCAGGTATTAAATCGAAAATTGCCAGCGATATTCAATCGGAACTCTGGAAAAAGTATATTAGCATTTGTGTTAGCGGTTGGCTGGGCGTTACCCGTTCTACTTATGGTGAGATTCGCGAATGTGAAGAAACCCGGAAAATAATGTTTGACCTTTTTACCGAGGTTGCTGATTTAGCACGAGCCAGAGGTGTTAATATTGAACCTGAGTTTGTTGATAAAACCATGTCGTTTATAGATACTTTCCCGTACGATTCAACATCTTCGTTAACCCGGGATGTTTGGGAAGGCAAACCCTCCGAATTGGAATACCAAAATGGAGCCGTGGTGCGATTGGCTCAGGAGGTTGGTTTAGATGTGCCGGTTAATAGTTTTATTTATCATTCGCTGCTTTTAATGGAGAAACGAGCCCGGATGAAAACAAATCAGTAATACCGAAAATTTTTCAGGCTTAAGTTTTAAAGCTACCTTTACAAGCTGAAATTTTACAATATGACTTTTCGTGAATTAAACCTGAATACACCGTTGTTGAATGCACTGGACGAGATGGGGATTGTAAATCCTACAACCATCCAGCAAAAAGCTTTTTCTGTAATTATGTCGGGGAAAGATGTTTTGGGTATTGCACAAACCGGAACCGGCAAAACCATTGCGTTTTTATTACCCGCCTTACGCCAATGGAAGTTTTCCAAAAACCGCATTCCGCAGATATTGATTCTTGTTCCAACACGCGAATTGGTGGTTCAGGTGGTTGAAGTGGCAGAAAAGCTCGCTGCTTACACCAATATTGTAGTAAAAGGTGTGTATGGCGGGGTGAATATGAAAACACAGGCGTGGGAAATTTCTGAGGGGATGGATGTGCTGGTGGCTACTCCCGGCCGTTTACGCGATCTGGCCCTTGATGGCTTTGTATCATTGAGAGGTGTGAAAAAACTTATTTTGGATGAGGTTGATGAGATGCTCGATTTAGGATTCAGGCATCAGTTGACTTCCATATTTGATTTATTACCTGCCAAAAGGCAAAACCTAATGTTTTCGGCAACTGTAACGCCAGAGGTTGAGGACCTGATTCAAACGTTTTTTACCTCCCCTGAGCGCATTGAAGCAGCGCCAACAGGAACGCCGCTCGCAAACATTCATCAAACGGGCTACGAAGTCCCCAACTTTAATACCAAACTCAATTTGTTGGAGCTTCTTTTAACTGAGAACCATGAAATGTCACGAGTTTTGGTTTTTACAGCAACCAAAAATATGGCCGATATTGTTTATGAAAAGATGGAAGCTGTTTTTTTCGATCAAATTGGTGTGGTACATTCCGATAAAGCACAAAATTTCCGCTTTAGAATGGTGAACCAGTTTCATAGTGGCGAAATCAGGGTGTTAATTGCTACCGATTTGGTATCGCGCGGTTTAGATATTTCAGATGTGAGCCATGTTGTTAATTTTGATATGCCCGATGAGCCCGAAACTTACATTCACCGAATTGGACGAACCGGACGTGCCGACAAGCAAGGTGAGGCCATTAGTTTTATTACGCCGCGTGACGAAGATCGGCAGGCGGCTATAGAAGGTCTAATGAATATAGAAATCCCAATTGCTGATTTACCCGGTTCGTTGGAAATATCTGACGAGTTGTCGGAATTCGACAAAGACAAGGTGGTGATGAAAAATTTATTGGTGAAACTTCCAAAAAGAGAAACCAGTGGGGGTGCTTTTCACGAGAAACTTGCCAAAAATAAAAAGGTTAATAAAAAAGTTCGTCATGCTGATTTAATGTGGGCTAAATACGGAAAACCCAAAACCAGGGGACAGAAAAAGAAGAAGTAAAGACTGGCGAATGAACAAAAGCAATCTGAAATACAGAGATATTGACGAATACCACACAGCTCAACCTGCCAACATCCGTGAAATGCTTGAACAATTGCGATTTGCCATAAAGCAAGCTGCACCAATGGCTACTGAAACAATAAGCTACGGAATGCCTGCCTTTCGCCTTAACAAAGTATTGGTTTACTACGCTTGTAACAAAAAGCATATTGGTTTTTATCCTGCACCTAATTCAATTGTTCATTTTAAAAATGAATTAGAAGATTACAAAACTTCAAAAGGGGCCATTCAGTTTCAAATTGACAAACCGTTGCCTTTATCGCTAATTAAAAGAATAGTTGAGTTTCGCATAGAGGAGGAAAAAAATGAATATTTTGCCTGGTGTTGTGCACGAAGTGCCGGAAGATATAGAAAAGGCATTGAACGCAAACGAAGAAATTTTAACGCGGTGGAACAACTTGACAGCAATCCAACGTAATGAGTGGATTTGTTGGGTTACTATCGTCAAAAAAAATGAAACCAGAGTTGAGCATGTACACCGTATGATTGATGAACTAAAAGAGGGGAAACGTAAACCTTGTTGCTGGCCAGGTTGCCCACATCGTAGACCTTCTGCTCAAAAATGGTTTAATAAAGTTGATAAGTAATACATCTTGTTAATTTGCTCTATCTATCTCCTATCTAAAACTCTTTTTATCCAATAACAAATTAGCTTAAAATTTATACAGCTACTTTGCTTATATATAATTTAACCAATAACTGTTTTCCTGATAATCCTCAATTACTGCTGTTTCATTCTTATAATTAAAAATACCCATTAGTGCAGTTATTTCCTGGTGCAACATTGCAAGGGCGTTATCAATAAAATCTTTTCTAAAAATCTTATTGAAGGAAGAAATGTGTTGCCAAGATAATTACGTGATTTTATTATATATAGAGCAAAAAAATCCCCTGTTTATTTAAAAACAAGGGATTTTAGTTTTAAAGAGAATTATTATTACGGTTAAATCAGAATTTTATTTTTTAAATTGTTAAAGCTGGTGGTAATAGCAGTCATAGCATCGCCATCGCGGGTACGGTCCTGCTCAACAAACATATATTTCATGCCTGCAATATCCTTGTATTTTAGAATTTCCTTAAAGTCAATAACGCCTTCGCCAACAGGGGCAAAGAATTTATCGTCGCTGTTTTCCATATCTTTCATGTGGAAAAGCTGGTATCTGCCGGGAAAATCCTGAAGCAGTTTTACCGGGTCGAATCCGGCACGGGTAACCCAGAACAGGTCGATTTCGAATGTCAGCAAATCGGGGTCGCTTTCGGGCATGAAAATATCGGTGAAGGGAATAAGACCATCAACTTCGTGGAATTCAAAGTCATGGTTGTGATATCCGAATTGGAGGCCATATTTTTTCATAACGCCACCAATGGTGTTTAATTCAGCCACAAATTGTTTATAGCTGTCGGCAGATACACGACGTTCTTCAACCAACCATGGCTGAACGCAATATTTAACTCCCAGCTTTGCATGGGCTTCGGCCATAATGTCAACATTGCTGGTATCAACGCCTTTAACTTCAACACCTGTATGGCTGCTGATAACTTCCATGCCCAGATCGTCAACTATTTTTTTGAATTCTTCGGGCGAATAGCCATAAAATTTACCATCGGCATATCCTGCCAGTTCAAGATACTGATAGCCTATATCGGCAACTTGCCTTAATGAGCCTGGCACATCTTTGGCCATGTTGTCACGAATGGTGTACAATTGTATGCCAATGCCCGATTTAACCGGCGCTGCTTTTGGGGCAGCACAGGCTGTAAGGCCATTGCGTCCTAATGCAGCAGCACCCAGAACGCCTAATGCGCTAATTTTTAAAAAACTGCGTCTGTCTTGGTGTTTCATTGTAATATTTGTTAGGTGAAAAAAAGTGTACAACAAAAAAAACAAATTTCAATTTAAAAACAAATGTTTGATCGTGCGAATTTTACACAAATCATCATTTTAAACTCTCCAGAGCCGATTTGGCTGCTTTAAGCATTGGCTCAATATCCATGTCACTTCCAACGGCTTCCTGCATCCAATGGTTGGGGGTTAAGCGGCCTAAACGATACATTCTGTCAACTTCGGCAGCAAAGTTTTTGTCCTTTAAATACTCTTCGATCTGAAATTCAATAATATTGCCGTAAGCATAGGCCGACAGATACAGCGGATAGCTAATCATGTGGCTGTAAATGGCCAGAATTGGCTCATCATTTATTCCATAAACCGGAGCATAGTAGCTGTTCCAGATGTCTTTGGCAAGTTTTATTACCTGCTCTTTTAACTGGGTTTCGTTGGCATCTGGATGTTCGTACAGCCATTTCCACACGCGCATATCCAGTAATGATACGCCCATAATTTCATAACCCGACCACAGCAAATCCAACTTTCTGAACGCATCGGCACTGGCATCACTTTCTTTCATTCCCAGCAATTCCAAATCTCTTTTCTGGAAGATGAATGCAAGCGCTTCGGTAAATGCTGTATTGGGAACGCCGCTCATCATATAATTATCAACATTATAAAGCGAAATGGTTTGCTCAACGTTGTGGCCAAACTCATGCATGGCAATGTTATAGCCTTTGTAGTCCATGCCATTATCCGGTATTCTGGTTCTCAGGTGCGATTGCATGCCGCGCAGCGCAGCTCCCCAGGCATGGCCTGAACCACGTGCCGGGTCGACTGATATTTTATCGCATATTTCATTGGCGCGCTGAGGTGAAAAGCCAAGTTTAGTCAGAATATTTGGCAGGTCGTTGTTAAATGCTTCGGCATTTGGATACAGTTTTCGGGTTTTCTCCGACAGGGTTTCTTCGTTGATGTTGCTGCGTGGTTTAAAGCCATCGTACCAAATATCAAAAGGCCTGAGTTCACGACCCAGTTGTTGAGCTATTAAATTACCAACCTCTTTTAGTACATCTGATTCCAGAAAACGTACAAAGAGTTCTTCAACCTGTGGCTGGGCAATTTCCATACCGCCTTCGAAATTTCGTCGTATGTAGGTGTTAAGCGGAGAGTAGGCATCCATCGCCTGTAATGACTTGAAATTATTGATAATCTGACGATAGCGTGTGTCGGGCTCAGGGGTTGCATTTATAGCGTTACCATTTTCGGTTACCGTATTGGTATAGGGTGCCCAGTTTAAATTTTTATTATTGATAACCTGTTTTGGTATGGATTGAGCAATAATGTGCTTCATAACGGCATAAATCATTTCCTGTTTTTTCAGGCCTTCATCGCCCAGTGGGTAATTTGCTTTAAGCTCGTCGCGCAGGTTCCAGTGTGAGAGCAAAACCATATCTTCAGGAAATAAGGTATTGCCATTGTTATCAAGCAGTTTTCCGGCAAAGATGTTGTATTGACTGATGTACAAATCAGCATCGGAACTAATTTTAGCGTATTCCTGCAAAAGTTTGGATGGTACACGCGATGTAAACATATCGCCAATGCGGGCTTTGGCCCATTCTTCGCGAGTCCAGTTTTTACCCAGCTCTTCCTTCTCGGCTAACGAATAGTAAGGGAAATTAAGTGCAATAACAAATGCTATTTTATTGGCATACAAATCGTTTTGTAAATGAGCGCCGGGGTTGTATCCACTAAACATTTCATCAATTGGTAAAATGTCACCAAACTTCAAATGCACAGGTTCCTGAAGTTTTAGCATCATCCAGTTGAAATGTCCGTAAAGGGTTTCAATATGTTTGCTCACTTTGGTAAACAATTGGTTGAGCACGGCCGAATCGGCAATAAAGTTATTTTCGCAGAAGGTTATAAAATCTTCGGGCGAGCCATCGGTGGGCCACCAAATGGAAGCAGTATGGCGAATACCACGCTCAACTCGTTCGGGCGGGCAATCGGCATGGAGCAGTTTTATTTTGTTAATAGCGTCTGCTATTGTTACTTCGGTGATGTTTGATTTTTGTTCATCACTTTTTTCTGGTTTCGGGCTGCAGCCTGATAGCATCATGATGGTTGCGATAATTGTAAAACAATACTTCATAAGTATAGATGGTTAAAATTTTGGTATCTGGAAAACTGTAGTCGCTTGTGTTATGATTACTCAGAACATAGGCTTAAAAGGCAATTATCAATGTAAAACCAAATTTTTTTTGATCAACATTGATAATAATGAGCCGTTTAAAGAATATGGGAAAGGATTGTTAATCAAAATTAATAAAAGATATGGTTATTTTGCTTAATCAGATGAAAACAACTTAAACTTTACAGTTTATAATTGTGTTTAATAAAAAATATGAACTATGAAGTTTAATGCAATTTGTCCAATGTCGGAAAAAAGGGTTAATAAATGGATTTCGCGCCTGAATGCTGCTTTTACATTTATATTGATATCCCTGTTTTTAATAACACAGTGCTACGCAATTGTTGTTTTTCTGGCTGTTGATTTCTTTATCAGAGCTATCGACCAGCCGAAACTAAGTCCGCTTGCTGCCATTTCGCGAAATTTAATTAAAATACTGCCATTACAGCAAAAATTAATTAACGCCGGGCCCAAAATTTTTGCTGCGCGTATTGGTTTCTTTTTTTGTTTTACGATACTTATTTTAGGAGGTTTGATGTGGCCTAATGCTGCGTTTATTTTCGCAATGATTTTTGGATTGTTCTCGTTTTTAGAAGCCGCTTTTGGCTTTTGTATGGCATGCTACATTTATCCTTTACTATATAAAGTGTTGTATCATCTCGAATTCCGGGATTAACTGAATTATTATTGGTTTATTCTCTATTTGGGGATTTTTTACTTTTGGCCTCATCTTTAAATTCAAACAGGTTGCAAGTATGAAACCTGCCTGGCACTAATGGTACTTTGTTGCCATCCTGTCTATTGTCGGGATGACCACACCGTAGTCCTTGTCCAACACCAATGAGCCAAGCCAGGTATTTGCAGTTATAGCAAATTTTGTCGGTGGGTTTTATTTGTTCCATTTTTTTTGAAGCGACTAAGGGTGTTTATTTGAATTAACGGTGTTGTAAACAAAAATAGCGAAACCGGCGCAAAAAGTGAAGCCACCCAACATGCTAAATATAGGTATTATAACAGTAACTAAAAGTTGTGATATTTCAGCAAGTTGAAAAGATACTTGAATGAAAATGGTGTAAAAAATATAGAAAATTGTAACTAACAGTCCTATGCCAGAACCAATCATTAATAAGAGACCAGTCAGATTTTTTTGTGGTAATAAAAGTAAATACTGGCCAACAGAATGATAATTTGAGGGATGGTTGAAATTAATTGTGAGAGAATTACGGTGAGCATGGAGTCCATATTGGTAAGTTAAATAAGTTTTAAGTTCTTAGTATTTAAGTTTTTTTCGTATCATTCTATGATTGATATGGCACTATAATATTAATAAATCTGCGGGAATTCTAATAGAAATATTCCCGCAGATTTTATTTTAATCGTATTATTCTTCAACTAAATACTACTATTCAGTTTTATTCCCAATTTTTAATGAAGCTTTCATTATAAAACCAAGTGCAATTAGTAAACCAATATTTCCGGCCAGGAAAGCATAATCGTTAAGTTGCAGCAATACAAACAGAAAAGCATACATAATTACCAATAATGTTATAACCCAAAGCGTTAATGTTTTTTCTTTCAATAAACCAAATGCAAAATATCCAATCATGGAAACATTAACTACTGAAGCAATTAAATAGGCCGCATTAAAACCTAAATGTTCGCTCAAGGCTGTTAAAACCGAAAAAAACAGAACCAGCGCCAGGCCCACCAAAAGATATTGAAAAATATGAATTCGCTTGTTTTTGGTTAATTCCATAAACAGAAATACAAGCATGGTAAGGGTAATAAACAATAACCCATATTTTGCCGACCGGTGCGATTTTTGGTAATGGTTTACAGGTAAAAACAGGTCGACACCCAGAGTGTGTTCCCAAACATCGAATTGTTGTCCTTGCCAGTATTGTGGAAAATTTCGATTTAAGTGGGTTAGTTTCCATTCCGCATCAAAACCATGTTCGGTGATGTTGCGCTTTTCGGGTAAAATGGAACCGCTAAAACTTGGGTCCTTCCACGATGATTTTAGTTTAAACTCACTTATTTGTCCTAAAGGCAGTAACGAAAAGCTTTTTGAGCCACTAAGGTTGATTTTCAGGTCGAAAGTCATTGAATCGTAAATAGATTCAGGGTTGATAGGCGTTCTGATACTAAAACCTGTTTTGGTAATATTTTTAGTAATCATGCCCGACTCAGTAGGCAATTCGTTATTATTCCAGAGAACTTCCACATCGCCACGTATGCCTCTGTTATCGCTAATGCCAAAGGTGATGCAGGCTTTATCCCATTCTACAACGCCATCAATATCTTCTTCTTTAAAAGGAATATCAAAATTACCATTTATTACAGATGTTGAGTTGTACACCGCTGTTTTATAGATGCCTCTATAGCGAATTTCCGGCTCAAGGTTTGAACTTATGGAGAGTTTGGATGGCATTATATGCAACCAGTTACGCTCTTTGGTAACTAACCCGTCTTTATCGGTTTTTGTTTTTTCAACCGGCACGTTTAAAATAGGGCCTGCAAGGGTTTGGGCATTTCCAAACTGGTCGGAAATATTGTTTTCCACATGGCGGGCAGCCTCTTCGCGTTCCGAAATAACGCTTTTTATCATGCTTAAAGGAATTAACAGCATCAATGCTATAATTGCAATTATTGCTGCTTTAAAGCCGAGCGTGTTGCTCCATTTTGGTTTGTTTGTTTGATACGTTTCCATGATTTTAAGATTAAAAGAACTTTGAAAAACAAAGTGAATAAATAAAAAAATATTGAGTATTCAGGACCGTTCGCCCTTTATAAGTTTCTCTAAGGCGTTAATATGTGCTATAAACTGTTTGTTACCATCCTTAGTAATTTGGTAAGTGGTATTTGGTTTTCGGCCAATAAATTGTTTCTGAACAGAAATTAATCCCGATTTTTCCAAAGCCTTAAGGTGGCTTGCCAAATTACCATCGGTAACATTTAAAAGCTCCTTGAGGGAATTAAATTCCACACAATCGTTTACCATTAGGGCACTCATAATGCCCAAACGTACACGATTGTCGAAGTTTTTATTTAATCCCTCAATGATGCTTTTCATAAAAATGATTATTAAGCTCTTAGTTCTTAGTTCTTAGTTCTTAGTTCTTAGCTCTTAGCACCTAACCCCTAACCCCAAAACCTAACCCCTAACCCCTACTGGCTCTGCTTCCGCCGCCAAAAAGAATACCGGCTCCTAAAACAAATCCAAAATCGTACCAGCCGCCATAGTTATTAACGGCATACATGGCAATATTTTCGCTAAAAACACTGCCAATAAAACTAACAGGGGCAATAATTCCATGCCACAAACCGCCCAAAAAACCATACGGTGTTCCAGCCCTGCAGGCATCTATTTGCGCAACATCGGCACAGGCGGTAAAAATTACTGCCGTAAAAACTATCAGCCCAATTAAGGCAATCTTTTTATTAAATAATAAGTTTCTCATAAGCCGTGTTTTTAAAGGTTATAGTTTTGTTTAAGATAATTAGATTTAAAGAGATAATTAGATTTTAGATACATAGACGGATAGATAAGTAAGGGGAGATGCTTGTCATATTTAAAATATCAAAAATCTTCTCTATCTATATTATCCCGATTTTCGGGACTGCGCTCTGCTTTGCATCTAAATATCTTATATATAGAATTAAACAGCTACTTAGTTCTCCACTCATATTTAAAGTACATTAATATTCCATACACAATATGCACAAAACCAAATCCCAAAGTCCATATTAACAATCCGTAATTAATAAACATGGCAGCAATTAAACCAAGAATAATTTGAGTGAATGCCAGCGATTTTATATCGTGTTTGGAATATTTCGATGCATTGAGTAAAGCCAATCCATAAAAAATGAGCATAACTGCAGCTATCATTTTAAAATATCCATGAAAAACCAGAATCACGCTAAAAATGCCACCGGTAGCTAAAACAACAAAAAGACTGGTTACCATTTTTTTTGCCGAGGACGTCCAGAAACCAATCTGAAGTTTCCTGCTTTTCCTGAAACTGATATACCATGCCGAAAGGAGGGCGCCTGTTAAAGTGAAAATAGCAGTGAGGAACATAGATAATCTAATGCCTCTACCATAATTGCCGGGCAAAACCTTAAGATATTCATCGTATTTAACAGTGCCATTATCCAGTATCCAGAAATGAGCGATGGCTGCTCCTAAAAGGGCAAAGCAACCAACAGCCACACCTGAAAGGCCGCTAAGCGATAAAAATTTTGACGATTCTTCCATCATTTGCCGGATGTGCTTTATATCGTCGATAGGGGATGTGAGGTTTTTCATGTTTTCAAAAGAACTTTGAAATGCAAAGTAAAAATTAATTTATGATTAAAGCAACATTTAGCTACAAAAAAAATATTTTTTTAACCAGTTGATTTTTAACTACGATTTGGTTAACTTAATTGAAAAAAACCGAGGTTTAGCAGGTTATGTATTTGGGTATCCATGCAATAAAAACACAACTATGAAATCAGATGGTAATCGACAAACACAAACTAATCCTTTTTTTACAAATATCCTTAAGGTTTATAAAGATTCCGACTTTATTGTTCAAAATAAAACGAGGTTTCTCTATCGGCTTTTTGCTTTGACAACAAATTAAACAGATTTTAATTTATTTAGAAATGAGTGAATTAAAGACCATTCTTTACGTTGATGACGAGCAAGTGAATACCTATTTGTTTGAGTTAAACCTCAGAAAAAAATTTAAGGTGCTCACCGGTCAGTCTGGCTTTGAAGGTTTGAAAATTTTGTCTGAAAATAGTGATGTATGTGTGGTTATCAGCGATATGAAGATGCCCGGGATGAACGGTATTGAATTTATTAAAAAAGCACGCGAACATCGTCCGGACATTGAATACTACATCATTACCGGTTATGATATAACTCCAGAAATTGAGGATGCGCTTAACAGCAGTTTAATACATCGTTATTATTGCAAGCCTTTTAATTTTAAGGAGATTGAGTCGGCCATTAACCATAACCATACATGATGGTTTACTGTTTTAGTTGTATGTATTCCGAAATTTCGGTTAAAGGAGCAACCCAAAAACTATCGATATTGGTTTTTAAATAGTTTACCAACTTTTGGTGTTCTGCATTGGCAATGTTAATGCTGTGCTCACCACCAACCCCATGAAATAAAAACACTATAAGGGCTTCTTCCTCAACGGCTTTTTGGGCCAGAGTAATTAGTTCTTCTCCTGTTTGGTTGGTAACAAAAAAAGCTTTGATGTTTAATAAGTCGATGGTTTCAATTTTTTCGAAGTTAAAATTAACACCGCGCGCTCCTGTAAATTCATTGGCAATAAGTTTCGAAAAGTCTCCGTTACTAACAGTCATATCGCCACAGGTATAGGCAAACGACCGTTTCTCTTTGCCATCAATGGCTTTAAGCAATGTGTTGGCCAGTTTTATTTCGTTCACAATTTGGTTTATGGTGTAATTGTCTAAATCGTAGTCGGGGTGCACCCATTGGCGGCCTTTTGATTTTCCTGTGCAGGGGTGAAATAAAGTATGGTTTCCCAACTCATGTCCATTGCACGCAATAGTTTTCCAGTCGTTCATTCTTAAAAATAAAGCTTCGGCATTTCCCGGGATATAAAAGGTTCCTTTAAAACCGGCCAAATCAAGCGTTGGCACTACTATATCGAGATGTACATTTAAGCCATCATCGTAGGTTAAAGCAACTGCTGCCTTTTTGTTATTCCATTTTTGGCTGGTGATGTTCTGAGGTAATATGCAGATAATTAGTAAAATAATAAAAGTTTGAAAACTTAGGTTTCTTTGTTTCATTGCGTTTTTTTTAAAAGCGTTTATGGTTGTTACAAATATCTGATTTTTTTCTCTTTAATAATTAAATGGTAACGAAGAGAAGTGATATTTTAAAAAAAGCCGCGCAGCATTTAGGAATGCTGCATGGCAGTTTTTATTGAAGACGCCTTGATTTATAGCTTAAATGAGAGACCATTATAGTGGTTAACTTTTTTCCTGAAATAAAATCTCAGTATTCAATTAAAGAAAATACTCAATTTTGTATCCGGCTGCTGTTACTGTTTTAATTATCTCTTCCTTCGAAACCAGGTTTGTTTTAACGGTTAAAACTTTGTTGCTATTGTTGGTATCGACTTGCCAATGGGTTATTCCTTCTATTTTATTGAGGTGGGGACTTATTGATGCAATGCATCCGTCACAATTGATGTTGGTTTTAAATTGATAGGTTTTAACTTCATCAACATTCGTATTGTTATATGCGAGAGTTGGCTTGAAAACCAGTTCTTTAGTAAATACTGGTTTTGTAAGTTTTTTACTTTCAGTCATGTTAAAATTAGAATGAGTAATTTGTTTGTTATCCGTGGAATTAATTTGTTTGTTAAACGAAACAGTGGAAACGGGTTTGACTTTCGTTTGGTTTTCAAAATCTTTCTTCCACTTTAACCGCAAACTGTTGCTGACCACACTCACACTGCTTAAGGCCATGGCGGCACCTGCCAATATCGGATTTAATAGGAAACCAGTGAAAGGGTAGAGGATGCCGGCAGCAATTGGAATTCCGATTATGTTATATATAAATGCCCAGAAAAGGTTTTCTTTAATAGTATTCACAGTTTGTTTCGATAGTTTTATGGCGATGGGTATTTTCATTAAATCAGAGGAAATAATGGTCATTTTGGCAACATCCATAGCAATGTCGGAGCCTTTGCCCATGGCAATGCTCACATCGGCCTGAGCCAATGCCGAGCTATCGTTAATTCCATCGCCCACCATGGCTACTATCTTCCCTTTATTCTGAAGTTCCTTAATAAAGTCGGCTTTCTGATGGGGCAATACCTCGGCTTTAATATTTTTAATTCCGGTTTGCGAAGCAATGGTGTTGGCAGTAGCATAGTTGTCGCCTGTAAGCATAAATACTTCGATGTCCATTTTTCCCAGATGTTGAATGGCCATCAATGAACTTTCCTTTATTTTATCAGAGATGGCAATAACAGCAAGTATACCTTTCTCTGTGGCAAAATATACGAGCGAATTACCTTGTAGACTCCATTTGTTAACTAATTCAAGTAATGTGGCATTAAGAGTTATGCCGTTGTCTTCCATAAAGGCTCTATTACCCGCGAAATAAGTATCATTTTCATAAATGGCTTTAATACCCAAGCCTGGGATGCTTTCGAAACCAAGCATTGGAATTGTTTTTGCTTCCGGAAAGTGAGCTATAATGGCCTTAGCTAAAGGATGTTCAGAATGGTTTTCGAGACTTACAAGGATATTTCTATATTTTGAGTTGTATTTTGTCCATTGCATATTGGTAACAGATGGCTTTCCTTCGGTAATAGTGCCGGTTTTATCCAATACCACGGCATTAATTTTTTTCGCTTGCTCAAGACTTTCGGCATCTTTAATAAGAATTCCGTTTTCGGCTGCCTTGCCAATACCTACCATAATAGCCGTAGGTGTAGCCAACCCAAGTGCGCAGGGGCATGCAATAACCAGTACTGTAATAAGAGCCAGTAAACCTTGTACAAAACCATTATCGCCTCCAAAAATTAGCCAGGTAAAAAAAGAAATTATGGCCAAAAGAATAACCACCGGAACAAATATGCCTGCCAAACGGTCGGCCAGTTTCTGTACGGGAGCTTTACTATTTTGTGCTTCCTGTACAGTTTTTATAATTTGCGCCAGAATGGTTTCTGAACCAACTTTTTGTGCTTTAAAGGTGATGCTTCCGTTTTGGTTGATGGTTCCGGCAAAAACAAGGTCGTTTTCTTTTTTTTGAATCGGCATGGGTTCTCCGGTTAACAAGCTTTCATCTACGAAAGAAGTACCGGAGATTACTTGTCCGTCAACGGCAATTTTTTCACCCGGTTTTACCACAATTAAATCCTCGTTTTGAATTATATCAATTGGAACCAGTTCCTGGTTTCCATCAGGTTTTAATAAAGTTACCGTTTTTGGTTGAAGACCCATAAGTTTGCGAAGCGCAGAAGATGTTTTGCTTTTGGCTTTCTCTTCCAGAAGTTTTCCCAGCAGGATAAAGGCAATAATAACAGCTGCTGCCTCAAAATAAACATGTGGTTGCATGCCTTTATTTAACCAGAACTCTGGAAACACCGTGTTAAAAGTGCTAAACAAATAGGCAACACCTGTACTCAAAGCCACTAATGTATCCATATTCGCTCTACGGTTTCTTGCTTGCTTCCAGGCGTTGATAAAGAAACCTCGACCAAACCACAAAACAACTGGGGTTGAAAGTATCCACATAACCGGATTGGCATAAGGATGCTGCATATAAAACATGCCTATGATAACAATGGGTAAGGATAAGATAATAGCACTGAAAGTATTCTTTTTCAAAGCTGCATAATTCTTAAAACGAATAACCTCCAGCGAATCTGCATATTCGAGAGGGTCGTCGATATACAAATCGTAACCTATTGATTGAACTGCATTTCTAATTTCTTTTGGTGAGATTTTATCAGCCAGAAATTCCACATTAACTGATGCAGAAGCATAGTTAACAGTTACGTTTATAACTCCCGGTTGAGCCTTAATAATGCTTTCCACACTTACTGCACAGGCAGCACATGTCATTTTAAGTACCGGTATTTCGTTTTTTATTAATTTATTATTTTCCATATTCGCAATTTTTACATTGCAAAGTTGGTAACTGTGGAATTTGAAAGTGTTACATTTTTTTGAGGAAGATTTACACCATTTACACTTCGTCGAGTGGCTTGCGCTTTAATGCTTTAATATTTTTAAAATGAGTAGGAGTGAGGCCGGTAACTTTTTTAAACTGATTGCTTAAATGCGCCACACTGGAATAGTTAAGTTTCCAGGCTATTTCACTAAGCGACAGTTCGTCGTAAATCAATAACTCTTTAACTTTTTCAATTTTTTGAGCTATAAGGTATTTTTCAATTGTGGTTCCTTCCACTTCAGAAAATAAATTGCTTAAATAGTGGTAATCGTGATTGATAATGTTAATAAGATAATCGGATAAATTAATTTGTAAATCATTGTCTTTATTGTGCACCAAATCGATGATGGTGGTTTTAATTAGTTCGATTAATTGACTTTTTTTGTTGTCTATTAGTTCAAAACCAAGTGGTTGTAATGCTTTTGATATTTCATCCCTATTTACTGTATGAGTGGTGTTTTGCAATACAACTTCTCCCAGTTCCACCGATACAAGCTGGTATCCAAGTTTTTCCAGTTCTGTTTTTACCACCATTTTGCAACGGTTGCAAACCATGTTTTTAATGTACAGCTTCATCAATTGAATTTTAGTCAATTATAGGTTTTTGCACCAATTGTCCATCGTATTGCTTATATTTTCTCTGGGATGCAATCGTCAATCAAAAAATTATAAAGTATCAAAAGTTTGTTTTCTATTGGAATATTGGTTGTTAATATTTTTTAGATGCGAGTCTTTTAAAACCAATAATTCTTTGGTTGGTAAGCTTTAAAGATTTTTAATTAGCTACGTTGCCTTGTGTTTTTGTAAAACTGCTCAAGGGTGTGTTGTTGGGGTTGTTTTGTTAATGGCTGGTTGCACGAAGCCAATAATAGCACCATTGCCAGAAAAATTAGTTTTCCCATGGGTTAAAAAAATAGAATTTAATAAGATGGGACAAAAAGGTTGGATCAAATTTAATGAAATATTCAATAAATCAATACCCTGCCGCTTGTCCATCTTTGCGCGATTCCGAAGCACCGTAAAACACCTTGTTAACGTGGTCGTATTTTATGGCCTGATAGCCGCCGTAATTACCCAAATCGAACGTTAGCTTGTGTCCGCGACTCATTAGTTCTCTGATTACTTCCCACGAAAAGCCAGTTTCGAGCGATAGTGTGCCGCCATCGGTCATTGATTCTCCTGTTGGTTCCGACGAACCGTTGTGCAGAATTCTTGGAGCATCGCCAGCTTCCTGAATATTCATGCCAAAATCAACAATATTAACCACTATCTGAACATGTCCCTGGGGTTGCGTGGCGCCACCCATTACACCAAAACTGAGAAAAGGACGGCCATCTTTGGTAATAAAAGCCGGAATTATTGTATGAAACGGACGTTTTCCGGGTGCATAAGTGTTGAATTCTCCTTCTTTAAGTGTAAACATTTCACCTCTATCCTGCAAAATAAATCCTAAACCATCGGGGGTGCAGCCCGAACCCATGCCTCTGTAGTTGCTTTGGATTAAAGAAACCATATTTCCATCCTTGTCGGCCACCGTTAAATAAATAGTGTCGCCAATTTTTAGGGCTGGATGGCCATGATCGTACCTGCGGGCAGCACGGTTCATATTAATGAGCTTATTGCGCTCAATAGCATACTCTTTTGAAATGAGTTCTTTAACAGGTATTTTGTTAAAATCGGGATCGGCATAAAATTTGGCTCTGTCTTCAAAAGCCAGTTTTTTGGCTTCGGTAAAAAGGTGAATGTAATCGGCACTTCCAAAACCCATCGACTGAATATCGTAAAGTTCCAGAATATTGAGCATTTGAAGAGCTGCAATCCCTTGTCCGTTGGGAGGAAGTTCCCAAACATCGTAGCCCCGATAGTTAACCGATACCGGTTCAATCCATTCAGATTTGTGGTTTGCTAAATCATCATAGCTTAAAAACCCGCCTTCGGCTTTCATATAACGGTCGATGGTGCGGGCTATATCGCCCTTATAAAAGGCATCGCGACCTCCTTCTGCAATTTTTCTGAGAGTACTGGCTAAGAATGGATTTTTAAAGATTTCACCTTTTTGGGGAGCCCGTCCATTTATAGTAAACGTTTCTTCAAAATTTCTGTATTTTTTCAGAATGGGCACGCTTCGTTGCCAATAATAGGCAATGAGTTCGGATACAGGGAATCCATTTTCGGCATAGCGGATGGCAGGTTCCAGGTTATCCTTCATTTTAAGCTTTCCAAATTTTTTATGTAGTTCAAACCATCCGTCAACACATCCGGGAACTGAAACCGGGAGCACTCCATGCGATGGAATTTTCTCAATGCCATTTTGTTTAAAATACTCAAGTGTCAATAATTTGGGCGATCGTCCGCTGGCATTAAGCCCATAAAGTTTTTGGTCTTTGGCGCTCCAAACAATGGCGAATAAGTCGCCGCCAATTCCATTTCCGGTAGGCTCTACAAGGCCAAGCACTGCATTGGCTGCAATGGCTGCATCAACTGCACTGCCGCCCTTTTTTAAAATGTCAAGTGCCACCTGTGTTGCCAGGGGCTGACTGGTAGCAGCCATTCCATGTTGAGCAATAACTTCAGAGCGGGTTGCAAATTCACGGCCGGTTATTCTATCCTGAGCATTGTTGGCGATAGAAAGGACAAGGATTAAAACTAAAACTAAAACGAAATGCCTCATAATGAAACTAATAAACTTTTAAGTGTTTAGCCAGAATTGATTTTAATTCATCAATTTTCAGTGGTTTGGTTAAGTAATCATCGAAAACGCTTTGGTATTTATCAATTTCGTTTTCAAGTGCATAGGCCGATTGGGCAATTAAAGGCAACTCCGGCCGATGGTTTTTAATGAGTTTAGCAGCAGTATAGCCATCCATTACTGGCATTTTTATATCCATAAATACCAAATCTATCGGGGCATTGGAAAAACACAGGTCAACTGCTTCCTTCCCGTTTTTCGACCTTAAAACCTTATGGCCCATATCCATAAGTAAATCTTCGATGAGGATAAAATTAATATCTTCATTTTCGGCAATAAGAATGGTTTTGCGCAAGTTTGATGAAAGAACTGCTGAAGCTATGGTTGGTTCTATTGGCACATGATGGTAAGGTAAAGTGAAAAAGAAGCATGAACCCTTGTCTGGTTCCGATTCTACGCGAATTTTCCCTCCAAGTAATTCAACAAATGCTTTTGAAATGGATAAGCCCAAACCTGTGCCACCATAATTTTCCTGTATTTGCGCTTCAGCTTGTCGAAATCTTTCGAAAATAATGGTGTGATATTCTGGTTTTATGCCAATACCGCTGTCATTAACAAAAAATTCCAATACCTCTTTTCCTTTATCGGAAATTAAACGATAACCGAAATCGATAAATCCATGGTGCGTAAATTTAAAGGCATTGGTTAACAGGTTGGTAAGAATTTGTATCACTTTTGTTTTATCGGTGTTTATTACCGATTGGTCATCTGTTAGTTCAAGTTGCATATTAAAAGCAATTCCTCGCTTTATGGCTTTTTGATTAAAAATAATATACAAATCTCTGATTATATCGTTAATACAAACGTTGGTTAATTCGGGCTTTTCTTGTTTGGTTTCAATGGATGAAATGGTAAGAATATTGGTAACAATTGACAATAACTGATTGCTACTGTTCTGAATAATTGAAGTGTAACTGAGTCGCTTTTCTTCGGCCAAATCTGGCTTGCTGAGCAGTTTAGAAAAACCATGAATGGCGTTCATGGGGGTTCTAATTTCGTGCGACATATTATGAAGAAAAGCTGTTTTAAGTCGGATGCTTTCTTCAGCTTTATCTCTTGCTTTAAGCAATTCGGCATTAGCTTCTTTTAATTCTTCATTAACAGCCTCGTATTCAGCATTTTTTTTGATTAACAGATGATTTGCAGTGTTTATTTTTTTTGTGTTTCGCCGAACAAAATGAAAAAGTAAAGTAGCCGTTAAAAGAATAAAAAAGGTACCCTTGTAGGTTTGAACCCGGGTAATAATATCTGATGGAAAAAGATTCTCAATGGCCTTGTCGGAGAAGAAAATCCACGAAAAACCAAGTGTTAAATATAGGATGGTAATTTTATGTTCGAACTTTAAATGATGTTTCATATGCCTTGAAGTCAGTTGATTTGAGCAATGATTTTATGTTAAAAATAAGAATTTCTGATTTAAAATGGATATGTAAAAATTAAAAGATTAATATCGGAATTTAAAACAAAAATCTGCAAGACTTGTAGGTTGTTGTTTAAATTAAACAACTGTTTGAGATTATTTTTAGACAATAGACGCGAAGTTGGAACGAAGTGGAATGCCGAGAATCGGTACCCGAGTATCGGGAAAAGACTTTTAGACATGTGTTCCGATTCATCGGGAATAGACATAAAACATAACATGCTTAAAATAAGGAAAATTGCTTAATTGTCTTGTCTGTTTATACTTTACCTTTGTCTTATCTAATTATATGTCAATAGTCTAAGCTTATGATAGTCTTTAATAAAATTAGAAACTAAAATTAAACAGTTTAAGTTTAAACTGGATTTATTATATACATTTTGGCAAATCAAATGTAAATGTACTTCCATGTTTCGGATGACTTTCAACTTTAATCGATCCATTCATCTGGGTAATCATTTCATAACACAACGCAAGCCCAATCCCTGTACCTTTTTCTCCCGTGGTTCCAAAATTAACAATATCCTGATCTACCCTGAATAGTTTATTTAGAAGCTCGGGTTCAATCCCAACACCATTATCTATAACAGATACAGAAATTTTATCAGTGGAATCAAGCGCTTGCAGAGTCACAGTTCCGTTGTTGTTCGTAAATTTAATTGCATTTGATATTAGATTGCGGATAATTGCTTCCAAAGCATTTTTATCGGCCAAAACATAAATGTTTTCTGGTATTTTATTTATGATGGTGATGTTTTTTTCCTGGGCCAGGTAATGCAAAAGCCGGATGCTATCGCTGATAGTGTCTAAAATGTCTACTTTATTCAACTTAAATTTCATTTCCCCGCGTTGAAGGAGTGCCCATTTTAAAAGATTTTCGAGCAAATTAAAAACCTTGGTTGAAATGGATTGTAATCTGTAAAGGAGTTCGTCCTTTTCCTTTTCTGTTAAATTATACTTAGAGTTTACCAGAATGTTTAAATTGGTACTGATTAAACCCATTGGGCTTCTCAAATCATGAGCTATTATTGAGAAAAACTTGTCTTTGGTCGCATTAATTCTTCTTAATTCTTCTGATTGGCTTTTATATCGGTTTTCGCTTATTTGTAAGGCAATTTTTGTTTTTCGAAATTGCGATACAATAAAGACTACAACTATTAAGCTTATAAATGCTATTTTAACGCGGCTGCCCTCGTAAATCACAGTAGTATCTTCCCCAAGAAAATATAGAATTAAGAGATGCAGACCAACATTAAGAACCATAAGTCCAAATCCGGTAAAGAAACCATAATAATAAGTTGAAAGAATAACTGGTATGCCAAGATAAAGATTAACAATATAGTTGATTTGATGATTGAAGAAAAGAAAAACAATATTTGATATTAGAAAAACAACAACTAAAGTAATGATTCTAATATTTGGAATATCCTTTATAGGTATTGGTTTATGCCATATTTCCCTATCCATTCTGTTGTGGAATTAAACATAAGTAAATATACTTTTTATGAAATTAAATATCAAGTGTAACCTAGTGATGAATTCCAATAAAAAGTCGTAAATTTGCATTACTGTTTAAGGTGCCGAAAGGCCCTTGAGGGAATCCGGTTAAAGTCCGGAGCTGTGCCCGCAGCTGTAATCCCGGTTAAATTTTGAAACATTATGCCACTGCCCTAAAGCGGGAAGGCGTTTCAAAATCGGGAAAGCCAGAAGACCTGCCTTCAACAGAAATTTTTAACCAATTAACTTTCGGGAGAAAAAGTTATGGCAAAATTACTGCCCATCGTTTACCTTTGTGCATCATTTCTTTTGTTTTCATGTACTTTTGGTGAAAAAAAATCGGTAATAACTGACTTATCCGAATTGGGAACACCCGATTCAGTATATTTACCAAATCATGCAGGCGGTTTCAGCATCAGTTATTACGGGCCTGATAAACTCATTGAGGTTGCCAATCCCTGGGATTCATCTCTGGCGCCCGATTATTTCTTTATCGATAATTCAGGAAATCACTCCATTAAAGGAATTCCGGTTATTAAAGCGCCGGTAACCAACTGGTCGGCCTTTTCATCATCGCAGGTGGTTTTAGCTGATATTCTTGGTGTTCTTGAAACCTTAAAAAGTGTAGCTGAACCAGAGTATATATCCAACGGTCAGATTAAGACCGGATTACAAACAGGAGCTGTTAAAAACGTGGGAATGGCTTCCATGCCCGATTTGGAAGTACTTTTGTTATCGCATCCACAATTTATTTTTGTATCGCCATTTAAAGACAATCAATACGACCAATTACGCGAGGCCGGTTTGGTTGTGGTGCCCGATGCCGGATACTTAGAGAGCTCTCCCTTGGGACGCACCGAATGGATTATGTTTTTTGGTGCTTTTTTTAATTTGGAGAAGGAAGCTTACAATTATTTTATAAACGCAAAAAGTGCGTATGAGCAAGTTCAGCAGCAATTAGCAAATGTAAAAATAAAACCTACCATTACAACAGGTTATTTATTTCAGGATATTTGGTTTTTGCCAGCCGGCGAAAGTTATATTGCTACTTTGTTTCGCGATGCAGGCGCTTCCTATCCATATAATGAAACGCCCGGTAAAGGTTCTTTGGCGCTTGATTTTGAAAAGGTTTTTCACGATACTCATCAATGTAAATATTGGGTGCTTACAGTGAATCATCCCGGTAAATTTGGTTACAGTGATTTGGCCGCCATGGATGTGCGTTATGCTGATTTCATCGCATTTAAAACCCATCAAGTTATTTGCTCCAATACTTCATCGTCGGGCTATTTCGAAAGAGGATGGGTAGAGCCCCATGTTGTTCTGATGGATTTGGCAAAAGCGTTTCATCCCGATATTTTTAGCGAGCATCAACCTGTATATTTTACTTTTATTGATAAAGAGTGATTAGTAGAACCATCCGTCGATATAGCTTGCTGATGGTTTTATTGGCCATAACCGGATTGATTCTCTTTCTGTTAAACATTGCTTTAGGGTCGGTTTATATTCCTTTGTCGCAGGTGGTTAAGGTTTTAGTTGGCTCACCTGTAGAGGTGGATAGTTGGTCGTTTATTATACATAAAACCCGTTTGCCACAAGCTGTTACAGCCATTTTGGCCGGTGCTGGGTTGGCCGTTGGTGGCTTACAAATGCAGGCTTTGTTTCGTAATCCACTGGCCGATCCATCTATTTTGGGTGTCAGTTCAGGAGCAGGATTAGGTGTAGCTGTAGTATTAATGTTTGGAGGATTTAGTGGCTTTGCGTTGAGCGCGTTGGGTTGGCTTGGTCATCTTACAGTAACTATGTCTGCTTTTTTAGGAGCAATGGTGGTATTGTTTCTTATTCTGATATTGGCCAATCGACTTCGCGATAATGCCATGTTGTTAATTGTTGGAATTATGGTGGGTTATGCGGCATCGGCCCTGGTTGGAATACTGAAATTTTACAGTATGAAAGAAGATGTGCACTCGTTTGTTATTTGGGGACTGGGAAGTTTTTCATCGGTTTCGTGGGTGAGGATGCAGGTTTTCTCTCCTTTGGTTTTAATTGGTTTGGTTGGCGCAATATTACTTATTAAGCCATTAAACATTATGACGCTGGGCGATGAATACGCCAGCAACCTCGGTATTAACATTAACAGGGCCCGGTTTTGGGTGCTGACTTGCACTGGAATATTAACTGCAACCATTACTGCTTTTTGTGGCCCAATAGCTTTTCTTGGATTGGCAGTTCCACATTTAACAAAAGGTTTGTTTCGTACTTCGAATCAGCAAATTTTGGTTCCGGCGGTTATGGTTGCCGGTTCAATATTGGCACTTTTTTGCAATTTAATTGCCCGTCTTCCCGGATTCGACGGGGCCTTGCCAATAAATGCCGTTACCAGTATGATAGGCGCCCCGGTGGTTATCTATGTTATTTTACGCGGCCGGAAACTTATTCAGTCAAATGCATGATGCTATGAAAGAGCTTATTGTAACATCTGATTTGGCTGTAGGCTACCAGCAGGGAAAGAAGGAGAATGCCTTGCACTCGAACATCAATGTGAAACTGGTTCAGGGTGAATTTGTTTGTTTGCTTGGCCCCAACGGAGCCGGGAAATCGACATTGTTAAAAACCATGGCCGGATTTATTCCTGCTTTAGGTGGCCATGTTTTTATTGGAGATAAAAAACTTGCCAACTATTCAAACAAAGAGAAAGCAGCCCAAATAGCAGTTGTTTTAACCGAGCGACCAATGGTTCCGAATATGACTGTTTACGATTTGGTGGCACTGGGACGCAGTCCGTTTACAGGTTTTTTTGGTCGATTGCGTGGCAACGATAAAAAAGCTGTGTTGAAAGCTATTTCTACGGTTGGCCTTGATGGTTTTGAAACTCGAAATTTAATGCAGTTAAGCGATGGCGAGCGTCAGAAGGCCTTTATTGCCAAAGCATTGGTGCAGGAAACACCAGTTATATTGTTGGATGAACCTACAGCTTTTCTTGATTTACCAAGCAGGGTTGAAATTATGCATTTGCTGAAAAATTTGGCACACAAACAACAAAAAGGCATTTTATTATCGACTCACGATTTGGATTTGGCCCTGCAAACGGCTGATAAAGTATGGCTGTTGGCTAACGGCCTTCCTATGGAAACAGGTGTACCCGAAGATTTGGTGCTGACCAACGAATTCCGGAAATTTTTCGAACGGGAAGGAATACTCTTCGATAATGCCACCGGCCGGTTTACCATGGCCAATGCACATGTTAAGTCTATACGGCTTATTGGTAAAGGTATTGAATTTAAATGGGTTAGCCGGGCTCTTTCGCGTAGTGGATTTACTACTTCCGACGACCCGTTTAGCCGTTTTCAGGTTGAAATAAGAAGCAACGAACAGCGGGAGTATATTTTATCAGGCCCCTCGGGCAAACCAGTGCGCTTGCGAACCATTGAAGACCTTTTGCAACAACTAAAAATTGCCGACGAGCAATATAAACTGACAGAATAGCCTGTTGGCTGTCGGTTTGTCATTTTCTTTCCTTTGGCATATGCTTTGATTTATCGATGTCTGTTAGTCTGTTTAATCTATTTGTTTTTTCCTTAGCATGGAAATTATGGCTTAAAAATAGATTCATCAGTTTTGTTAGACAAAGAATTCAATCAGTTATCAATAAATAAAATATACAGTTATGCAAAAAGGAAACATTGGTGTAAGTACGGAAAACATTTTCCCCATCATTAAAAAATACCTTTATTCCGACCATGAAATATTTCTGCGCGAGTTGGTGTCGAACGCAGTTGATGCTACCCAAAAACTAAAAACATTGACCAGCGTTGGCGAATTTAAAGGGGAGCTGGGCGATGTTACCATACATATTTCTTTGGATGAGCAAAATAAAACCATTACCATTACCGACCGTGGAGTGGGTATGACAGCCGAAGAAATTGAAAAGTACATTAACCAGATTGCGTTGTCGGGTGCCAATGAGTTTCTCGACAAGTATAAAAAAGATGCCAATGCTATTATAGGTCACTTTGGAATGGGCTTTTACAGCTCTTTTATGGTATCGAAAAAAGTTGAAATCCTTACCAAATCGTTCCGCGAAGGTGCACAGGCTGTTAAATGGAGTTGTGATGGCAGCCCCGAATATACATTGGAAGAAATCGAAAAAGAGGATAGAGGAACTTCAATTATTCTATACATTGACGATGATAATCAACAATTTGTCAGCAAAACTGAAATTAGTCGCCTGCTAAAGAAATATTGTCGCTTTCTGCCAGTGCCCATTGCTTTTGGAAAAGAAACTGAATGGAAAGACGGAAAAGAGGTTGAGACTGACAAGTTTAACGTTATCAATGAGGTGAATCCGCTTTGGACACGGAAACCTGCCGATTTAAAAGACGACGATTACAAAGCGTTTTATCGCGATTTGTATCCAATGGCCGATGAGCCTTTGTTTAATATTCATCTAAATGTAGACTACCCTTTTAACCTGACAGGTGTTCTCTACTTCCCGAAAATCAAGAATAATATTGAAATTCAGAAGAATAAAATTCAACTCTATTGCAATCAGGTGTATGTTACCGACTCGGTTGAAGGTATTGTACCGGAGTTTTTAACGCTGCTGCATGGTGTACTCGATTCGCCCGATATACCTTTGAATGTTTCGCGTTCGTATCTGCAAAGCGATAGTAATGTGAAGAAAATTTCAAGTCACATTACCAAAAAAGTTTCCGATCGTCTTGAGGAAATCTTTAAAGCCGACCGAAAAGCCTTTGAAGAGAAATGGGACGATTTGAAACTTTTTATTCAGTATGGTATGCTTACCGAAGAAAAGTTTAATGAGCGTGCCATGAAGTTTGCTTTGCTGAAAAATACTGATGGTAAGTATTTTACATTTGAAGAGTATAAGGATATTATTAAAACGAATCAGACCGATAAGAGCGATAATCTGGTTTACCTGTACTGTACCAATAAGGACGATCAGTTTAGC
The DNA here is from genome assembly GCA_964521525.1 of uncultured Marinilabiliaceae bacterium. Classification (GTDB taxonomy): domain Bacteria; phylum Bacteroidota; class Bacteroidia; order Bacteroidales; family Marinilabiliaceae; genus CALEUX01. Next base: position 7,498 of record CAZFTD010000011.1, on the reverse strand, counting down.
TTTATTGAAGCTGCCAAAAATAAGGGTTATGATGTTTTAGTAATGGATGGGTATTTCGATAGCCACTATTTGAACCATCTGGAACAGAAACTTGAGAAATCGCGATTTGTACGGGTTGATAGTGATGTAGCTGAAAAACTGATTCCGAAAGATGAGAAACATGATTTGAAACTCACCGACAACCAGAAAGAAGACCTTACCACAGTGTTTTCGGCTGAAATACCACAAATGGCTAAATCTCACTTCAGCGTTGTGTTTGAAGCTTTAGGCGAAAACGATTCCCCGGTAATGATTACACAACAGGAGTTTATGCGGCGCATGAAAGATATGAGCGCTTTAGGTGGCGGCATGTCGTTTTATGGCGAGCTGCCCGATAGCTACAATTTGGTATTGAACGGTAACCATGCACTGGTAAATCGTATTGCTACCGATATTGAAGAGTCGGTAGGCGAAAAGCTAACCAAAATACGCAGCCGCCTTGCATCGCTCGAGGGCCGTCGCTCCGAATTAGAGGCAGCTAAAAAAGGTAAGAAAGAGGAGGAAATTCCTCAGGCCGAAAAGGAAGAACTCGACGATGTAAATAAAAAAATTGGAGAGCAGAAAGACAAAAAAGAGAAACTGCTAAAAGAGTTTGCACATAGTAACAAGCTGGTTTCTCAGTTGATTGATTTGGCACTGCTTTCGAACAATATGCTTAAGGGCGAAGCTTTAACCAAATTTGTAAAGCGCAGTATTGAGTTGATTTAGGTTTTAGTAGCTGTTTAAATTATAAGCTAAATTGTTATTGGATATAAAGAGTTTTAGATATAAGATGGATAGAGCCGATAAACAAGATCAAAAGGATCTGGAAATATCTAAAATTCTATTCTATCCCTCTAAAGTTCTCATATCACTCTATCTTAATATGGCCTGAAAACTAAGTCAAAATAGTAAAGTAAATTTATAAGGCACATCAGAACGTAATTGTAAAGTTACTCTGATGTGTTTTTTTATTTTTTCGAGAGTCGGGATGTATGTTGAATAAGCTCCATTCCCCCAAAAAGACCATGTTCAGATACCAGAATTTGAGCATCAGGGTATCTATCAGAGATTTTCTGGAGCGTGGCCGGATAGGCATGAATATCGCCATCCAAAGATAAGTTACACTTTTGGTTAAAGGAAGAATTGTTTAGAATTATTCATTTTAACTTTAATTGCTTATTTTAGTTGTTTGAATTTTTAATTTACGAACACGAAACGAGCCATCAGAATTATTTCTCTAACAGGATATAACTGGCTGGCGAGTTCCCCCGATATATCGGGGCACCTGTTTCGCAGCGCGGAAAGCTATGTAACCATTAATAATTTATTTTTAAACTCATGAAAGCATTACTGGTTTTGGTTATCTCATTTTTGTGGTTTGGTAGTTTTGCACAAAACCTGACAGATATTAGTTTGCGATGGAAGGGAAGTGATAAACAGGAATGTTCCATTGAATCGGAAACTGGCGATTTATACAGGCAACTCGACCACCACGGACCTGCCATTGAGAATGAATGGATGGGATTACGACTCTATTTCGATCATAAAGTTTCTGTTGATGTGTACAATAAAACCCGTAGAGTCTTGGAATTGGCAGCAGCGGGCTGGTACCCAACCATTGACCAGCAAAAAGAAGGGTGGGGGGCCGATCAGTATAAAGTTGGTTCTACAGTAGGTTTGGGTGGCGTTCGTCTTTGGGATGGCGAAAAGGAAGTTTTCCTTAACCCCGTTTCGAAAAGGACGGCAAGAGTAAAAAAAGAAGCCAATATATCATATATGGAGATGCTTTCGGAAGGAATCCCATACAAAGGCGATACCATTGATGTTTTGGTTCGGGTAACTGTTTTCTCCGGTATACGCGAGGCCAAAGTGGAAGCCTTTGCTTTTAGTCGCCTGCCGGTTCAGTTTTTTACAGGAGTTAATTACCACAATGGCACAGCTACCAAACAAGGCGACAATTATATATCAACCTGGGGAATTCATCCCGAAGATGTGGCTGCTTTTCAATTAAATATTGGTGCTGCTATTATTTATAATCCAAACGATTTTGCCAGCATAACAAAAGGTAAACACCAATTTGAGATGATATCAAAACCAACAAAATATTTGTCCACCTGGATTACCTCGGCTTGCGAAAAGGAAAGCGAACTCAACACAATGGAAGCTTTTATAAAATATCTGGAAGCAAAAAAGAAATAGGGAATCAGGAGGAAGGAGACGGGAAACCGCTTAAAAGGAAGACGATAGGCAGCTGAATGAAGCTGTTTTTCGTCTTCTTTTTGTTTCTATTTGGTTGCATGAAGCTGTTTTCCGGTTTTTCAATATTCAGATTTCTTATTAAGAAGGTAGCAGTGATCACCTCAAATGTGTAACGGGATAAAATAATGCTCTGTTTCACGCAGATTTTCGTAGAAATATTACTTCCACTTTCCAGTTTTTAAAACACAGGGGGTTTTTATCAAAAATGATATAAGGAATTAAATAGTAGTAATATACATAAGATTTGCTGTAACGCCCAATTGCTGTTTTTGCACTTTTATCAATTAGTCCACCCTAAATATCTATCAGTACACTATGTTAAGAATCGTTAAAATTAATTTTATGCTGTGAAAATTAATAGTTGTAGGTTAAGCACAAGGTTAAATTATATACTTAATCAGTCAATCCAAATCTATTAAAAATGAGCAGTACTATACTAATGTTATTATCACAGTCATTTCTTGAGCTTGCATTATATGTAAGATTGAGAATAAGTTATTTTCACTTTGGTTACGACCATAAAAAGGGACCACCCGAACTTAATTAATAAATTGGGCAAATCCGTATGTGGCTCAACTTATCCGATTAAAATGGTGAAATAGGTTTTAGAACTTCTGAATCGTGTAATAAAGTAAGAGTTACAAAAACAAATTGCCTTTGATTGTTATAAACTATGTACCCATAAAAAAAGTAGTTTCAGTTTGTGGATTTATGGGTTAAAAATCAGGTTGTTAAAAAGGAAGAACTTAATCAAATCAAATTTTATGAAAAACTTATGTTGTGGAAAAACAAACACTTATGAACAAAAACTCGTTCATGAGAGTTCGCCCGACAAGTCGGGGCTGGCAATCCGGCCATTAAAAAAAGACTCTGTTCGGATGAAAACAATTAAACTAATGCGATTTGCATTCAGCATTGCAGTTATTGCAGTTTTTGGCTTAATGGGATGCGAGAAGTTGGAAATTTATACAATTGATGCACCCTCTGATCTTCGTAGTCGTATTGATTCAATAGCAGCTTTAAAGCCAAACACGGGTGATACTACTTATTTAATTATAGGTACAAGGATAGTTGGGGCTGAAAATAATAGCTCGGGATGGTGGAGTGCATTCTCTGATTATTTCACTGTTCCTGCCAATAAGTTGTTGCATTTGGAATTTGTTAATTATGGAACTGGTGTAAACAACTGGAACAACTGGAACCTTGCCGTTGCCACCGCAGAGCGCGATGCTGCCGGCTATTCAGAATACTTTCTTCTTAGGTCGGATGCTTACGGTTGGGGAAATAGTGATTTTTCCTTGAGCAGAATATCGCATAATTATCCGGATACAGATGGAGACGGCGATATATGGAATGACTTTCGTACAACCATGCAAGGCGCCACTGTGACTATTGAAGTGGATCATTCTGTTACCGGCAATGTATATGTTACATCTACAGCAGTTGGAACAAATGGAACAACACTGGTACAAACCTATCAGCAACCGGTATCTGCTACCGCTGATATTATAGCTTTCTTAGTTACCGATGGCAGCCATTTTGTTATGAAAAAGGCCTACCTGATACCATCTAAAGTGTCAGTAGTAGAAGATGTTAATCCTGTTTCAATTGCTATTACCGGCGCACCTGATTTTGTGGAGATAGGCAACGATGATTTCTGGGGTGATGCAATAGCTACTGTTACTTTCGAAGATGGTTCATCGAAACAGGTAGATAAATCAGAATTGATATTTACCGTTATCCCCGATATGTCTACCCTTGGGAAAAAGACTGTTATTGTTTCATACAACAAAACTATGCAGGGCGCTTATGGTCCGGCTGTTTCAACTTTTTACACTCTGGAAGTAACAACCTCAATTGTAAGTTTGGAGGTTACTACATTGCCAATCATTACCACATATTATTTTTATAATAGCAATCCCATTCGGTTCAATACACGAGGTTTGGTTGTAACAGCAACCTATTCCGATGGAGCAACAGCTGTTTTATCTAACTCAAGTCTTGAGTTCGGGGCTATTCCGGCAGCCGAAGGTTCTCAAAATGTTGTTATATCTTATGTTGGTTCAACAAGTACTGTAACTACTACCTGCCCGGTTACATTGGTTAAGGGAGTTGGTCAGGTTGGTGCAACTGACTTTTCATCACCCTGGTGGACAGCTTTTTCAGATGATTATAATGTTCCCTCGGGGTCGAGCAAGACTTTAACTATGTACTGCTACTCAAACAATGTTAATAACTGGAACAGCCCCTGCACCATTCTTCGTAAAGCCGATAAATCAGAATATGCTGTAGTTCGTATGGACAACTTTGGCTGGGGCCCTGGTTATGGCACAGCGACTCTTACATCTGACTGGAATTGGAGCGTTTTCACATCAAACATCAGTGGTTCCAGAGTAGTTATTACCGTTACTAATAATGGCGATGATACAGCTGACATACTTTACAATGTAACTTATGCCAATGGAGAAACTCATTTCCAAAAATATGCAGGTGTAACTGTTGATAGCTCGGATTTGAATTGTGCACTCGTGATAGAAGGAGCTTATGTAGTATTTGTTGAATAATCAATAAGATAAAACAATAAACCATGAAATATTTATATTTAATACTGTTAGGATTACTTGTAATTGCGCAAACTGCATTCGCAGATGGCAATGGTAATTCTGATCAGTTGTCAATATCTCAAACCGGCAACATTACAGTAACAGGTAAAATTGTTGATGAAAACGGAGAGTCGGTACCTGGTGCAACCGTAATACAAAAAGGTACCACCAATGGAAATATTACCGATATCGATGGCAGATTCTCCCTGTTGGTTCCTTCTGATGCTACATTAGTAATTTCCTATATCGGTTTTAAAAGTATTGAAATAAGTGTTGGCGGAAAATCTGAGCTTGGGGTTATTAAATTGGTTTCTGATTTGAAAGAACTCGAGCAGGTGGTAGTAATTGGTTACGGTACACAACGCAAGGTTGACCTAACTGGTGCGGTAGCCATTGTTAACACAGAGGAGATGAAAAAAGTATCAAACTCCAACATCTCAACCATGCTACAGGGAAAAGTGTCTGGTGTTCAAATTACAACCGACGGACAACCAGGAGCCGATCCTATGGTTCGCATTCGTGGTATTGGTTCGTTTGGTAATACTTCTCCGCTTTATATTATCGATGGAGTTCCAATGGGAACAACTATTCGCGACTTCTCGCCAAACGATATTGAATCGCTTCAGGTGCTTAAAGATGCCTCAGCTGCTGCCATTTACGGTTCGCGTGCTGCCAACGGAGTGGTTATTATTACCACCAAGCAAGGGCGGAAAAACGAAGCCGTAAAAATTGACTACAAAGGTTACTACGGTTTTGACCAGGTACAGAAAAATGTTTACGATGTTATGAATTCGGCCCAATATGGTAAATACGTTACCATGGCATATAACAACAGTGGTATGGATGTTCCGGCCGGGTACAATCCTGCAAGCGAGAAATACATCAATCCCAGTGTAGTAAACACCAACTGGTTCGAGGAGGCGTTTAAAACAGGCGTTCGTCAAAACCACAATGTTAATATTTCCGGAGGTGGTGTTAACAACACTTACAACGTTGGTCTCGACTATTTTAACCAAAACGGAACCATGGTAGGTGCCGGTCCCAATTTTGAACGTTATACAGCCCGTATTAACAATACCATGGATGTTAAGTTTATTAAAATTCAAACAAACGTGGTTTACAGTCATAGCGACCAGGATAATATGGCACTAAGTAACGCCAACGAGTTTGTTCAGGGACTTTATGGAGCTCAATACCCGGTAATGGCATCAGCGCTGCTTTTGCCGCCAACCATCAAGGCTTATGACCCTTCAACCTGGGTGCTGGATGACAAAATTGCGGCTGCAGAGCAATACACCTACGACTCATACGGATATGGAACTTACTATGACGATGTACATGGCGATTTGCGAGTTACTAATGTGCTGTTAACCAATAGCCTTTTAAAGCGAAACGCTGTTGTTGATCGCATTGTTCTCTCAGGTTCGGCAAATGTTGACCTGATTGACATGGTTGGACTTGTTAAGAATAACCACAAGTTCGATTACAGGCTTAACTTATCATATAGTAAAACCACTGTAAAAGACTTTACTTTTGTGCCTTCTTTTATTCAGAGTACAACCAACTATCTCTCAAAGAATAATGAAACACTATCGCAGGGTTACCGGAATTATAGCGATGCTCTTGTTGAAAACCTTTTAAGTTACGATGGCAGTTTTGGTCTCCATCGTGTTAATATGGTTGTTGGTCAAACATTTCAGCGTGAACTCTATCATACCCTTACAGGTAAAGGCGTTAACTTACCCGAACCCTACTATTTGCAAATAAACAATGCTAAAGAAACAGCAGCAGGAACTTTTGAGAGTGAGCATGTTTTGGCATCGTATATTGGTCGTGTAAATTACAATTTTGACGAGAAATACCTTCTATCTGCCACAGTACGTCGTGATGGCTCAAGCCGATTGTCGTCTGATGACCGTTGGGGATGGTTTCCATCTGTATCGGCCGGTTGGCGTATCGAACGCGAAAGCTTCTTCCCTGTAGCCCCATCCATTATTAACCTGTTAAAAGTTCGCGGAAGCTATGGAGTACTTGGTAACGAAAATATTGGTGAATATCAGTATATGGACGTTATGGCACGTGGTAATTACACTTACAGTTTCGGTAATGAAAAGGTTACGGGTTCTGCCATATCCAACTATGTGAACACAGCCATCCGTTGGGAAAAGAAAAAAACAATCGACATTGGTCTCGATCTTGGTATGTTCAACAACCAATTGGAGTTCACATTCGACTGGTATAAGTCAACCTCGGAAGATTTGCTTTACAGTGTTGCAGTACCATCTAATGCCGGAGCCACCAATGCCACAGTAACTATGAACGCAGCTACTATGGAAAACTCAGGTCTTGAGTTTTTGGTTACCTATCGTAATCGCAAAAATGCTGTTAAATACGATATCTCAGCAAACCTATCTACCTTAAGGAATAGGGTTACCAAGCTGGGTGTTTCAGGTGAACCTCGTACCGATGGTATTGCCAGGACAGAAGTAGGTCGTGAAATTGGATCCTTCTATGGTTATGTTTATCAAGGAATTTTCCAATCGCAAGGTGAGATTGATAACCGAGTGAATGCCTTGGGGATGTTCATTAACCAGCCCGGAGCTCAACCAGGAGAT
>CAZFTD010000010.1:0-37457 GCA_964521525.1 uncultured Marinilabiliaceae bacterium | reverse complement strand
TTTTGCAATTGAAATCCATTGGTAGGTTTATTGGATATTTCTTTGGGCGGTGCCATGGTTGAAATAATATCTGATACCCAAAATTCATCGTCCACATTAAATTGTGGACTCATGTTTTCGTTCATTGAGAAAGTAAGGTAAAGCCTTATGTTGAGAGGAGTATCGTCTTGATTAAAACTGTATTTTTTTGCGTTGGCAGCCCCTTCTCTGGTATATATCTGGGTTCTGGAAGAGGTCATTTTATCATTTACAGCAATAAACTGCGGAGAAATGTTTTTTTTGGTAAACGTAATGGTTGAATTGGGTGGAATAAAACTTGTTGGCTCGGTTTTAACAATGGTTCCCACACTGGTTGATTCGTACAAATAATCGAATACCCTGCTTTTTTCGGTATCTGTGTTGAGTTTAATGATGGCCGATTCGTTCCACAACGGATAGCTATGTCCGTTAATGATAATGGCTGAACTTTTCCAGTTAACATAAACAGGTTTATTATGTTTGTTGGAGATTTTGATGTTGACAGGTTGGTCATCGCCTGCAAATGAATATTGTATTAATATGGTATCGGTTTCGTTGATGATTTCGCCATAAGGGCCCGATTTCAGGTCGCTTTTTAAATTCACATATTGATAAGTGGAACAATTTGTGAATATTGCCAGCATTAGGGCTGCGATAACCAGATGCAAAAATCTTTTCATTTTTTTTGGGTTAGAGTATTGTATTGTTAGTTAGTAAAACTTCTTAAAAATAAGCGTTTTTATATCATCTTTTTCAAAGACCGGGCCAATTTTTACGTTTAGTTTCTGGTGCGACTGAAATTTTAAAATGAACCGAATAGATTTTTCTTTGTTAAGGTTTTTTAAAGTTAATGCGTTTTGGAAATCTTAAATACAGGTTTATGAGCCGTCAAGGTCTAAAGGGACTGATTGCAGCTGTTATTATTATGATGTGTTTAGGGAGTATTTATTCCTGGAGTATTTATGTTCCTTATTTCATGACTAATTATGGCTATTCCAATGTTCAAACTCAACTTATCTTTGGTAGTTTCATCGGAATATTTTCTTTATCAATGGTATTGGGGCGCAGATTATTGTACAAATATGGTCCAAAATTGACGGGTACTTCTGCTGCCTTGGTCTATGCCTCCGGATACTTTTTAGCTTATTTTTCATATGCCGATTTTTATCTTATTTTCATAGGCATTTCTGTTTTAAGTGGTATAGCCACAGGGTTTGGTTACCTTATTTCTATCTCCATACCAGTAGAATGGTTCCCACAAAAAAAGGGATTTGTAATGGGATTGGTTTCTGCAGGTTTTGGAGGAGGTGCCATACTGGAATCACTTATTTCTCAAACACTTTTTAATAATGGCTTCGACCTGTTAACCATTTTTCTGATTGTTGGCATAACAAAAGGATTCCTAATTTTCATTGCCTCTTTCTTTATTAAACGTCCAGTTAATAGCCGTCAGGAAGCGCTTATCTCTTTTAATAAACTCATCAAAGACCGACGTTTTTTGCGACTTTTTATTGGGATGTATTCTGGTACTTTTGCAGGTTTGCTAATTATCGGAAATCTGAAACATATCGGCATGCAATATCCCATCGATTTGGATGTACTTGTTTTAGGGATTACTGTTTTTTCAGTTGCTAATTTTTCGGGACGCTTGTTTTGGGGATGGCTCAATGATTTGGTGGCTGGCCGTATTCTGATTCCGGTAACGTTGGTTTTGGTGGGCATGGCTTCTTTAGGCATTGGTTTTATAACGCTCAACGGTTTTTTATATCTCTTTTTTTCGTTTGTTATTGGCTTTATCTACGGTGCCAGCTTTGTTATTTATGCCAACGAGACTGCACAAATTTACGGTCTCTACAATTTAGGACGAATCTATCCTTTTGTTTTTCTTGGATACGGTATTTCAGGTGTTATGGGGCCATTTACCGGCGGCCTTATGCACGATATTTTTGGTAATTATGGCTATTCTGCTTTAGTTTCTGCTATTCTTTGTTTTGTTGTATTGATTGGTTGGTTTATATCCGGTCGTAAGCTATAGATTTCATCTCTTTGGCCAGTCATTCCTGAATCTTTTTGATTACTTTTAATGCCGAATTTAAAAAGCTTGATTCTTAAAGGGAATTTCTTAATTAGCAATCAACAAGTACCATGCAAAATACACATTTAATTCGGAAAGCTTCCGGAGAATTACAATCATTTAACCCGGCCAAACTTGAAAATTCGCTGCGCCGGGCCGGTGCCGAGGAAACATTGATTCAGGAAATAGTGGAAGATATTCAGGCTTTTATTACAGAAGGTATTTCAACCCGGAAAATATATGCAAGGGCATTTATACTCTTACGGCGCAAAAAGCGTAGTTTGGCTGCCCGTTATAGCCTTAAAAAAGCTATTATGGAACTGGGACCAACTGGTCATCCGTTCGAGCATTTTGTTGGTCAGGTTTTTAAGTACGAAGGGTTTGATGTACTGGTGGGGCAGGAGGTACAGGGGCAATGCGTTATGCACGAGGTAGATGTAGTGGCAACCGGTAATGGTACTCAGCGGTTGGTGGAATGTAAGTATTATAACAGTCAGGATAAATTTGCAAATGTTCAGGTGCCTTTATACATCAGGTCGAGGGTGGATGATATTATTAAAAGGCGCAAGACAATTCCGGAGTATCAGCATCTTAATTTTGAAGGATGGATAGTTACCAATACCCGATTTACTTCCGACGCATTAACATTTGGCACATGCAGTGGATTAAATCTTTTAAGCTGGGGATTTCCTGATAATAATAGTCTGAAAGATTTGGTTGAAAAGCATAACATCTTTCCTGTTACTACACTTACCGAACTTACCAAAGCCGAAAAGCAGGAGCTTTTGAATAAAGGTATTGTTTTGTGCCGACAATTGATTGAACAAAAAGAAATAATTGAAACGCTCAACTTAAAACCCCAAAAGCGGCGCAAGTTGCTCGAAGAAATTTCCGATTTATGCAATGCCTAATTGTGACTGATATTTGTAATAAACGATTATCAAAAAAAATGCACCTCATTTTTTTTTGATAATGAGGTGCATGAATTACAGGTTTAGGTTTTTACAGATGCTTAAACCAAACTTTTTAAATTTGTTTTGATTGGTTAACTGGCCTCTGCAGTATTGGCTTTAAAGTTTTTAATTGCTCTGGCTAAACGTTTTGAATAGAGCTGAAGTTCCTGCGCAGCATTACTGATATCATCCGCATTGGCTGCATTGCGCTGGGTAACCTGATTAAGTTCCTGCAAGGCAAGGTTAATTTGTTCAACGCCTGTAACCTGTTCAATAGATGCTGCTGATATTTCACGAATTAATCCAGCCGTTTTTTCAATCTGGGGAGTAATTCCTTCAATTAATTCGCTGGCTTCGTTTGACGAATTTAGCGTAATGCCCGAAGCCTTGGTAATTTCCTGAGCTGCAATTTGAGTACGTTCAGCTAATTTCCTGACTTCAGCAGCCACTACCGAAAATCCCCGGCCTTCCTGTCCGGCTCTTGCAGCTTCAACAGCGGCATTCAGTGCAAGGATGTTGGTTTGGAAGGCAATATCTTTAATAATGGATATTTTACTGGTAATTTCTTCGAGGTTTTGAGCTGCTTCTTTTGCTTTTTCGTTACTTTCTATCATGGCTTTGGCAGCCTGAGTTGATATAGCTTCTGTTTCTCTTGAGTTCTCGGTATTTTGTTGAATATTCGCATGCATTTCTTCCATCGATGAAGAGACTTCTTCAGCCGAAGATGCTTGTTGGTTGGCCCCTTCGGCCAGTTCCATGGCTTTATTATTTAAAGTTTCGCTCGAACTGATTATTTCATGCGATGTTTGGATGATGTCGAGAATTAACGTGTTCAAATTTTGGGTCATTTTATTCAATGCCGTTGCCAGTCGGCCAACTTCATCGGTTCTGTCTGATTTTATTGATACGGTTAAATCACCGGCAGCCACTTTTTCGGCCATTGCAATCCCTTCAGCAATAGGTTTGCCAATGGAATTTGACAAAACCCATATCAACAACAATCCAAGGATTATAATTAATGCCAGGGTTAAAAACTGTATATTTCGTTGTTGTTTAATTACTTCATTGCTGGTGTTACCCATTACCATAATCTGGTCCAGACCAATATCTGATGAGGCTTTGACTTCCCACATGACACTTTTGGCGGCCTCAAAGTTTTTAAGTTCGGCAATACGCATTTTTTGATACAAGTCAACCAATTGTATTGCCTCATTACTTAGCGCTAATCCATTTCGCAAAAATTCTCCTGATGCCCCTGAAGCGCGTAGATTATTTCTTATTTTCTCGTACTCTGGTTTTAATCGTGTTATTTCAACACCTTTGCGGTCGATTATATACTGATTAAAATCGGTGGTTTTGGAGTTAAATTGCGATAGAAATCTGAGTTCGTTATACCCTGGCGATGAATATTGGTTGTTAAAACCTGTCAGCATTTGGCTGAATTTTTGTCTCCGCTCATGAAATTCGGTTGAGATTGTTTCGTAGGCCGATCTGGTTTTATTGAAGTGTTCAACCTGGCTTTTTAACAGGTTCAGAAATACACCTTTACCTTCGAGCTCTTCAATCCTGTCTTGTGTCAGTTGCACCAGATTATGTAATGCCCCATCCAACCTTGAGAAAGTAATGCCTGTCTGGTTTTTGAAATGCGGATTCCCTGTAAAGTCATAGGCTCTCGACTGTTCACTGGTTTCGAGCCAATGTCGCATCAGTTGGTTCGACCCGTAAACAGTGGGTATATGGACATTGGATAACTCTTCCATTTTTTGTGATATCCTGAACAGATTAACCAGCAGAAATATTCCTGTTGCAACTGTAATACCTATCACAATAATAAAACCCGAAGCGATTTTTTTTCGAATACTTAGGTTTTTCCAATTAACAAATGCCTTCATGTATATCAGCTTTATTTATTCAATTTTTACAAACTAAAACAATATTTCACTAATTTCGTTGTGTAACCTTTATTTTTATTTTTAGTAAAAATAGGTGAATTGTTTTAAAGTTTAAAAAAACACTAATAACCCTTAAAACGAAATAAATGTATAGCATGTTTCAAAAACTTACAATAATTGTTGCTTTGGCTGCTTTTTTTTCCTGTTCCAATAAGGAAAATTTTACTGTTGGATATTTAAACCCTTCGGCCGATAGGTATCGGTTTGTTACCGAGGGAAATTATATGAAGGAGCGGCTTCAGGAGTTGGGGATAAATACCATTATTGCTGATGCAAAAGATGATGAGGCGATTCAATTAGAGCAGGGTTATGAAATGCTTGATAAAGGTGTAGATCTGCTGGTTATTGCTGCTGTTAATGGCAATACAATTGCCCCTTTGGTACGTGAAGCCAAAATCAGGGGGGTTAAGGTAGTAGCATACAATCGCTTGATAAACAACGCCGATTACGATATATTTGTTACCGGCAATAATGAAGATTTAGCGCATCTTCTTTGTCAGGCAGCCTTAACGCGAAAACCAAATGGGAACTATGTAATCTTTGCAGGCGATCGTTTCGACAGGAACGGATTTGAACTTAAAGAGCATATCGACAGAATACTGAAGCCACATGTTGATGCCGGCAGAATTAATATTCTTTATGAAACTTATATTGAAGGATGGAACCGTCAGCGCGCAGCTTTTGAAATGGATCAGGTGGTGCAATCGTACGGCACTAATATCGATGCAGTTATTGCCTGTAACGATCCAATGGGTATTGGTGCACTTGAAGTTTTAAAAAAATATAATGCCCATAACGGAGTGGTAATTACCGGACAAGATGCTACCATTTCTTTTGTGCAAGGTATTTACGATGGCGAATTAACCATGACCATTTACCACCCGCACAAAACATTGGGTTATCAAACAGCCGAACTGGTTTCTGAAATTTTAAAGGGAAAAAATGCTAAAGAAGTTGCCAACGCTGAAACTTTTAACGGTTTAGCATCCATCCCCACATTTAAAATTAAATCTGTTGCTGTTACACGCGAGAATCTTGATGAAATTCTCATCAAATCAGGCCAATACACCTTAAAGGAAGTTCAGGGAGATGCTGAGAATGTGAATTGGGAATAATTAGTTTGAAGCAAATAGGCTGAAGGCAGAAGGAATATAATTATTTTTTACATCATTTACATTTAAATAATTGGCTTACACTAAAGTATTATCAGTTATGGTTCTCGATTTCTCTTATTTTATAGTTTGTATAGGCAAATAAAATACTAACTAAAGGCGTAAATAAATTAAAAAAACAATATGGCAAATAGGCTATGGTTGGTACTCCCAAAACAGTAGCCTGAGTGGCGCCACAGGTATTCCAGGGAACCAATACAGATGTCATGGTTCCCGAATCTTCTAAAGTACGGCTTAAAACTTCGGGTTTCAAGCCTTTTTTTGCATACGAATCTTTAAACATTCGCCCCGGAACCACTATTGATATATACTGATCGGAAGCAGTGGTGTTAAAAAACATGCAGGTAACTACTGTAGAGGCTACCAGTGATCCGGTCGTTTTGGCCTTCTCAACAATAGGTCTGGTTATTCTTTCCAATAAACCACTTCCTTCTAAAACACCTCCAAAAATCATTGCCGATAAAATGAGCCAAACGGTGTTTAACATGCCGCTCATTCCTGAAGTCGACAATAGTTCGTTTACAACAGGGTTGGACGTTTTTACAGATATTTTCCCAAACATCGATTGCATAACTGTAACGTAGGAATCTTTTATAAAACTACCCGAATCGCTAGCCAGGGTTTGAATTAGTTCAGGTTGAAATACAACAGCAAAAATACCTCCCAAAAGCGAGCCAATTAACATAGCCGGTATGGCAGGCACTTTCATTACAATTATTGTAAACAGGATTAATGGAACCAAAAATAAGATTGGGGTTATATTAAAACTTGCATCAATGGCTGTTTTAACCGCAGAAACATTAACCGCCTGAGATTCGTAATTGGAAAACAATCCAAAAATGGTAAAGATTATAAGTGTGGCTCCCATAGCCGGAACAGTGGTTATGGTCATGTATCTGATATGCGTAAACAAATCGGTGCCAGTCATGGCGGGCGCCAGGTTTGTAGTGTCCGACAATGGCGACATTTTATCGCCAAAATAAGCACCTGAAATAATGGCCCCGGCAATCACAGGTTCACTAAAACCCAATGTTTTGCCAATCCCTAATAACGCCACACCAATAGTTGCCACAGTTGACCAGGAGCTGCCGGTAACAAGACTCACAATGGAGCTTACAACCACTGTTGCCACTAAAAAAATAGTTGGGTTAATAATATCCAGGCCATAGTAAATCATGGTAGGAATAATTCCACTTATCAGCCAGGTTCCGGCCAACGAGCCAATCAGCAAAAGAATAATCATGGATGGCATGGCTGATCCTATTGTTTTGATAATGCGGTGATTAATGTTGTCCCAGCTGTATCCCAACCTCCAGGCAATAAACATTCCTATAAAAGCTGCCAGCAATAAACTTATCTGATTGGCTCCATCCAACGTGTTTTCAAACAGAAAAACATTGGAGGTAAGCATTGTTATTAGAATGATTATAGGCAGCAGGGCTATAAATAAGGAAGGCTTTTTAGTCATAAGGCTGTTTATTATTATTCACCTGCTGAATCATTTCTAAGGATTTTAAATCGTTGTTTCAAAAATACACAAACTGAATAATATAATCAGATTTATAGAAAAAAGAAGTTCAATTTATGTACCTGATGTGAAAAGAATACCCAATTTGTAGACTAATTTTATTCAAATTTTGCGGCTATGAAGTTGAATTCAGAAATAATGCCTCCTTTTAAATTCAATGCTCATAAGCATCATTGGCTGTTTATTATTGATTTTTTTTGGAATTCAGATAAAAACCAATTAATAAATCTCGTTGAATCATGGTGCAATAATTACATCGATTTTTACACCGGAAATCTAACCCCTGAAAGAATTTGTGATGAGTTGGACAACATCTTAAAGTTGAATAATTGCTTTAATTCAAACGATTTTAATAACTGGTTGAAGCTTAATAACGGATATAAAATTCTTACCATCAGCGATCAATCACAATGGATACTCCGTATGGGCAACGATCCAGTTCGATACATTCATCTGCATCCATCCCGAAAAGGGGCCAATACTGTTCGGTTTAAAGGATCAACCCTTAAAACTGCTTTAGTAGTGGTTCAGTTATTGATTGAAACTCAAGGTGAGTTAAACTTAGACAATATCAATAAAGCTCGTATTAAAACGGGGTTATCTCCTGTAAAAGATGTTCAAAAAAGTAAAGGTTTAGTCAAATGTCTTGATTTTATTAGTAGTTATAAAATTTGAATTTTATTGCTTGAAGGTCTGATAATCAGGTCTGTTCGTATAATATTATCTTCTTTTGAAAACATAGACGATAAACCTTTTAAATGATTTACCATAATTTGAGCAGCTCGTAATCCCATGTTAAAACCCGGATAGTTTACGGTGGTAATGTTAGGTTCAATTAGTAAGGAGATGGGATCGTTGTTAAAACCTACTATGGCAACTTGTTCGGGAATTTTAACACCGTTTTTTTTCAGAGTTCTCATGCAACTGGCTGCAGTTAGGTCATTTACGGCGAATACGGCATCGGGCATTTGTTGCATCCCTAACATTTGGCGGGCCACTTTATCGCCTGCCTCCATACCCAATTCGCTGATAAAAACCAGTGCGGGGTCAAATTCGATATGGTTAAACAATAATGCCTCTTTATAACCCATCAAACGGTCAATAAATACATTTCTTTCCAAATTGCCTGTAATGTGTACAATTCGTTTACATCCTTTTGATATCAGGTGTTGAGTTGCCTCAAAAGCAGCCTGTTTATTGTCGATTACAACGCAAGGCATACCAATATTGTCAATTACCCTGTCGAAAAACAAAATTGGCATTCCTTTTTTTATCAGCTTTGTAAAATGGTCCATGTTTTTCGTGTCGGAGGCCAGAGATGCCATAATGCCATCAACACCAGACTTTTGTAGCGATTTAACACATTGAATTTCTTTGATGGCCGACTCGAGGGATTGCATCACCAGCAATTGGAAACCATTTTCGCTGGCATATTTCTCCATGCCGGTTATTACCGATGTAAGGAAAGCACTGTTAATTTTTGGCAGAATAACGCCGATTGAGCCTGTTTTTATTCTCCGGAATAATCTTTTTCTAATCATTTCTTTTCCCTCCTATATAGAAAAGAGTTCCACCAACTGGTTTTTGTCAGGTGGATTTTTGTTAATTATTTAGTCAATAAATATGTGAATTTTAACTTTTATTAAGTTAATGATTTTTTAAAATCAAAACAAAAAAAATAAAATTATTATTATTAAGTTAATCAGTAGTTTAGAGTGATTGTGTTTTTTGTTATGAGCAATTTTAGTCATGTTGTCTTTCAAATTTTAAGAAAAAGAATTTCAGGATGCATCTTTCTCTTTTGTTTCTTAATAAATACAAATGGTTTACAGCCTTATAGTTTATTCAAACCAGGAATATCAGATGCAATAGGTTGAATTGTGAAAATTCTTTAATATTTTAGATCTTTGCATCGGCTTGTAGATGTCTAAACGATATAATAGGTTTGAAATGATTCATCCGCCAGTGTTACTCAAAAAGATTTGCTCTTCATTTAGGATTTTAATAGTTCTATTGTTGTTATCTGTTCCATTGCAACTTTTCTCTTTTCAACGAAGCCTTAATTTCAGGGTAATACCTTCGGTTGAAGGTTTGTCACAATCTTCAGTTTTGGCCATTGAGCAGGATTCTGTCGGATTTTTATGGATTGGCACCAAGGATGGCCTTAATCGCTTTGATGGGCACGATTTTATCAATTTTAAATATGATCCCAAAAGCGAAAATAGTTTATCGAACAATGAGATATCTTGTTTAGAAGCCGAAGGCAACCGCTATTTGTGGATCGGCACCAGAAACGGAGGAATAAACCGTCTGGAATTTGCATCCGGACGCATCACCAGGTTTAGCAATTTAACTTACGATGGTTTGGTACGCGATATATTGCTCGATTCGCAAAGTAACCTCTGGGTAGCCACCTCAGAGGGTTTGTTTCTTTTTAGAAAAGATGAAAATGGAGAGCGGAACGCCCCTGTAAATGTTTCTAAAACCACTGTTTACCGGCGCGAAACCAACGAACCGTTTATTCCTACCCGAATGCACAACTCCATAACTTCATTTTTTGAACTGAAACCAGGAGTGCTAATTGTTGGAGCTGAGCATGGACTGTTTGAATATGATGTAGAGCGAAATGAGTTCAGGTCGGTATCGCCTGTAACACTTGCAGTTACAATTTTTACAAATATCATTGGCGATTCGAAAGGTAACATTTGGGCTGGTTCATACGATGGTCTTTATCAATTAAAACCTTCCGGTAATGGCAGAGAGTATACTGTAACTGTATATAACAGCCATCAATTGCCTAACAATCGCTTGCCGGTTGAATGGGTAGAGCAAATTGTGGAAGACCACAGAGGCCATATTTGGGTTGGAACCAGGGGCGGAGGTTTGGTTCGGATTGTTAAAGAAAAAGTAGAGGCCGTTTACACCTATTCCAGCTACGAGTCGGGCGACCTGCCTGATAATTTAATTAATTCCCTGCTCATCGACCGTACCGGTATTTTGTGGATTGGTACCGAAAGCATGGGATTGGTTTATCTGGATCTATTGGCCAAACAGTTTTACTCTGTTCGTCCGGCAACGCCTTATAGAGCAGGTTTGAGCGATAATCTGGTAACTGCCATCACCGGCAGCAAAGATGTTTTATGGGTAGGCACTGCCGGTTCAGGTATTGATATTTTCTCGGTTAATGGTTTCAAAATTGAAAAAAAAGGAAACATCCCTCGAGTGATACTCAATTCCAATTTGTATAAAAGTGAAATTGTTTCGTTGCTTTACGATAATGAGCAGGTACTTTGGATTGGCTCGGCCACCAACAGTTTGGTAAGGTACACCGAAAAAACCGGGTTCGAAAGCTATGTAGTTAATGGTTTTGTTTTTTCATTATTTGAAGACAAAAGGGGCAATATTTGGTTTGGTACCTGGGGAAGAGGGCTGGGGTATATTAATAAACAAACACGTGTAATTGATCAATACAGCCAAACACCTGAAAACTCGTTAGGTTTGAGCAGTGATAAAGTTTTGGCAATTTTTATCGATTCACGGGACTATTTATGGGTTGGAACCAAAGGTGGCGGGGTTAGCGTAGCGCACATCGATCATGTTTTTAACCGAACGGGGCAATTCTATACGCTAAAACACATATCCGGAAACACCAACAGTTTGTCGTACAACGATGTTTATGCCATTCTGGAAGGTGATGATGGCGCTATTTGGTTAGCTACAGGTAGTGGTTTGGATAAAATTGAGATTCCTCAGGGAATGAGGATGGAGCAGGCTTTAATTGATAAGAAGCTGATATTTACTCACCTTAACGAGAGCGATGGTTTGGTTGGCGGATTGGTTTATGCCTTGCAAAAAGATAGCAACGGCAATCTTTGGATGGGAACCAATAAAGGAATAACAAGGTTCTCACCGGCTAACAACAGCATTGTTTTTTATGGACCCAACGATGGCTTGCAATCGGGAAAGTTTCATCCAAATGCATCCTTTAAACAGAAGGAGGGAAGGCTTATGTTTTTTGGCGGGGTGGATGGTTTAACCTATTTCTGTCCCGATAGCATTCTGCCAAATCCATTTGTTGCCTCGGTGCGAATTACCGGTCTCCGGCTTCATAATACGCTGATTAAACCGGGAGAGCGTTTTAAAGGGCGTAAAATTCTCGATAATAATATAAGCCATACCAATTATCTTGAACTGGCATTTCAGGATAATGAAATCGCATTGGAATTCTCGGCGCTCCATTTTTCAAGTCCCGATAAAAACAAATATCAATACCGTCTTCTTGGTTTTAACGATGAATGGCAAAATACCACCAGCCAGAATCGCAGAGCTACATACACCAACCTTCGCCCCGGTGATTATATTTTTGAAGTTAAAGCCACCAATAATGATGGTATTTTGGGTCCCGATGTAGCCCGGCTTAAAATACGGATTCTGCCACCCTGGTGGCGTACTCCATGGGCTTACGCCCTGTATCTGTTTGTTTTTTTGTTTATGCTTTGGGTTTTCCGAAAATATTCACTCATTGGAGTTAAGAAAAAAAACAGACTGATAATCGAAAGCATCGAACATAAAAAGGAAACCGAAATAGCCGAAGCCAAAATACGTTTTTTTACCAATGTCTCACATGAAATCAGAACCCCGTTAACCTTAATTAATGCACCATTACAGCAATTATTACAACGTGAGCATAATCAGGATACCCGAGAGTCATTATTAATGATTCACCGCAATGTTAAAAGGCTCCTGAATCAGGTAAACCAATTGTTGGAATTCAGACGGATGGAAAGGGGACATTCAGACGTAAATCTTAGTTCTTTTTCGCTCGAATTGTTAGTAAATGAAGTTATTCCGTCGTTCGAATCGTTACGAAAGCAAAAGCATATAGAGATAACGGTTAGCAAAGATGGCAACGGATTTGTTAAAGCCGACAGGAATTTAATGGCCACCGTAGTTTATAACCTGATTTCCAATTCACTAAAGTTTACCCCCGAAAATGGTAAACTTACGATTGAGATTGAAAGTGCTGAATCTTCTGACTTAAGTATTGAAAGTCAGCTTAATTGGATAATTATGAGGGTGAAAGATACTGGTCCCGGGATTCCGGAGAATGAAATCGGTAATATTTTTAATCGGTTTTACCAGATAAAAGATGCCGATATAGAGCATCTGGCCGGTTCTGGTATAGGCTTATCTATTGTTAAAGAGTTTGTTGAGAAAAATGGAGGGTCGGTTACTGTGTATAATTTACCTGTAAAGGGTTGTTGCTTTGAAGTTAAGCTATTAGCCGGTCAGGAAGTTGAAGAAACCAATGACTCGCTGGAAACCAGACTTACTGGAATAAAACCAGTAGATCCTTCTGAAATCCAACCATCATTAAATAATAACAAGGGAACAACAAAGCAAGGTAAGGTTTTTATTGTTGAAGACGATGTGGAACTGGCGGCCTATTTAAAGACGTTTTTGGGCGAACAGTTTGAAACTTTTTATGTACATGATGGATTAAAAGCCTGGGAAATGGTGGCCGAACTTAATCCTGATGTTATGGTATGTGATGTGATGTTACCTGGTTTGAATGGCATGGAGCTGTGCCGACGTATGAAAAAGTCGGAAAATACCAGCCATATACCAATAATTATGTTAACTGCCAAAACCGAGGAAGAAAGTATGGTTGAAGGGCTAACCTCTGGTGCCGATAGCTATTTGGTAAAACCATTTAATATTCATGTTTTGGCTGCTCAGGTAAACGCCTTACTTAAATCGAGAGAAATTTTCCGTGCCCGATTTAGCAAACAGTTTGTTCTGGAACCAACCGAAGAGGCTATAACGCCAATGGACGAGAAGTTTCTGAAAAAACTTATTGAAACCATTGAATCCAATATGGCCGACGCCTCGTTTGATGTGCCTCAACTAATTGAGGCCATGCACATGAGCCACTCCATAATTCTTAAAAAGGTAAAATCGTTAACAGGCTTATCGCTTGTTGAGTTTATAAGGTCGATGCGCATTAAAAAGGCTGCCCAGATATTCAGACAGGATAAGCTTTCTGTTTCTGAAGTTGGCTTTATGGTTGGTTTTTCCGACCCCAAATATTTCAGTAAATGCTTTGCCAAAGAAATGGGAAAAAAACCAACGGATTATATTAAGGAAATACACTCGTAGCAGCTAAATTTCACTGATTAAATTGGTTTCGTTAGGTGTCAATGCCTGATAATGGGATTTTTAGAAGCGCAGCAATGGGTTTCCGACAAATCGGAACTGCGCCTGCGTCTTGAGGTCCCGAGAATCGGGATAATATAGACAGGGAAGGTTTATAAGTTTTTATAGGTGTCTTAGCATTTTTCCAGACTTACCAGCCACCGGCAGTCAGGTCTATCCGTCTAATAATCTTAATAGAAATTTCAACCATTACTGTCCGATAAATATTTGGACAAGATGCTATAATGACGACTAATTGTTGTGTCCCTTCAGGACACTGAAAATTGGGGTCGAATCTTCTCTACCGATATTCTGTACCAGACGGCACAGTCCTATTAGGGACTAAATATCGGTAAAATACTTAATTGAGGATTGAATTATTGTCTCGTTAGGGACAAAACAACTTTTTACCGGTTAGTAGTGTAATTCAATATTAATTTTCATTGGCGTCCGGAAAAAATTAACTAATCCAGAATCTTGAGTTTAGATTCCTCTCTTCGTTCTGAATGACAGCTGCTTAGGTTCTGATTGGGTGGGGTTAGTGACGGCCTTGCTGTCACTAACCCCACCCGAAGCAAAAACCCACAAAGGCCTTGTCATTTCGACCAAAGGGAGAAATCTCAAAATTTTTACCGGACAACAATGATTAATTTTAATCAGTTACTTAAATTCTATAAACAAAAAACTACTGCCTTTTCGCTGTTGACATGCCACCAGGCTGTTTATTAAACCATTATTGTCAATGGAGAATAGGCTTTTTTTTAGGTCTTCTCAGCCTTATTCTTGAATTAATTTTTACTTTTTTTAACGATTAAACGGGCATTTGAGGTGGCGTTAAAAATAATACCCATTTATGACAGAAATGGACACTTTGTTTCAAAAATTTACTCCTAATTATTAAAAAAATACCCCTCTAATCTTATTCTCGGGCGTAATTTCACGGTTGTAAACTTAATTTAAGGTTTATTTAGAATGTTCCTCAGAATTCATTTTCTGCGCTCTTTTTTTGGTTTTTTTATTTTTTGTAATCGCCAGAACAGCACAGAATGTAAAAAATCAATCAATTACAACCAGCAAATGAAACTGCTAAATGTTTATTTTCTATTCACTCTTACCAAATTCATTATTTTATGAGAAAAATTAATGGTTTTAAAGATGTCATGTTATTTTTGTTCCTCTTTTTTTTTGTTCATTTTGTGGCGTTAGCCCAAACTTTAATAGTTACTTGTACTGTTAAAGATAATAAAGGCGAACCACTACCAGGTGTTAACATTGTTTTGGAGGGCACTACTCAGGGTACAGTTACCGATATCGACGGTAAATACACCATTGAGGCCCCTTCAACCGGCTCTTTAATCTATAATTTTATAGGTTTTACACCTGTTACTGTTGCAATTAATGGGCGTAGAGTTGTTGATGTAAATCTTCAACCCAGCGACATTAGTCTGGAAGAAATCGTTGTTGTAGGTTATGGTACTCAACGAAGGGAGGCTGTTACAGGTTCTGTGGCTTCGGTACGCGGAGAAATTATGCGTGAAGTACCTGCTGCTAACATTACACAAGCATTACAAGGACGTATTTCAGGTGTGGATTTTTCACAAACATCATCTAAACCTGGAGCCGAAATGCAGATTCGTATCCGAGGTACGCGTTCATTGAATGCCAGCAACGACCCGTTGATTGTTCTTGATGGTATTCCTTTCCCGGGTTCCATTGGTGACATCAATCCCAACGACATTCGCAGCATCGATATTTTGAAGGATGCTTCGGCCACAGCCATTTATGGTTCACGGGGTGCTAATGGTGTTATTTTAATTACTACCAACAAAGGACAAAAAGGGCAGGAAGCCAAGTTCTCTTACAACAGCTATGTAGGTGTTAAAACCCTTTTTGCTGAGTATCCAATGATGAATGGTCCTGAATTTGTGAAGTTACGTGCTGCTGCTGGGTTGTATAGCAATAGCGTTGACGAATCTAATGATGTGAACACCAACTGGCAGGACTTGTTGTATAGCAATGCCATGGTTACCAATCATGACGTCTCTGTTTCAGGAGGTACAGTTACCAATAACTACAATTTTGGTGTCGGATATTATAAGGATGAGTCTTTGCTTCCGGGGCAGGATTATGAAAGATTCACCTTGCGTGGCTCGTTAGATCAGGAAATTGGCAAGTTTGTAAAAGTTGGTTTTACCACCAATAATAACTATGCCATTAATAATGGAAATAACTTAGGCCTTTATAGTACTTTAAGCGCAACACCAATTGCGAATCCTTACAATGCTGATGGTTCTTTAAAAAGAACTGTTAAAATGCCATTGGATGAAAACTGGGTTTATACAAAGAAAACCATTGAAGATTTGGGCGACAAATGGATTGATCAAACCAAAGCCTTTAGTTCCTACAATAATATTTATGGCGAAATTAAAGCTCCAGGAGTTGAGGGTTTAAAATACCGCATCAACGTTGGTTTGAACTTCCGCCAGAGCAATGGAGGCAGCTATACAGGCGAAGGTGTTTTCAGTATTAATGAAACAACTCCCTCAACTGCATCTATCAGCAATGCACATACAACCAACTGGGTAATTGAAAATTTATTGACTTACGACCGTGTTTTTGCTGATAAGCACCAGATTAATGTGGTAGGATTATTCTCTTCGGAAGAAACCAACTACAACAGGTCTCAAATCTCTGCCCGTGATATTCCATCTGACCATTTCCAGTTTTATAATTTAGGACAAGCTGCCGGTGAGATAACCATTAACCCGGGGAACCAACATTACAGTGTTAGCGCACTACAATCCTGGATGGGTCGTGTAATGTATTCATACGACAATCGTTACATGATTATGGCTACCGTTCGTTCCGATGGTTCATCGCGTTTGGCCAAAGGTTACAAATGGCATACTTATCCTGCTGTTTCTGCCGGTTGGAATATCCACAACGAAGCGTTTATGCAGGATATTTCAGTCATCAACAATTTGAAACTGCGTGTTGGTTACGGACAAACCTCAAACCAGGCTGTTGATCCATACAAAACACTTGGTCTTTTGAGCACTCGTCCATATAACTTTGGCGATGAATTCACTGTTGGTTACTATGTTTCTGAACTTCCTAATACCAAATTAGGTTGGGAATATTCAGAAACCTGGAACTATGGATTAGATTTCGCTGTTTTGAACAACCGTATTTCTGGTACCATTGAGTATTATATTCAGGATACCAAAGATATTCTGTTAAGAGTTGGATTACCTTCAACTTCAGGTGTAGGCAGTTATATGGCCAATATTGGAAAATCGCAAAACAAAGGTCTTGAAATTTCATTAAACGGTGTAATCTTAGAAAACCGCAATGGATGGACATGGGAAGCAGGTCTCAATTTCTACGCCAACCGCAACAAGCTTAAAGCTTTGGCCTCAGGCCAGCTTAGAGATGAAGGCAACTGGTGGTTTGTTGGATATCCTATTGATGTGGTTTACGATTATGAAAAAGTTGGTTTATGGCAAGATGGAGACCCTTACCTGAATATTCTTGAACCAGGGGGTAATGTGGGTATGATTAAAGTGAAATATACCGGCGAGTATAATGAGGATGGTTCACCCAAAAGAGCAATAGGCCCGGCCGACAGACAAATCATTAATCTGGAACCAAATTTTATGGGTGGTTTTAACACACGTGTGGCCTATAAGAATGTTGACTTGAGCGTGGTTGGAACCTTTAAAAACGGTGGTACCCTTATTAGTACCCTTTATTCTGCTAACGGTTACTTAAACTTATTGAGCGGACGAAGAAACAACGTTAAAGTGGATTACTGGACTCCTGAAAATACCAATGCCAAATATCCAAAACCAGGTGGTGTTATGTCAAACGATAACCCCAAATACGGAAGTACACTTGGTTATTTTGATGCATCATATCTTAAAGTTCGAACCATATCGCTTGGTTATAACTTTAATAATAGTGCCATTCTGGACAATCTTGGTATAGAAAGATTACGCATTTATGGTACAGTTCAGAACCCATTCGTCATGTTCTCGCCATACCATAAAGAATCTGGAATGGATCCAGAAACCAACTCAAGAGGTAACGAAAATGCTGCTGTTACCAGTGCTTACAATAGACGTTTGCTAACCATTGGTACCAACTCTCCATCAACACGCAACTATTTGATTGGCATTAATTTGACATTCTAAAACTCGAAAGTAATGAAAAGTAGAAATATAAAAACTTTTTTAGGAACAGCACTCCTTACTTTGTTCCTGATGGCGTGTTCTGATATTTTGGAAGAACAACCACGCCATATTTACGAACCCGGATTTTTCAAAACCGAAAAAGGGGTTAACGGAGGATTAACCTCGTTATACGCGCACCTTCGCTGGATTTACGGACAGGCTTATTACTACAATACCTGCTTAACCGGTACCGATGAAGCTACCTATGCACAAAGTGCAGATGCCAACTTTAAGGATATGGATTTATCTGGCGTTGGCTCCATTACTGCATCCAGCAGTAGGGCTGATGTACTTTGGGGCGCTGCATTCCCAAACATCAACACTGCCAGTGGTATTATTGAGAATGGTTCTGCCGTTGGTACTATTTCTGCAGCTTTAATTGCTGAGGCCAGATTTTTCAGAGCATTTGATTACTTTATGCTGGTCCAAACATTTGGTGGAGTGCCCTTAGATTTAGGTGCCGGTGAACTGAAATTCAACACCCAGCCTGTAAGGGTTTCTGTTCGTAATACCGTGCCCGAAGTTTATACAAAAGGTATTTTCCCTGATTTACTTTTAGCTGTTAATGATTTGCCGGAAACCGGCCGCGTTACTGGGGGTTTAACTAAAACAGTAGCCCGCCTTTATCTGGCAAAAGCTTATCTGACTTATGGATGGTGGCTCGAAAACCCAAATAACGTGCCCACTTATCCTGAAGCGCAACGTGTTGATCCCGATGGTCGTAATGCCCAATGGTATTACCAGCAGGCTTACAACATAGCTGTTGAAGCCATCGATAATCCAGGCCCATTCCGTTTAATGGACACCTATTATGATGTTAATGTTGGAAGCAACGACCGTAATAAAGAAATTCTACTCTATGCCGACCATACCGAAAAAAGTGAATATTATGGTGGTTCAAGTTTATCATGGAGTAACGGTGCTGCCCCTGAAAACTTTGCTGTTTGGATGATGACATGGAACTATACCAATATCAGAAGTTCAGGCGTTAGTTCTGTTCAACGTGAAGCCGTCCAGGCTTTGGGACGTCCATGGACTCGGATGGCCCCAACTCAAGGTGTTATTAAAAATACATTTGCCGATAAAACCAACGACTCACGTTACGATGGCACTTTCACCACTGTGTACCGTGGCAACTGGAATAAAGGTGGAAATACATCACCAACGCTTATCAATGCCAACAATATGGCAATAGCTCCGGGTGATGCTGTTTTAACCTTCTTAAATGAGGATGATCCTGCTATCGTTTACGATGCGTCTTATGCCAATGTGGGAGCTGGTTTATTGCCAGGCAGAGCCGATTTTGTTATTGGTCCCAGTGGCATTAGCCGCCTCAGATATCCCGGCCTTTGGAAGCTTGGAACCTATCGTACCGATAATGGAACAGGTTTAGGTCAACCAAACGGTGCTATTACTCGTCCATTTAACGTTGCTAAATTTTCTGAACTTTACTTTATTGCTGCCGAAGCTGCTGTAAAAGGTGCCACCCCGGTTACTGGTAAAAGTGCAAGAGAACTGATTAATGTGATTCGTGCACGTGCCGGTAAATGGCGTTGGGATAACAATGGCAACACTGCAAAAGTTGAGGATAACAGTGCAGCCATGATTGCTGCCACACCAGCGGTAATCGACATCAACTACATTCTTGCTGAGCGTTCCCGAGAGTACTTTGGCGAAGGATACCGCTGGTACGATTTAGTTCGCACTCAAAAATGGGAAGAGTTAGCTGGCACATACCAGATTGCAGGTGCAAGTGCTGCTGACCACACACCGCAAACCATTACCCGTACCATCGAGAAGAAACATTATCTGCGGCCTATTCCACAAGGCCAGCTTGATGGAATGGAAATGACTCCTGAAGAGAAACAAGCTTATCAAAATCCTGGTTACT
Organism: uncultured Marinilabiliaceae bacterium; assembly: GCA_964521525.1. Lineage (GTDB taxonomy): Bacteria > Bacteroidota > Bacteroidia > Bacteroidales > Marinilabiliaceae > CALEUX01. Next base: position 17,442 of record CAZFTD010000010.1, on the reverse strand, counting down.
AGGAAATCTTTTAAAAAAAGGAGTTGCTATATGCAACTCCTTTTACTCTACTTAAATTAATATTTTAGTATTTCGATTACATTATTAAGCTTTCAGGGAAAATCAGTTTTTTATAAGTTTTGCATTGATTTTTCTTTATTTTATTAGAATTTGTTTCCCCAACCGGCAAATTCATGAAATTGTCTAAAATTTCCTAACCTCAAATCAATTGGATTTTAAAATTTCCTTGCAACTAACCCTTTTTGTTTTCCGAATTAAATTGTAAGGAATAAAAATGTAAAAGTCATCCTGAAAAACGGATTACTCACTATATACTATTAGTAAACTAAAACAGAAGAAGCAAGCCACAGAAAAAGGTTGAACATAAAGGAGAAATATGTTGAAATATTGAATTGATGCTGTTTGGAAAACAGGTATTAAGTGGCTAAATAAAAACGTAACGACATGAAACGAGCCATGAGAAAGTTTTTCTAATACAGGGGAACCGAAGATCGGCACAGCCAATGACTATTGTGGCGAGTTCCATATGACAAATAAAAAACAAATTATAAACAGATGAAAAAACTGACTGGAATCTTTCGTCTTTTACAAATCATGATTTTTGGAATCACAATGATGTTTCCAAGGATGGTTACTGCAGGGAACCTTTCCGGCAACACCTTTAAAACCATTAATTACATAAGTAAGTCTCATGTTACTGGTAGTTTTGTTTTAGCTGAGGATGGAAAAGTATCCTCAATTTTAATTGATGAAACCGATCTTCCAGGGGTTAAAAGAGTGGTTGGTCATCTGCAATCTGATATTAAAATGGTTACAGGGGTTGAAGCGTTAGTAACCAACGACAAAAAAAACTGTGCCGGTAATGTCATTATTGTTGGCACTATTGGAAACAGTAATCTTATTGATGAACTCATCAGAAATGGTAAAATAAATGTCAACGATGTTAAAGGAAAGTGGGAAGTTTCCCTAATACAAGTTGTTGACAATCCTTTCCCCGGTATCGAAAGGGGATTGGTTATAGCAGGAAGTGATAAAAGAGGAACTATATTCGGAATGTTCGATTTATCGGCACAAATTGGGGTTTCTCCCTGGTATTATTGGGCCGATGTTCCTGTGGTACCTCAATCAAACATATATGTGAAACCGGGCAGGTATAACTTGGGTGAGCCCAAAGTTCAATACCGCGGTATTTTTATTAATGATGAAGAACCGGCCTTGGGAGGTTGGGTGCGTGAAACCTTCGGTGATTTTAATGCCGATTTCTACCAAAAAGTTTATGAACTCATTCTTCGAATGAAGGGCAATTTTTTGTGGCCTGCCATGTGGGGGAAAGCCCATGCCGATGACGACCCCAAAAACCCCATACTTGCCGATGAATATGGTATTGTTATAAGTTACACCCACCACGAACCTATGATGCGGGCACATGTGGAATGGAGCCGTTATGGCAAGGGGCCATGGAATTATGTAACCAATCAGGAGGTTTTGAAAGATTTCTGGCGAGAGGGGATTCAACGTAATGGCAAGAACGAAAGTTTTGTTACCGTTGGTATGCGTGGCGATGGTGACGAGCCCATGAGCAATGAAAGAAACATTGATTTATTGACTCAAATTATTGGCGATCAGAGGCAAATAATTGAATTGGTAACCGGAAAACCCGCTAGCGAAACGCCTCAATTGTGGGCGCTTTATAAAGAAGTTCAGGAATATTACGATATGGGCATGCGCGTTCCCGATGATATTATGTTGTTGTATTGCGACGATAACTGGGGTAATGTTCGCCGCGTACCTGGTCAGAAAGAATTGAAACGGGCTGGTGGAAGCGGCATGTATTACCATTTCGATTATGTTGGCGGCCCTCGAAATTATAAATGGATCAATACCAATCCGTTACCAAAAATATGGGAGCAAATGAAACTCTCTTATGCACATGGTATCGATCGTTTGTGGGTGGTAAATGTGGGCGACATAAAACCCGTTGAGTTTCCTATTCAGTTTTTCCTCGATCTTGCCTGGGATCCCGACCGGTTTGGCCCAGAGGAAATTGAAGAATATACCCGTTTGTGGGTAGTTCAGCAGTTTGGAGATAAGTTTGCCAACGAAATTGCCGGTTTTATGGCCCACTATGGTAAAATTAACGGACGAAGAAAACCTGAATTGCTCGATTGGAACACATTCCCTTTAAACAACTATCGTGAATTTGAACGTGTTGCCAATGAGTATAATGCTTTGGCCACTAGGGCGTTAAATGTTTTCAAACAGTTGGATGACAAGTATAAAGATGCTTATTACCAATTGGTGTTATACCCCATCGAGGCTTGTGCCAATATTTACAATTTGTATCATGCCACCGCAAAAAATCATTTGTATTCCAAACAGGGGAGAGCATTAACCAATCAACTGGCCGATAGTGTCCGTTACTATTTCAATCTCGATTCCTTAATGACCAATACCTTCCACACCGAACTGGCCAATGGTAAGTGGAACCATATGATGGCTCAAACACGAATCGGCTATACCTATTGGCAGCAGCCACCTGTTAATGTAATTCCAAAAACGAACCGGATAGATCTATTAAAGGGCGCACATCCTGAGTTACAGGTTGAAGGATATAATGAAGTATATTCCTCAACGACATCAACATTACCTGATTTTGACGTGTTTAATAACCAAAGTCACTATTTCGAACTTTTCAATAAGGGCGATAAAGTATTTAATTTCTCTGTTAAACCTTCAGTTAAATGGGTGAAATTAAGTACAGTTAAAGGCTTTGTAAACGATCAACTTAGGATTTTTGTCTCCATCGACTGGGCCAAAATGCCTGTTGGCAGGCACAATGCTTTTATAACGGTTAAAGCCGGAAAACAATCTTATAAAATAAACCTGAAAGCCTGGAATCCATCCTTAACTGAACAGCAAAGTATTCGTGGGTTTATTGAAACGAACGGATATGTTTCAATGGAAGCTGCCGATTTTGGTAAACTCAATGAAAATGAAGATGTTAAATGGATGGTAGTTCCCGATATTGGCCGAACAGGTTGCGGTATTATGCCACACACCTATTTGGTTGAGGAGCAAGTGCCCGGCAATGGACCAAGCATCGAGTATCCGGTTTATTTATCAACAACTGGTGAAGTTACTGTTTATGCATACTTCTCACCAACCTTAAACTATACAGGAGGCGAAGGTTTTAAATATGCCATGTCGTTCAACAACGAAACGCCACAGGTAGTAAATATTCATGCCAATGAGTCGATGCGGGCATGGGAAAAAGCAGTTTCTAATAATGCTGTGATGCATAAAACGGTTCATACCATTAAAAAACCGGGTAATCAAATACTGAAATTTCATATGGTTTCGCCCGGGTTGGTGCTTCAGAAAATTGTAATCGATACCGGCGGTTTAAAACCAACCTATTTAGGGCCGGAACCAAGTTTTAAAAAATATTAGCCTTTCTTAACCAGTAGTAAAGAGGGAGTGTCTGGTGGTGCTCCCTCTTTTATCCATTTCGTATTTATTAATCATTTAGCAAATGCAAATTCGTCCACACTTTATAACCAGGACTAAAAGTTGGCCTTTAATCAACTTTTTGTTCGTTTTTGCTTTGGTTACGTGGTTTGTATATTCGTGTACCGAACCTGTTTTGCCCTACCAAAACACTGCTTTATCATTTGAAGAAAGAGCCAGCGATTTGGTTTCAAGAATGACGCTTGAAGAAAAAGTGTCGCAGATGGTGCACAATTCTCCTGCTATTGAGCGATTAGGTATTCCGGAGTACAACTGGTGGAATGAATGTTTACATGGCGTTGGTAGGGCCGGTTTAGCAACAGTTTTTCCGCAGGCCATTGGTCTGGCTGCTATGTGGGACGAAGACGAGATGTTTCAGATTGCATCTGTAATTTCTGATGAAGCAAGAGCCAAACACCATGATTTTATCCGGCAGAATAAACGAGGAATCTATCAGGGGTTAACCTTTTGGACTCCAAATATTAACATTTTTCGCGATCCACGATGGGGAAGAGGAATGGAAACATATGGAGAAGATCCATATTTAACCGGACAGTTGGCTGTTAACTTTATTAAAGGTCTTCAGGGCGATAACCCTAAGTATTTTAAGCTGATAGCCACTGCCAAACATTATGTTGTTCATAGTGGTCCGGAGCCCGACCGGCATCGTTTCCAGGCAATCCCATCTCAGCGCGATTTGGTTGAAACCTATACACCGCACTTTAAAAAAGTGGTTCATGAGGCAGGCGTTTATTCTGTTATGTGTGCTTATAATCGATTGTTCGACGATCCTTGCTGTGGCAGCGAATACCTTAACCATCTTTTAAGAAATGAATGGGGTTTTGAGGGGTATATGGTTTCCGATTGTGGCGCCATTCAGGATTTTTATAAGCTTGGCGACCACGAGGTGTCGGAAAATGTTTTTGAAGCCTCGGCAAAAGCCGTTAAAGCAGGCACTGACCTCAATTGTGGTGAATCCTATCCCGCACTTATTGATGCTGTCAGGCAAGGACTTATTAGCGAAGATTACATCGATTTGAGTGTTAAAAGGCTGATGGTTGCCCGCATGAAACTGGGGATGTTCGATCCGCCATCTATGGTGCCGTTTACCAATATTCCGGTTACAGTGGTGCATAATCAGGAGCATCAGCAACAAGCTTTGGAAGCTGCCCGAAAATCCATTGTACTGCTTAAAAACAACCATAATATACTGCCGCTGAGTAAAAACGTTAAAAGCGTAGCTGTAATTGGTCCAAATGCACATAATGTCGATGCGCTACTTGGTAATTATAATGGTTTTTCGCCCAATTTAATAACCCCGTTTGATGGGATTAAACAAAAACTGCCGGGTGTTAATGTGCGCTATGCACAAGGAAGCCGTTGGGCCGAGGGTTTTCCTTTTATGAAGATTATACCTCCCGATTTTTTGTTTGCAGATATTCATTTAAAACAACACGGTTTAAAGGCTGAGTATTTTAATAACGCCAGTTTTGAAGGTAAACCATCTTTTGTTGGCATCGATACCAATATTGATTTTGTATGGTGGAATCAGGCTCCAAAACCCGGCATCAATCCTGATGAGTTTTCAGTACGCTGGAGTGGCTATCTGGTACCCCGCAAAAGTGGTGAACATTACATTGGTGGTGATGGTTTTTCAGGTTTTACGCTCTATCTGAATGACGAGGAACTGGTTCAGCGCGAAAGCATTCATCGTCCGGAAATGACTTTTAGAAAAGTATCGTTGAAAGCCGGAACTCCATATAAAATTACCATGGAATACAAGCAAAATAAAAGCACTTATCCCATGGCCAAACTCGTTTGGGACGAACCATGTCAGAAACTAAAGCAGGAAGCAATAGAACTGGCAAAAAAATCGGATGTGGTGGTTTTATGCATGGGTTTGAGTCCTTTGCTTGAGGGTGAAGAAATGGATATAGAAGTTCCGGGTTTTAAAGGTGGCGACCGTACCGAAATAGCCTTGCCTCCCAAACAGACTGAACTTATTAAGGCAATTATGGCGCTAGGAAAGCCTACAGTGCTTGTTCTACTCAACGGTAGTGCGTTAGCCATCAACTGGGAAGCAGAGAATGTACCTGCTGTTTTGGAAGCCTGGTATCCCGGTCAGCAGGGAGGAAATGCCATTGCCGATGTTTTGTTTGGCGATTATAATCCTTCAGGCCGATTGCCGGTTACATTTTATAAGTCGGTTAATCAATTGCCTCCTTTCGACGATTATAATATGGATGGAAGAACTTATAAATATCTGCAGCAAGAGCCTTTATTCAGATTTGGCTATGGGTTAAGCTATACAAGTTTCAGGTATTCTGATTTAACCATGGCCGAGACCATACTTGCCGATGAAGGGTTGGATGTTTGTGTTAATGTAACCAACACCGGAACAATAGATGGCGATGAGGTGGTGCAGCTTTATATTACCCACCATAGCAATGGCAATGCACCCATTCGCTGCCTTCAGGGGTTTAAAAGAATTCACCTGAAAAAGGGAGAGACCAAAACAGTTTCTTTCAGACTAACACCACAGCAATTCGGCTTATATCATGCCGATTATAACAAAGTTGTTTATTCGGGGCCAGTGACAATTTATGTTGGAGGACAACAGCCCGATTCAGAGCTTGTTAATAACGGGGTTGTTTTAGAAAAAAATATTTATATTAAGGGTGAATTTGTTTGTCGGTAAGCAAGTGCTGTAAATTAATGATGGTTAATGATATATAAAACGATGGACATGAAGAGAAGATTGATTTTATTTTTCCTGGTAATGATTCTGATATTACCATTAACAGTTTTAGCCGAAACGGGAGAAAATCTTTGGTTGAGGTATTTGCCACTTTCCAATCAATTGCAGCAAAAATATGCTGGCAGTATTAGTTCCCTTATGGTTGCAGGCGAAGGTGCTATTTCAAAATCTGCTGAAAGCGAAATAATAATGGCTTATTCAGGCCTAATTGGTAAGCCGCTGAGAAAAGTTACTAAACCTGTTGCCGGCACCTTACTAATTGGTACAGCTCAACATCGTGCCATCAGGGATTTAAATTTATCCTCAGAATTGGAGAAATGTGGAGATGAGGGCTACATTATGCGTTCAGTTTCTGTTAAAGGTGGTAATATTTTGGTAATTGCAGCAAATAGCAATGCCGGATTGCTTTATGGAACGTTCGACCTGATACGCAGAATGCAGATAGGTGATGATATTGGTCAATTAAATGTAGTTGAGAAGCCTCGATATAATCTTCGGTTACTCAATCATTGGGACAATTTGAACGGAACTGTAGAGCGTGGTTATGCTGGTCATTCTATCTGGTGGAACCGCCCGGAAAATGAAACCGTACTCAGAAATCAATACCTGTATTATGCCCGCGCCAATGCTTCAGTTGGTATTAATGGAACAGTATTGAACAATGTTAATGCTGCTCCGGAGGCCCTTACTGCCGAATATATTGAGAAATATGCCCGCATTGCTGAAATTATGCGTCCGTATAATATTAAAGTGTACATGTCGGTTAATATGGCTTCGCCAGCCGTAATTGGTAAATTGAAAAATTCAGATCCACTCAATCCGGATGTGGTTAAATGGTGGGAAGAAAAAGTAAAAGAGATTTATGCCCGAATCCCCGATTTTGGTGGTTTCCTGGTAAAAGCCAATTCCGAAGGGCAACCGGGACCACACGATTATGGTCGCACACATGTGGATGGCGCCAACTTGTTGGCCAAGGCTATTAAACCCTATAAGGGTGTGGTAATGTGGCGCGCTTTTGTTTACGAACCTGGTCAGGAAGACAGGGCTCGGCAGGCTTACAACGAGTTTATGCCTTTCGATGGTAAATTTGAAGACAATGTAATCATTCAGGTAAAAAATGGCCCTGTTGATTTTCAACCGCGCGAACCTTTTTCACCGTTGTTTGGAGCCATGAAAGAAACACCCTTAATGGTTGAATTTCAAATTACTCAGGAGTATCTTGGATTTTCTAACCATCTGGCATACTTATCCACCATGTGGAAAGAAACATTGAATGCTGATACATGGTGTAAAGGGGCTGGCTCTACTGTTGCCAAAACCACCGATGGAACTATTTATCCCCATAAGTTAACCGCAATAGCAGGGGTGGCTAATATTGGCCGCGATGTAAACTGGACCGGACATCATTTTGCACAATCAAATTGGTATGCCTATGGACGATTGGCCTGGAATCATCAATTATCTTCGGAAGCTATTGCCAATGAATGGATTAAAATGACTTTTACCCACAACCAGGCGTTTGTAAAACCGGTTAGTGAAATTATGATGCGTTCGCGCGAAGCGGTGGTGAGTTATATGACTCCACTTGGTTTGCATCATCTTATGGGCTGGAGCCATCACCACGGACCTGAACCATGGACTGAAATCCCTGGCGCACGTCCCGATTGGTTACCAAGCTATTATCATAAAGCAAGCAGCTATGGCATTGGTTTCGACCGTACAACCAAAGGCAGTAATGCTGTAGAGCAATACTTTTCTCCGGTTAAAGAACTTTACAACGACCCAAATACCTGCCCCGAAAATCTACTCTTATGGTTTCATCATTTACCTTGGGATTACAGGTTGCAGTCGGGAAAAACTCTTTGGGATGCTATTTGTTATAAGTATTACGAGGGGGTTGAAGAAGTGCGCTTGTTTCAGAAAAAATGGGACATGTTGGAAGATATGATTGATGCCCAAAGATTTTCGGAAATTCAGTATAAAATGAAGGTACAAACCCGTGAAGCTATTTGGTGGAGAGACGCCTGCATTCTTTATTTCCAAACATTCTCGGGCAAGACAATTCCTTTCGAACTGGAGCGACCCATACATGATTTGGATGAACTTAAAAAGATTAAATTTGATATGACCCATCACAATTAATCAGCGTTCATCAAAACCGGAAATGCACTAAGGGTAAATTTTAATTAATTTATCGAAATTTATAAAGTCAGTTATTAATAATGGATTGATTTTATTAATTTTGAAACGGAAAAGAAAAATCCACAGGGGAAAACAGAAAACATAAAAGTTAGGTGTGAATTTGTGTTAACCATCTCATTTCTTTTGTGCTAATGGAAATTTTTAAGGTGTATTTCCAGCAAAAGGTTTTATTGGTGTAAATTTCTGCTGATTACCCTGTGGATTCTAATTATAAACAAAGCATTCCGGAAAGCCGGGATGCTTTGTTGTTTTTACCACATTAAAAATGCCAGCCTATTTGTTCAATTGGATTCTGTCCTAAGCTCCTCTTTCTCCTAATTTTTCAGCTTGCAGTAGCCAACTGGTAATGCGTTTTTGAGATGCCGTTTTTACCGGGCCAAACGAGGTGATTTTTACAGGCTTAATACCACAAAATTCAAGAATGTTTTTTCGCATGGAGTTATGCCCCGGTTGCAAATAAACAAACTTGTAATACCATTTGGGAGTGTCCATGGTAACCAGTAAGCGTGCTGTTTTGCCTTTTAAAAGTTTGTCCCACACCAAAGAGTTCTCTCTGTAACGAAATGCCATGCCCGGTAAAAATAGACGGTCGATAAATCCTTTTAGCAGAGCAGGGTAAGTTCCCCACCAGGTGGGATAAACCATTACTAAGTGGTTGGCTGCCTGAATGTCGTCCCAGGATTTTTGTAAATCTGGTTCTAAAGGGGTTCGTTGCTGGTAGCCGTATTTCAAATTGAGGCTGAAATTTAAATCGGCCAGATGTATTAATCGGGCATTTTTACCGGTTTGCAATGCCCCTTTCAGGTAATTTTCTGCCAGTTGGGTACATAGACTTTCTTTGTGAGGATGACCATTTATAACAAGTATTTGCATCGTGTTTTGGTTTTATGATTTAAAACGATGCAAATTAATGGTATATCTGCGACTCTGTTTTTGATAAATGTCAAATAAAACTATGGCTTGCTTTGTTTTTGACGCACGCGACTCAGCGTTTCCTGCTTAATTCCCAGAAATGATGCCAGGTATTGAAGTGGAATGTTTTGTATATAGTCAGGATATTCTTTAAGCAAATGATTATAGCGCTCTTCGGCAATGAAATTTAAAAGACTGAACAAATGCTTTTCACTCTCAATGGCTACCTGCTCGGCCATTACAGCCGAATCCAAAAGGTTCTATCTGCTGGCATTATTTTTAACTATCTGATTAAGTAAATCAAAATATAAAAAGCATTGCAACGGGCACGATTCGTTAAACACAACTCGTTCCGACTTTTCGGGAAACACGGTTGAGAGTTCATCATGCGAGTTCCATCCGGCCTAAATCTAAAATTATAAACACATGAAAACAGTATTAATTTTTTCAATTTTAGTTTACTTTTGGGGAAGCACAAACGCTATTAACCTTTTAACTGACGAAGTTATTCTCGAAACAGTTGGTAAACTGCATCAGGCAGCTAACATTGAAGAAGTTCAGGCCTGCGTTGGAAAGTTGGAACGGATAGCTGCTGCTGAACCAAAACGTTAGGAACCGCAGTATTATCTGGCTTATTCTCGTATCATGCTCAGCTTTAGGGAGTAAAATGGCGAAAAGAAGGATGCCATTCTCGACCAGGCCGAGCTGGACATTAAAAAATCGATGGAACTGGGAGGCGATAAGTCTGAGTTAAATGCGCTTCAGGCATACCTTTATCAGGGACGAATTCAGGTGAATGCCATCCGTGGAATGAAATATTCCAGTATGGCTGTCGATGTCCTCGATAAAGCCATTAAACTGAACCCGGCTAATGCCAGAGCTTATTTTTTAATGGGTATGAACGTTTATCACACCCCAAAAATGTTTGGAGGAGGAGCTAAAAAGGCTTTGCCTCATGTTAAAAAGGCATTGGAGTGTTTCGGGAAATCATCAGGTGTAAAAAGCATTGTGTAAATTGGGGAGTGTAAATAACCCGCCAAATGATAGCCAGTTGTGGCGAAGAAGAATAATATCAAAGAGAACTCATAACTATTTAAAAAACAGTAAAATTGTAAATTCCGATGTCTAAAACCACCATAACCATTAACGATATTGCCCGCGAGTTAGATGTTGCTCCATCCACCGTCTCGCGTGCCTTAAACAATAGCAGTAAAATAAGTGAAAAAACCAAAAGCCTGATTCGCGAAAAAGCTGCTGAACTTGGTTATGATTTAAATTTAGTGGCATCCAGTCTTTCGCGAAATAAAACCAATATCATTGGTGTGGTGGTACCCAATATCGGTAGCTATTTTTATAGCCAGGCGGTGAGTGGTATTGAAGCAATGGCTTATGATGCCGGCTATCGTATAATTATGGCTCAAACCAATGAATCGTTTGAGCGGGAACAGGAAATCATCAGTATGTTTAGCGCCACCCGGGTTGATGGCATCATTGCAAGTCTTTCTATGGAAACTTTAGAAGTGCCGCATTTACAAAAACTAAAGAAAAATCATATACCTTTTATTTTATTCGATAGGGTGAGTTATTTGGTTGATTGTTATAGGGTTGTGGTTGATGATTACAGTGGAGCATTTCAGGCAGCCTCTCATTTAATAAAAACAGGTTGCAAACATCCTGCTTATCTCGGCGGACCGCTTGATTGTAAAGTATTCAAGGAGCAGGCACGAGGATTTGAAGATGCTTTGAAAAAACATCACATCGATTTGTTACCCCAATTTTCGTTGTCTACCGATTTTTCACAAAAGGATGTTCTGGATGCTACCAGGCATTGGTTAAACCAGGCTCAGTGTCCCGATGGCATCGTGGTTTCCGATAGTGCAGCAGCGCTTCAGATTGCCAGGTACATTACCGGTTTAGGTATTCGAATTCCTGAAGATATTTCCATTGTTTCAATAGGTTATGAGCCTGCTCTGGATTACGTGGTTCCTGCCATATCATCGGTTGAAAAACCCGGATTTGAAATGGGACGTTCGGCTATAAGTCATTTATTGGATGAGATTGAAGGTCGTTCCATGGGGCACCAAACCATAATACAACCTATACAAATGGTTATCCGAAGTAGTTCATTCAGATAAAGTTGATTCTCAATCCACTCTTCTTAAATATATTTGTTAAGTTTTCCCAATAATTACATCACATACTGACAAAGCGCGGTTAGTTTGTGGTATTATACCATTCCTAAAAGCTGCTTTTAATCGCTTTTTTTTCATTGCTTCTATCATTCCTCACAGGCTACATTATTTCCTCAATAATTGCTGAAACCTTTATTAAAGGTATTCACAATTAAGAAACATAACTTTAAAATGATAATTAAAAATAGTGCAATCGGTTGCATTAATTTTAAATTTTTCATATGTTTGTATTGCTTTTAATGATGTAGATGCGTGTTTGACTTCATTATATAAATATAAATGAGATGGTTATGTTAAAAAAGTTGATTAATTTATTTTTGGGTGTTACAGGATTATTACACCTTATTTCCTGTTCGAACTACTCCAATGTTCCGGTTTCCGATGATTATTTGAATTCCGGATGGCGTCTTTTTTCATCTGCTACAGTTCAGGTGGATGGTGATGTTATTTCTCAATCTGCTTTCGACAAAGATTTCGGATTGCCGGTTGAAATCCCAACCACGGTTTTAAGCGGCCTTATTCAGAATGGGGTTTACAAAGATGTTTATTACAACATGGAACTTGAAAAAATTGATAAGAACCAGTTTCAGGTTCCATGGTGGTATCGTAAACAATTTGAGATTCAGAAAACCGGAAAAGACATTTACCATCAGTTGATTCTTGAAGGTATTAACTATAAAGCCAACTTGTGGATAAACGGCCAAAAAGTTGCCGGTGATGATATTATGGAAGGCTCTTTTGGAATTTATACTTTTGATGTTACGCCTTATGTAAATCAGGGTTTAAACACAATGGCCATCGAAATTATCCCACCCAAATTTGGCGATTTAATCCTGGGTTTTGTCGATTGGAACCCTGAAGCGCCTGACAGAAATATGGGACTTTGGAGAGGCGTCAGAGTTAGAACAACCGGGGCTGTTTCGCTGGCCCACAGTAATGTTGTATCAACCGTTGATACCGAAACATTGGCTTCAGCTAGTTTGGTGGTTTCAGTTTATGCAACGAACCATAGTAACGAAAGCCAATCGGTTGAAGTTAAAGCTTCTTTGCTTGGTCAAAAACTCTCAAAAACTGTTTCAGTTCCGGCAGGTGAGGAACTCGAAGTAACCTTTACTCCCAAGGAATTTCAAACGCTGGTTATTGAAAATCCGAAATTATGGTGGCCCAACAATTTGGGCGATGCAGTATTGCATGACTTAAATTTGCAGGTATTAGTTGGCAATAAGGTGTCTGATAAAAGCAATATCCGTTTTGGAATCCGTCAGATTAATGATTTCTTTACAGAGGAAGGACATCGCGGTTTTATGGTAAATGGCCGAAAAGTTTTAATACGCGGCGGAGGTTGGGTTGATGATATGCTATTGGCCGATTCTGATGAAAAAGTGAAGGCTCAGGTTGATTATGTGAAGCACATGAATATGAATGCCATCCGATTGGAAGGGTTCTGGGGAAAAAATAATACGCTTTACGAACGTTGCGATGAGCAGGGTATTATGTTGATGATTGGCTGGAGTTGCCAGTGGGAATGGGAAAGTTATTGCGGCCGCCCCGATGGGCCCTATATGTCCATTTATCCGCACGAGTACGATAGAGAGGCAAATGCTTTCAGACAACAGGTTTTAAGGGCACGTCATCATCCCAGCGTTTTTCTGTGGACTTATGGCAGCGACAGACTTCCACATCCCGATTTGGAAGTAATTTTAAACAACCACATGACCCAGGTCGATCCTACGCGTCCCATTGTTACTACCTGTAGAGGAGTTGAAGTTGGAGGCCATGCCAACACAAGCACCATTAGTGGACCTTCAGGTGTAAAAATGTTGGGGCCCTACGATTGGGTATCGCCAAACTATTGGTATCTCGACACTCAATACGGAGGCGCCTATGGTTTCAACACCGAAACTGGTCCCGGACCCCAAGTTCCTCCAATTGAAAGTATAAAGCGCATGCTGCCCGAAAAAAATTGGTGGCCTATTGATTCTATGTGGAATTACCATTTGGGCCGTAATGAGTTTGGAACCCTCAACCGATTTCTAAGAGCCTTTAATGCCAGATATGGGGAAGCTAAAACGTTGGAAGAGTTTGCATTTAAAAACCAGATTTCCAATTACGAGGCTATTCGAGGTATGTTTGAAGCTTTTGCGGTTAATAAATATAAAAGCACCGGGGTTATTCAATGGATGCTGAATTCGGCCTGGCCTGAAATGTATTGGCAACTTTACGATTATTACCTCATGCCAAATGGGGCGTTTTATGGAACTAAAAAAGCTTCGGCTCCTTTACAGGCCATTTACAATTATGGCGATAAGAACATCTATGTAAATAATGACTATTTGAAAGGTTTTGATAATCTAAAACTGCAAGTAAACGTTTACAACGATAAGTCGAGAGTGGTTTATACTCATCTATCTGATTTCTCAATAGGGGCAAATGTGGCCGATCTGGTTCACAAAATGCCGGTGCTTAAGGGCCTTTCAACTACTTATTTTCTCGATTTGAGGATTCTCGACAGCAACAATAAGGAAGTGGCAAGTAATTTCTATTGGCTATCAACAGTTGACGATGTTCCCGATTTTGCTAAAACTACCTGGGTTTATACTCCCAATAAAACTTTTGCCGATTTAAAGGGAATCAATAATTTACCGCCTGCAAAAATTGATGTTAGCTTTAATAAAGAGATTGAAGGAGAATGGATTAAATTTACTTGCGACATCAATAATTCCGCCGAAGTTATTGCATTTTTTATTGAACTGAGAATTATTGATACTGCCTCCAACCAAACAGTATTACCGGTATTTTGGGAAGACAATTATCTGTCGCTGGTTCCCGGTGAAACCAGAAAAATAACCGGAAAAGTTAAACATCAGGGAGTAAGCGTAAATGGATTTGATTTAATTGTAAGCGGACAAAACATAGTTAATTATACTAGTTATTAGCGTGTTAGTATCAATCATTATTGAGATTACCGCTTGCAGGCAATGCTGGACTAACACGATGAGCGTAAAATTATATGCATGAGTCCCTGTTTGTTTGTTAAGCAGGGCTCATGTGGATTTTACGTAGAAGATACTAAAGAATGAAAGTTGAATAAACGGGGAATTTGCTTAAGTAAGCTGCTGTTTTAACTTTAAATATGATAAGTAAATTATATACAGATGAGACGAGCCATGTCGGACATTTCGACACACAAGGAAATGATTAAGTGGCGAGTTCTCCCGATAAATCGGGGCAACCTGTTCCGCAGCGCAAGGTAATCTGACAAATAAAAATCAAATTATTAAGAATGAAATTAAGAAATCGAGTGATTGGAGTAGATTTGGGCGGAACCAATATGCGTGCTGGTTTAATTGAGAATAATTCTATTGCAAAAACCGCCGCCAATAGGGTTCCCAAAACTGACAACTGGGAAGTGGTGATGGAGGCTTTGTATAAAACCGTCGAATCAGTTTGGACTAATGATATTGCCGGTATCGGCATTGGTGTTCCCGGAATTGTCGATCCTGAGAATGGTATCGTATTCGATATTCAGAATATCCCTTCGTGGAAAGAAGTCCCGGTTGGCCCATTGCTCCAAAAGAGATTCCAGGTGCCGGTTTTTGTTAATAACGATGCCAATTGCTATGCTGTTGGAGAACGCTTTTTTGGCGATGGACGCCGTTTCAACGATTTTGTTGGTTTAATTACCGGCACTGGTTTGGGGGCTGGTATTATTAAGTGGGGAAAATTATTACCCGATCAGAATTGTGGAGCTGGCGAGTTTGGAATGATTCCATATCTCGATCAAAATTATGAGTACTATTGCAGTGGTCAGTTTTTTAACAATATGGCAGGTTTGGATGGCGCAGTGGTAGCCCGCGAAGCAGCTCACGGGAACAAAGAAGCTTTGGATTTAATGCAACAATATGGACGCCATCTGGCCAATGCGATTAAAACCATTATCTTTGCCATCGACCCAGCGGCTATTATTATTGGTGGTTCAGTATCTCAATCGTTCTCTCTTTATAAAAGTTCCATGATGGCTGAACTGAGCACGTTTCCATACAGCAGAACCATTGAGCGAATAGAGGTATTGCCATCCAACATACCCGAAGTTGCCATATTGGGTGCAGCGGCTTTGGTTTATAACTTTAATGCAGACATCAGTTAATATTTTAGTTTGAGAATTTATAATTATGATCAGAGATTTGACGCAATCCAGTGAGCCGGTTATCGGTGTTTTCTTAGGTGGTAAAGTTTTAAAGGCAGGCAGGGTTTATAAAAACAAAATTGAGGCTTCGGTTTCTCTCGAAATTGATAATCATGGTACTGAAGAGGAAATTCTCGGTCATTTGATTAACGCCATCAAAGAGGTTTATAAACCAGATGTAGCCGGCATCGGAATTGGCGTTCCAAGTCTTGTTGATGTGGAACAGGGCATTGTTTACAATGTTGAACACATCCCATCCTGGAAGAAAGTTCACCTTGCCGATCTTTTAAAGAATCATTTCAAAACTGGTATTTATGTTAATAACGATGCTAACTGCTTTGCTGTAGGGGAGAAGTATTTTGGTAAAGGGTGGAAATACAGCAATATGGTTGGTGTTGTGGCAGGAGTAGGTTTGGGTATTGGTATTATTGTTGACAATAAGCTTTATTCGGGAACCAATTGCGGAGCAGGGGAGTTTGGATACATTTCTTACCGCGATTATAATTATGAATATTATTGTACCAGTGGTTATTTTGAAACCAAATATGGATTAAAGGCTGATACTTTATACAACAGAGTTAAAAAAGATGATAAAATTGCTTTAGCTATTTTAGAACAGTTTGGTATCGATTTTGGCCATTTTATTAAAACTGTTTTATTTGCGCTTGATCCTCAATTTATTGTTATTGGAGGTAATTTAACCCGCTTCTTTCCTTTTTTTGAACCTTTTATGTGGAAAGTGCTCCGAAAATTCCCCTTCGAAAAAACCATTGAAAATCTGAAAATTGAAGTAAGCGATCAGCCCGATGTGGCAATATTGGGAGCCGCCGCCCTTTATTTTGATGCCGAGAAGCGTTTTTGATTTTTATTTATAACCAACCGTTACTGTCGAATAACCATGTTAGTAGTAAAGCAATAACAAAGGCTATTATTGGAGCTATCAGCCAAATTATAAAAAACTTATTCACTTCGGTTTTGGTGAATATGTTTTTTGCACCTAATTTGGCTACTCCAATACCAATGATGGCACCTACATTCAATTGCACCAATGAGGTTGGAACGCCCTTAAATATGGAGGCCATCAACAACAAACTGGCTGTTACAAAAGCAATAATAATGGCTTCTATTTTACCGAAAAGGATGATTTCCTTACCGGTATTTTGCATAATTTTCTGACCAAAAAATGAGCTTCCTATTCCAAAATTGGGCGCTACAATCAATGTGGATATAATCATTATCAGAATAAAATTCTGATCTGTTTGATTAATACCCAATTCATTTATTGTCATGGATGCTATTGGGCCTGCTGCATTGGCCACATTATTGGCCCCAATACTGAATGCCACATACAATGCCATGGCAATTACCAAAGTTTTTAATATGGGATGATTATGTGTTTTGGGCGACATCAAGTAGCCACGACGCCGAATAGGGTTGTATATATATTTGCCTATCAGATAACAAACCGCAAACGATACCAATGGTAAAATAAACCAGGTGGGAATTATATCTATAAATAACTTGCCTGTATTCAATTTATTGAAATACAGTGCAGGTGCAGTAACCGCCAGTATTGTTGATTGACTGGTCGATTGGGGTATACCCATCAAATTGGCAAATAACAACGATATGCTGATTGAAAACAATATAATGGAAACCAACGTGTAATCCATCATATCGGTGGG
>CAZFTD010000009.1:0-37522 GCA_964521525.1 uncultured Marinilabiliaceae bacterium | reverse complement strand
TAATATTAGGGAAAATGATTTTAGACTATATAAGTTAGACTTGCGGATTTTAGGTTGCAACTCGTGCTTTGCTTTAAAATCTGGAATCACAAATAATTTTCATAGAAATTCTTATCTTATATAATCAAAACCTAAGTTCAATGTCCGATAAATACAAGATATTCGACAACAGTAAAGCATACTTTTTAACATTAACCGTTCGCGCCGATTTGACTACGTCGATTTTCAATTCATTGCAAGCAAAGCGGCAGAGCCAATCGGTAATCTAAAAAATTGCGAGCAAATTAAAGCACTGCATATTGTTTTGTTATGATTAAGCGTTACGTTATAGCAGATATACATTGATTCACGCTGAACGGTCTGCGTCTTCTGCGAAAATCTGGGAGCAACAAAACATTGTTTTAATCTACCATTCTGTTGTTATGAATCTGTGATTCGTGCCATGTTTGCACCAAGCGCCCTATATGTTAGTTCATAAGATATTTCGCAACTGCCAATATGATGCTGTAACAGTTTAAAGCTCTCCGAGCTGGGGTTAACATATTTTATTTTGCTTTTTGATGAGAGCAAATATGTAATTTGTAAAAGACCTTTAATTTCTTCAAAAAAAATGGTGCTGCAAACACTTTCTTTCTGTAAATCTTTATTAAAAAAAGCACCTATTTCTAATTTCAGACACAGTTTTTCGTTCGTGTTATTGTGTATAAATTTGATATACAATCTATTGTGTTTGTGTTTCATGCAATTTTAAGTTGTTTTCAAATTTTCAGTTCCATTAACATATTATCCAATTTTAAAAACGTTATATCTGAAATTAAACCTATTGCCTAAATCCGTAATGTAATTTTACGTTACCAAAAAACAACACGGATGAAAGGAGCCATGTTGAATGCTTCGACACACAGGAGAATAGCTATGTGGCGACTAAATATTAATATAAACACATGAAAAAAAGGTATTTAACTCAAAACACTAAACTCAGAACCAATCTTCTGTATTTCTTTATTATGCTGATAATATGCGGGTGCAATGCTGGTAATCAACCAGCCAAAGGCCAAAAAAGCAAGTATCACACAGGCAATTACCGCAATCTTTTTCTGGAAGCTGGGTACAGTCAGGAAGAAATTGACCGTAAAGTTGAAAAAGCCTATTACGACCTGTTTGAAGGCCCCAACAGGGTTTATTTCGAAGTTGGCGATTCAATGGGGTATGTTTCTGATCTGAAAAATCACGATGTGCGTACCGAAGGGGTTTCATACGGCATGATGGTAGCAGTTCAGTTCGATAAAAAAGATGTATTTGACCGCATCTGGCGCTGGTCAAAACGCTACCTGCAACATCAGGAAGGACCACGCGAAGGTTATTTTGCCTGGAGCTTCGACCCCAAAGCCATGAAAATTAATTCCCCCGGAAGTGCCTCCGATGGCGAACTTTATTTTATAACCGCGCTTTTGTTTGCATCTAACCGCTGGGGCAACAATACCGGCATTAATTATTATGGTGAAGCCCGCCGAATTTTAGATGCCATGTGGTCGAAAGATGGAACCGGTAATATCTACAACATTATCAACGTAGAGCATAAACAAATATCCTTTGTTCCCGAAGGTTTTGGTTACAACTGGACTGATCCGTCGTATCATGTACCTGCATTTTACGAAATATGGGCCGAGTATGCCAACGATGGCCACGAGCAGTTTTACCGCGACTGTGCCGATACAGCCCGTGTATTTCTGCACAGGGCCTGCCATCCGGTAACCGGCTTAAACTCCGATTATACCCACTTTAACGGAGAACCATTTCCTACGCGTTGGATGCCAATTGGTTTCCGTTACGACTCGTGGAGGGTTCCCATGAATATTGCCATGGATTATTTGTGGTATGGCAAAGATAAAGCCTGGCAGGAAGATTATGCAGCACGTATTCAGGCATTTCTAAGGTCGAAAGGCATTGATTCTTTTGTCGATCAGTACAACCTTGATGGCACCACACCTGAGTATATTTTGCCTGCCGGAGGATTTCAAAAACTAAGACACTCACTGGGGTTTAAATCAACCGCAGCTACAGCATCGTTGGTAAGTAAGGATAAAAACACCCTCGACTTTGTACATGCCTTATGGAATGCCAAATTAGAACCTTATGAAGATGGGTACTTCGACCCGTATTACGACGGCTTAATGTACCTGTTCAGTTTGATGCACCTTAGTGGTAAATATCAGATTATTACACCACAACACAATTAATAATAACTTGGAATATAATATTTTATTAAACCTTTTAAAATTATGAAGCATATTTTTATTGCATTAATTGTTTTCCTGCTGTTTAACGTCGGGGGATATGCTCAGCAAACCATTAGCCGGGCTCCGCAAGGGTTTGACCAGCAACGTGCCGGCATTGCATCCGGAAAAATTGAAATCATAACCTATCAATCTAAAACCGTAGGGGTGAATCGCTCTGCTCGTGTATACACACCACCCGGATTCACTAAAAAGAAGAAATACCCTGTGCTTTATTTGTTGCATGGCATCGGGGGCGACGAAGATGAGTGGTACAAAAACGGCGTTCCTCACATTATTTTCGACAACCTGATTGCCGATGGCAAAATGGAGCCAATGATAGTGGTACTGCCCAATGGTCGCGCCATGAAAAACGACCGTGCCGAAGGAAATATTTTCGACAAAGAGAAAGTTGAAGCCTTTGCAACATTCGAAAAAGACCTGTTAAACGATTTAATACCGTTTATCGAAAAAAAATACCCCGTATTAAAAAACCGTGAGTTTCGCGCCATTGCTGGATTATCAATGGGCGGCGGACAATCGCTCAATTTCGGACTGGGAAATCTCGACAAATTTGCATGGGTAGGAGGCTTTTCATCGGCTCCCAATACCAAAATGCCAGCTGAGTTGCTCCCAAACACTCAAAAGGCAACAGAAATGCTTAAACTTCTGTATATTTCTTGTGGCGATAAAGATAATTTAATGCAGGTTAGCCAACGCACCCACGATTATCTGAAGGCTAATAAAGTGCCTCATATTTTCAGGGTTATTCCTGATGGTTACCACGATTTTAATGTTTGGAAAGACGATTTGTATCAATACGTACAAATGCTGTTTAAGCCGGTGGTAATGCCCGTAGCAGCAGCCACTTTAAAAGATGCTTATAAAGGAAAGTTCTTTATTGGAACAGCCCTTAACACCCCTCAAATTTTAGGAACCGCTGTTGATGAAGTGAACATTGTTAAAACCCATTTCAACTCCATTGTTGCCGAAAACTGTATGAAAAGCGGCCCATTGCAACCACAGGAAGGAAAATTTGAATTTGACCTGGCCGATAAGTTTGTAGAGTTTGGTGTTAACAATAACATGCAGATTATTGGTCATACACTTATTTGGCATTCGCAGGCACCTCGCTGGTTTTTTACCGACAGCGAAGGCAAGGACGTATCGCCCGAAGTACTTACCGAGCGTATGAGAAACCATATCTATACTGTTGTTGGCCGTTATAAAGGCAAGGTGCACGGATGGGACGTGGTGAATGAAGCCATCGTTGACGATGGCAGCTACCGCAACAGTAAATTCTACCAAATACTGGGCGAAGATTTTATCAAACTGGCATTCCAGTTTGCTCATGAAGCCGATCCCGATGCTGAATTATATTATAACGATTATTCCGAATTTGTTCCGGCCAAAAGAGAAGGCATTGCCCGCATGGTGAAGATGCTCAAAGATCAGGGCATTAGAATCGATGGTGTAGGATTTCAGTGTCATATTGGACTCGATTACCCAAGCCTTGATGAATACGAAAAAACCATTCAATTAATTGCCAACACAGGTGTAAACGTTATGATAACCGAAATGGAAATATCGGTATTACCCATGCCCGACTGGCGCGTTGGTGCAGAGATTTCGGCCAGTTTCGAATATCAACAGAAATTAAATCCCTACACCGAAGGGTTGCCCGATGCTGTGAATGCTCAGTTAGAACAACGTTATGTCGACTTTTTCTCACTCTTCCTTAAATATCAGGATGTGATACCAAGAGTAACTGTTTGGGGGGTTAACGATGGCAACTCATGGAAAAACGGATTTCCGGTGCGCGGAAGAACCGATTATCCACTGTTATTCGACCGGAAAAATCAGCCTAAATCAGTTGTTGCCAAATTAATTGAACTGGCTAATACAAAGTAGTTTATTCAATGGAAAGGCGAAAGTTTTTAGTTTATAGCTCCTGGTTCAAAAGTTATAACACTTTGGAGCTATAAACTAAGAACTAACAGCCACAAGCCTTTACTTAACAATAGTGAACGATTGGTTACTTTATGTAGCTCCCTTTTGATGTTTTGTAATATAATAAGGGATAAAATGTAACAACAATATTTTTATCAACTAACCCAACTAATTAAAAATGAAAAAAATAATGAATCTGGCAATTGCAATAGCTGTTACTACACAGTTTGGAATTGCTCAAACCAACACCACTTCTGTTGTGGAAGACTTTAAACCTTCATCTGTTAACCAGCCGGGGAAAGATTATCCACAGGTTAATTCTGAAGGGCGGGTACGTGTGCAAATTTCAGCACCCGATGCAAAATACGTTCAATTAGACATTGGCGCGGTTAAATACAACCTGACAAAAGACGAGAATGGTGTATGGACAGGCGAATCGGCACCGCAGGACGAAGGGTTTCATTACTATCAGTTAAACATTGATGGCGCATCTGTACCCGACCCGGGAAGCCTCTATTTTTATGGTGCCAGCCGTTGGGGTAGCGGAATTGAAATACCTGCACACGACCAGGATTTTTATGCACTCAAAAATGTTCCACACGGACAGGTAAGAGAACATATATACTATTCAAAAACAGACGATAAAATGCGTCGCTGCTTTGTATATACGCCTCCCTGTTACGACAAGAATCCCGAGAAACGCTACCCTGTTTTGTACCTGCAGCACGGTGGTGGGGAGAATGAAACCGGCTGGTCGGCTCAAGGTAGAGCCAACTTAATCATGGATAATTTAATTGCCGAAGGCAAAGCTACCCCGTTTATAATTGTGATGGACAATGGAACCTGGCGCATGCCCGAAAGACCTCGCCAAGCCGAGGGTACACAACGTCCGGCAGCAGGCGCTCAAAGACCGGCTGGTCCATGGCCACCTGCAGGATGGGCCGATGGTTTTATGAACATCCTGATTAAGGATATTATACCGATGATTGATGCAAATTACCGCACTCTGGCCAATCAGGAAAACCGAGCGATGGCGGGATTATCAATGGGAGCTATGCAAACCAGAATCATCACCCTGGCCAATTCTGATGTCTTTTCACACGTGGGGATGTTTAGTGGTGGAAGTATTACAATTGAAGACACTGAGAATAATCCGCAATTTCTGAAAAACATTAAAGTGCTGTTTGTAAGTTTTGGCAGCAAAGAAGTAGAAAGTGGAAGATTCAATCTTGGCAGCGACCCAAAAATGAACATTGAGCGCCTCAAAGAAAAAGGTTTAAATGCACATTATTATGTTTCGCCCAATACCGAGCATGAGTGGCAAACATGGAGACGAAGCCTGTATCAATTTGCACCACTTTTATTTAAGTAATAACCTGCTTTTGTTTTGAAGCCTAAACCAGGAAGAAAAATAAGCATGATACCAATAACCCAATTTTACCCAACTAGTTCAAAATATTATAAATGAGACAATTATTTAACATAGCGATAGCTTTAGCTTTTTCAATTCAATTTGGAATGGCTCAAACCAACACCACTACTATTGTGGAAGACTTTAAACCTTCATCGGTTAATCAACCGGGAAAAGAGTATCCACAGGTAAATTCTGAAGGCCGCGTACGCACCCAAGTTTCAGCACCCGATGCTAAATACGTTCAATTAGACATTGGTGGCGTTAAATATGATTTGGTGAAAGATGAAAACGGCGTTTGGACAGGCGAATCGGCACCGCAAGACGTAGGTTTTCACTATTATCAGCTAAACATCGACGGTGCTTCGGTACCCGACCCGGGCAGTTTGTTCTTTTTTGGCGCCAGTCGTTATGGAAGCGGAATTGAAGTGCCATCGGCTGATCAGGATATTTTCGCTTTAAAGGATGTACCTCATGGCCACGTGCACGAAATCCTATTTCCATCGAAAAGTACCAATACTGCAAGGCGTGCCTTTGTGTATACACCTCCCTGTTACACCAAAGAATCATCAACCCGCTATCCGGTACTTTACCTGCAGCATGGTTACGGCGAAAATGAAACATCATGGCCCAACCAGGGACGTGCCAACCTCATTATGGATAACCTGATTGCCGAAGGCAAAGCAAAACCCTTCATCATTGTAATGACCTACGGTATGACCAATGAAATTAAGTTTGGCGGGTTGCGCGATTTCGATATCAAACCCTTTCAAACAGTATTGATTGATGAGCTTATTCCGTACATCGATGCCAACTACCGTACTTTAGCCAATCAGGAAAACCGTGCCATGGCAGGTCTTTCAATGGGAGCTTTTGAAACAAGGTTAATAACCCTCAACAATCCGAATGTTTTTTCGTACTATGCTTTGTTTAGCGGAGGCATTTACAGACCTGATGAGCTTAAAGACCATAAAAACCTTAAGCTTGTATTTTTAACATGTGGCAGCAAAGAAAGACCCGATGGCATTAAAAATGCAGCCTCCGAACTGCAAAAAGCAGGAGTAAATGTAGCTTCGTATATTTCGGAAGGCACAGCCCACGAGTTTCACACCTGGCGAAGAAGTCTGCATCAACTGGCACAAATTCTTTTTAAATAGACTTTGAAGATTTTTTTGGCTTAAGTATTGATAATAAACAGGATTTGCTAAAACAAACAGGCATGAAGAAAAAAATTGCTTATTTGGTTGGTTGGCTTTTGTTAATGCCATTATATTTAAGCGCGCAGCAGGCTAACGTTAACCTCGACTATAATCCTCATAAGAATACTGAGGGGCTGAATC
The DNA here is from genome assembly GCA_964521525.1 of uncultured Marinilabiliaceae bacterium. Classification (GTDB taxonomy): domain Bacteria; phylum Bacteroidota; class Bacteroidia; order Bacteroidales; family Marinilabiliaceae; genus CALEUX01. The sequence continues at coordinate 30,545 of CAZFTD010000009.1, read as the reverse complement.
CTTTTAGTGCGCCGGTAAATTCGCCCGAGGTGCACGACAACCAGACTGTAACCTTCCGGCTTAAAGCACCAAATGCGCAAAAGGTTGTTCTTCCGCTGGGTGCCATTTATACAGCCAACGATTTGGGTAATGAGCCCCTTGCTTTTACCAAAGGTGATGATGGCATCTGGACGTTGAACATAGGCCCTCTTAAGCCCGATATGTACGCTTACCATTTTAATGTGGATGGAGTTCAAATTCCCGACCCAAGCAATACCTACGCTGCTTTTACAGCCATGCCACCCTATAGCCAGTTGGTTGTACACGGCGATGGTCCTGCTTATTACGATGCCCGCAATGTACCACACGGCAATGTAACCCGCCATGTTTACCGGTCGGAGGTTACGCAGGGAGAGCGTGAATTATATGTTTACACCCCTCCCGGCTATAATCCGAAAAAGAAATACCCTGTACTCTATTTAGTAGGTGGAAGTGGTGAACTTCCATCCAATTGGGTGTACGATGGCCGTGTGAATTTTATTATGGATAACCTTCTGGCCGAAGGCAAAGTTGTGCCCATGATTATCGCCATTCCCAACAATCAGGTCATTCATCGTAACCATCCGCGGCACACCGAATTAACCTTCGATATTTTTGAAAAGGAACTCAGAAACCATGTTATCCCACTTGTAGATAAAAGCTACAGCACCATTGCATCGCCTAAGGGAAGGGCCATTTCCGGTTTATCGATGGGTGGACGACACAGCATGTTTATCGGTTTCCGTTCGCTCGATTTGTTTGCCAATTTTGGCATTCTCAGTGCTGGCGATGAAAACCCGGAGACCACTCTAAAACATTTCCTTACCGACCCCAAAGTGAACGAGAAAGTAGAGTATCTTTTTGTGGGACAAGGTACTAAGGAAGCAACAGGTTTTTTCAATCGTCGCTGCCAGGCATTGCATGAAGCACTTAAAAACCACAATATTAATCATGAATATTATGTAGGTGGTCATGGCGGTCACGATTGGGGAACGTGGCGGCATCTTTTGTATTACCGCTTTCTTCCAAATCTTTGGCGTAAAAAATAACTATTTAAGAATCAAATATTATGAATCGAATCTATTTCATACTTCTGGCATCCATCGGCATGTTGCTGGGTGCATGTTCTCAACAACCTGGCCGGGTAAAGGTAGAGGGCGGAACCATTCAGGGAATTGTAACCGACGACTTAACCATTTATAAAGGAATCCCTTTTGCTGCGCCACCTGTGGGCGATTTGCGCTGGAAAGCCCCCCAGCCGGTTGAAAAATGGAAAGGTGTAAAACAAACTGTTGATTTTGCCCCGGCTCCCATGCAAGGCGGCAATCCGGCATCGGGAAAAAGCGAAGACTGCCTCTATTTAAACGTGTGGACTCCGGCAAAATCGGCCCACGAAAAATTGCCAGTGATGGTTTGGATATACGGCGGTGGCTTTAGTTTTGGTTCTACCTCCGATCCGGTGCACAACGGCGAGCATTTGGCGCGCCAGGGAGTGGTATTAGTGAGCATCGCTTACCGTGTAGGCCAAATTGGCTTTCTTGCTCATCCGGAGTTGAGTGCCGAAAGTCCTAATGGGGTATCGGGCAATTACGGTTTACTCGATCAGATTGCAGGTTTGGAGTGGGTAAAACGAAACATAGCTGCCTTTGGTGGCGACCCTGAAAAGGTAACCATTTTTGGCGAATCGGCCGGAGGTATTTCGGTTAGCATGTTGTGTGCCTCACCCTTGGCTAAGGGTTTGTTTCGTGGAGCCATTTCGCAAAGTGGCGGCTCATTTGGCCCAACCCGCTCAACAACATATCCCGGCGAAAATATGAAAACACTTCAACAGGCCGAACAAGAGGGTGTTGAGTATGTGAATGGATTTGGACTCTCATCCATTGAGGAGTTACGTAAAATAGAAGCTGAGAAGCTGGTGCCCCAGGGATGGACATTGCCGGGCAGTTGGCCAATTGTGGATGGTTATGTAATCCCCGACGACCAGTACAAGCTTTATGAAGCCGGTAATTACAATGACGTGCCGGTATTAATAGGATATAATTCTGATGAGGGGCTAAGCTTTCCGGCCGGACGCACTCCCCAGGAGTATATTAATAATGTTAACAGACGTTTTGGACCTCACGCCGAATCTTTGCTCAAGGCTTACCCGGTTTGCTCTACATCTGTTCCACGCAGTGCCCGCAATTTGATGCGCGATGCGGCATTTGGCTGGCCAACCTGGACATGGGCACGCCTTCAGGCTCAAACCGGAAAGTCAAACGTGTACCTCTATTATTTCGACCAGCACCCACTTTGGCCCGAAGATTCGCCGCAAGCCGACCATGGAACACCACACGGTGTTGATGTGGCTTATGTATTTATGCATATTGACCCTACAAAACCTTTTACATCGCATTCAGATGTTGAGATTTCGAAAATTATGGGAGCCTATTGGACCAACTTTGTTAAATACGGGAATCCTAACGGAGAAAATTTAACCGAATGGACTCCCTTTACCAACGATAATCCACAAGCCATGTATCTGGGTAATAAAACATTCATGACCCGGGTGCCCGACGAACAATCGCTTAAGGCAATGGATGATTACTTTACCTGGCGCAGAACGCCTGAAGGGCAGGAGTGGGCGAAATAATGAAGTATCTGTTGAAATATCACGTTGAAATTATTATTAAGATGATTAGAATTGAAGTTTACGGAATCCCGAGTATCGGGATAAGATGATTAGACAGATAGATAAGTCTGAAAAGATGCTAAAACATCTGTAAAATCTTACAAATCTTTTCTATCTATCTTATCCCGATTCCCGGGACCTCAAGACGCAGGCGCAGTTCCGATTTGTCGGAAACGCGATGCTTCGCTTCTTAATATCTTACATCTAATTTTAAACAGCTACAAAACATAACATAAATAAAATATTGGCGAATGAAAATTAAATACATATTGGTTACATGGTTACTAATGGCAACAATAACCACCTTTTCGCAGAATCCTGATTTCCATATTTACCTGTGCTTTGGACAATCGAATATGGCCGGAGCATCCAGAGCAGAAGCTCAGGATTCAACTGTTGATGCCCGTTTTCAAATGATGGCCGCCATGGACTGCCCCGATAAAGGCAGAGAAATGGGCAACTGGTACACGGCCACACCTCCAATTTGCGACTGTAAAGCCGGAATATCACCCGCCGATTATTTTGGCCGTACCCTAATTGAAAACCTGCCTGCAAATATCAAAGTTGGCGTTATAAATGTTTCAGTGGGAGGATGTAAAATCGAACTTTTCGACAAAGAAAATTACAGTTCGTACGTGGCCACAGCACCTCATTGGATGATTGGCTGGATTAATAATTATGGTGGCAATCCGTATGGCCGGTTGGTTGAAATGGCCAGGCTGGCACAAAAAGATGGCGTAATTAAAGGTATACTGCTCCATCAGGGAGAATCGAATCCAAATGATACCCTGTGGACAAAAAAGGTTAAAGATATCTATGATAACCTGATGGCCGATTTAAACCTAAATCCGGCTGAAGTTCCTTTGATTGCCGGCGAGCTATTGAGTGCCGAGTTTAATGGTAAATGCCATGGTTTTAACCAGTTTATTAATCTTTTGCCCGAAGTTATACCCAATGCACACGTGGTTTCTTCGGCCGGGTGTCCGGGCGCTCCCGATGGTTTACACTTTACCGCCGATGGCTATCGGAAATTAGGGAAACGATATGGCGAAAAGATGTTGCAGATTATGACCAAAAGTCGATAATTTATTTATCGTTGCTAAAACCCTGACTAAGCTTTGCCTGAGATTAATCAGGGTTTTATTGTTAATACAGACAAAAAGGGGATATGAATTTATAGATAATGATAATTTAGGAATTCATCATACTCAAAAAAGTTCGTCAACAATTTGACGATAGACTAAAGACTTCTGCCATTTACCTTTTAATCTTGTTTTCAATAATCGAATTATCCAATTTTAAAAGGTAATTATCTAAAAATGAAAAACACACTGTGCGGTATTTCATATTTTTACAAAATATTACATAAATTTCAATCTTTAATCTTATATATTCAATCGCACACGTGTGCATGTTTAGATGAAACGAATAACCATAAAAGATATTGCACGTGAATTGGGCATTCACCATTCAACTGTTTCCAGAGCTTTGAGAGGCAGCCCGGAGATTAATGTCATTACCATTGAAAAAGTAATGAGGTATGCTTCTGAACGTGGCTATCAAATTAATCGTAATGCTCTGCTCTTAAGAGGTTCGCGAAGCAACATCATAGGTTTAATTGTACCTAACATTCACCACAGCTTCTTTTCTAATTTCGTGAGTATTATTACCAAACTGGCATCTGCTTCCGGATTCATTGTGGCTGTATTTCAATCGGAAGAATCAATAAAACAGGAAAAAGAAATTATTAAATCAATAATTCAGCAAAATATTGCAGGAGTAATCTCATCACTATCAATGGAAACCACCGATGTGTCGCATTTTCAACAGCTGGATAGTTATAAAATACCATTTGTTTGTTTCGACCGAATAAGTCCACTATTGTCGAAGCCGGCAGTAATATTAGACAATGAATCGGCCTTAAAAAATGTGGTTTTTAAACTACACGGCAAAGGCTTTAAAAAAATTGCTTATTTATCAGGGGTACCATCCATTCATTTGTTTAAGGAGCGCCAAAAGGGGTATTATTTGGGTTTGAAAGAGATTAATAATCAGTACGAAAAATGCATGGCCATAACTGAAGGGTTCTCCATTGAAAACGGCTATGACGTGGCATTGAAACTGTTTAATGGAAAAAACAGACCCGATGCGCTCATTTTTGATTCGCATGTGCTGGCATGGGGCACACTTAATTATTTGAAAACCTTTAAAAAGGAACTATTCCCAAAGATTGGCATAGCCAGCTTTGGCGGATATCCCTGGCTGTCGTTAACAACACCAAACGCATTGGTAATTCAACAACCCGAAGAAAAAATGGCCGAAGCATCGTTTAACCTTTTGATGGAGAATATTAAAAATCCAGACAGTTATGAAATAAAAACATTAATGTTTCAGGCCGAAATTGCCTGAAATTAAAATATGACATACTAAAATATTGAACTCAATTTAAAGAATTGCCATGAAGCTCATTTTTAATCTTTCACTATTACTGTTTGTGTTTTGCTCGGCATGCAGCAACAATAAACCAACCACTTATCTCAAATTGTGGTATCCGGTGCCGGCCCAAAAATGGGAAGAAGCACTTCCGCTTGGAAACGGGCGAATTGGCGCCATGGTTTTTGGGAATCCGGCCAAAGAGCTCATTCAGCTCAATGAAAATACCATTTGGGCCGGAAGTCCAAACAGGAATGATAACCCCGATGCTTTGGAAGCTCTGCCCATGGTTCGCCAGCTTATTTTCGAGGGGAAATATATTGAAGCTCAGGATTTGGCCAATCAGAAAATTATTTCAAAAACCTCGCATGGTATGCCCTACCAAACAGCCGGCAACCTGCGCTTAAATTTTGAAGGTCATGATAATTATTCTGACTTTTACCGCGACCTTGACATTGAAAAGGCCCTAGCCACTACCCGTTATAAAGTGAACGGCGTAGAATATACACGTGAGGCATTCTCTTCGTTTACTGATAATGTAATTGTAGTGCGACTGACAGCCAACAAGCCCGGTTCTGTTAGTTTCTCGGCCACTTTAGACCGACCTGGGAATGTAGAAATAAACACTCTGGGTAGCAATGTGATTAAAATGAGCGGCATTACCAACAGTCACGAGTCGGTAGAAGGCAAGGTTGAATTTGTAGTATTAAGCAAAATTGTAAACGATGGTGGAAAAATTTCAGCCGAAAACAATCAGTTAAAAATTGAAGGAGCCAACAGTGCAACCATATTCATTTCCATAGCCACCAATTTTGTAAATTATAACGACATAAGTGCCAATGCTGAAAAGTTGGCCGAAACCTATTTAAGCAACGCCCTTAGTAAGAAATATTCAGGTTTATTTAAATCCCACACATTATTTTACCAGAATTATTTCAATCGCGTGTCGCTGTATCTGGGTCAGACCGACTCTGTTAAAAACCCTACTGATGTGAGGATTGAACAATTCAGCAAAGGTAACGACCCATCAATGGCGGCTCTTTATTTTCAGTTTGGACGCTATTTGCTTATCAGCTCATCACAGCCGGGGCAGCAACCTGCTAATTTGCAAGGTTTATGGAACCATCAGCTTTTTCCGGCCTGGGACAGCAAATACACCATTAACATCAATACTGAAATGAATTACTGGCCGGCCGAACCTACCAATTTGCCCGAAATGCACGAACCTTTAATCCAGATGGTTCGTGAACTATCGGAAGCTGGCCGCGAAACGGCCAAAACCATGTACGGGGCCAAAGGTTGGGTTACACACCACAATACCGATATTTGGCGTATTTGTGGGCCGGTAGATGGCTCATACTGGGGCATGTGGCCCATGGGCGGGGTTTGGCTTAGTCAGCATTTGTTCGATAAGTATGAGTACAGCGGCAATGTGGAATACCTGCGCTCGGTGTACGATGTACTTAGAGGTTCGGTTGAATTTTGTCTCGACTACATGGTTGAGGAACCTGAAAATGGATGGATGGTGATTGTGCCTTCCAATTCGCCCGAGAACTCACCTGCCATCCATCATCAATCGTCAATTGCTGCCGGAACTACCATCGACAATCAATTGGTGTTCGACCTGTTTACAAAAACCATTCGTGCGGCCCGGATTTTGAATATTCAGGAGCCCCTGATTCCGGAAATGGAAAGGATTCTTAGTCTTTTGCCTCCCATGCAAATAGGGCAGCACGGACAATTACAGGAATGGATGCACGATTGGGACAATCCCAACGACAAGCACCGGCATGTATCACATTTATACGGATTGTTTCCATCGAACCAGATTTCGCCGTTTCGGTCGCCCGAGCTTGCCGATGCATCGCGTACTTCCCTCATTCACCGCGGCGACCCTTCAACCGGATGGTCTATCAACTGGAAAATTAACCTGTGGGCACGACTTCTCGACGGCAATCATGTTTACAACCTTATAAAAGAACAGATTAAACTTGTGGGACGGGATACAGGTAATAATCGCGAAGTATTCGAACGAGGAGGCACCTACGCCAATATGTTTGATGCACACCCGCCTTTTCAAATCGATGGTAACTTCGGATTTACATCGGGCATTACCGAAATGCTGATGCAAAGTCATGATGGGGCCATTCATTTGGTGCCTGCCTTACCCGATGTTTGGCCATCGGGCCACGTTAGCGGACTCAGGGCAAGGGGCGGTTTCGAAATTGTTGAAATGGTATGGGAAAACCACCAGGTTGTGAAACTGATAATTAAATCGAATTTGGGTGGCAACCTGAGAATTCGTTCGGGTAATCAATTAAAACTAAACGGAAAGGGTAAGATGATTGTGGCCGAAGGTTTTAACAGTAACCCATTTTACCAGACACCTGAAATTAAACAACCCATTATTTCAGCATCGGCCTCATTAAAAAAATCAGAACTTCCCAATGTGTTTACTTATGATATAGAAACCAAAAAAGGCGGAACATATACATTAAGTAGCAGATAAACAACAATTAACAGTCATACAATAACTAAAACAATGGCCCCAATAATAACCTTAAATAATGGCTTAAAAATACCTGCTATTGGACTTGGTACCTTTGGTTCCGATAATTACAATGCGCAGCAAATTGCCCAAGCCGTTGATTTTGCTATCAGAAACGGCTATCGGCATATCGATTGCGCATCGGTATATATGAACGAAGCTGAAATTGGTTGTGCCATTTCGGGTTTGATAAAAGAGGGCGTTGTAAACCGGGATGAGCTCTGGATTACATCGAAGGTTTGGAACGATTCGCACGGAAAAGGTCAAGTGATAGAATCGTGTAAAAAATCGCTCCACGACCTGAAGCTCGATTATCTTGATTTATATCTTGTTCACTGGCCATTTCCCAATTATCATGCCCCCGGATGCGATGGCGATGCCCGTAATCCCGATTCAAAACCATATATACATGAAGATTACATGGTAGCATGGCGACAAATGGAGCAATTGGTGGAAATGGGGCTTGTAAAAGCCATAGGAACATCCAATATGACCATTCCCAAAATGGAGCTTTTGCTTCGTGATGCCAGAATAAAACCTGTAGTTAATGAAATGGAAATTCATCCCCACTTTCAGCAGCCCCAACTATTTAATTACGTGGTTAGCAAAAACATTCAGCCCATTGGCTATTCGCCTATTGGGTCGCCCAAGCGCCCCGAGCGCGACCGTACGGCCAATGACACAGTAGATATTGAAGACCCAGTAGTTATAAAAATTGCAGAGAGGCTAAAAATTCATCCGGCCGAGGTATGCATTAAATGGGCCATCCAAAGAGGAGAAGTGGTTATTCCATTTTCTGTAACTCCATCAAAAATCATCAGCAATTTAAATGCTGTATGCGGAGATTCATTAACCGCTGAAGAAATGGAAGAAATAACTGCCATCGATAAAAACTGCCGTTTAATTAAGGGACAGGTTTTTTTGTGGGAAGGCGCCAAAGGTTGGGAAGATTTGTGGGATTTAGATGGTCAAATTTCCACTTAAAAATGTGAAAACCGTTTACCATTAATTGGGCTTCCTGTCAGTTATAGACTTTGTAATTAGTATTGAAAGAATCTTTAAGAAACTGAATATATGACAACAACAATGAAAGCTGCCTATTTACCAGGCAACAGCACCGTTGAATTTAAACAGGTAGATATTCCACAACCCGGACCGGGAGAAGTCCTTATCAGGATTAAAGCTTCTACAATTTGTGGCAGCGACATTCGTGCCATATACCGCGAACATTTGGGGAAGGGTCCCGAAGCTTATCAGAATAGAATTGCAGGACACGAACCTTGCGGGCAAATTGTAAAGTGCGGACCTAAAACCAAACGGTTTAAAGAAGGCGACAGAGTAGTGGTATATCATATATCGGGCTGTGGCGTTTGCAACGATTGCCGACGCGGTTACATGATTTCTTGTACCAGCCCATCCCGCGCCGCCTACGGCTGGCAACGCGATGGTGGAATGGCGCCATACATGCTGGCCGAGGAAAAAGATTGTGTTCTACTGCCCAATGAACTCACTTATGTTGATGGCGCTCAAATAGCCTGCGGATTTGGAACAGTTTACGAAGGCCTCGAAAGAATTGGCATTAACGGAAACGATGCTGTACTTGTGGTTGGATTGGGCCCCGTTGGACTGGCTGCTTTAATGCTGGCTAAAGCCTTAGGTGCAACGCATCTTGTTGGGGTCGATACAGTTAAAGAACGATGCGATTTGGCCCTTCAACTCGGCCTGGCAAACCAGGTTTTTGTTTCGGGCCCCGATACCCTGGAGCAGGTTGTAGCCACCACCTATCAAAAGCAGGGATTTGAAAAAACGGTTGATTGCTCGGGCAATACACACGGACGTCAGCTATGTATAAGGGCAACACGCAAGTGGGGCAAAATGGTAATGATTGGTGAAGGTGGAACTGTTGAGTTCAATCCAAGCCCCGATATTATTCACGACCAGATTACCATTTACGGCTCTTGGGTTACAAATATCTGGCGCATGGAAGAGCTGGTAGAGCGTTTGGTGCGTTGGGGAATTCACCCCGAAGACCTGGTTACTCACCGTTTTTCTCTCGATAAGGCCGACAAAGCCTATGAGTTAATGAATGCTGGCAAATGTGGAAAAGTTGCCGTTGTTTTTGATGAAGAAGTAAAAACTTCCAACAATGAATAATCACATGTTGAAACTTAAAAAAAGATATTTCAATAGGCAGGAGATGCATTTTGCAGGCACTTCATTTTTGGGCAAAGGTGTTCTTAAAATGCATTTCAGGTATTGGTTAATGATAACTTTGTTAATAACTTGGTATTTACCGACTTCATCGCAACAAGTATCAGTAAGTTCGCCTAACGGAAAAATATTTGTAGCATTAACCTGTCAGCAGCAAGGAACAACAGGCAGTTGGTATCTCGAAGCCATATACGCTGCCAATGGATTGACCACATCAGTAATCCCCCGTATTAAATTGGGGTTGCAGAGAAACGACCAGGATTTTTCGAATAACCTTAAATATCTGAGAGCCGGTAAGCCTGTTTTAATCCAGGAGAAATACACCGCTATTCACGGTAAACGAAGCCAATGCAGCAACTCGGCCAACGAGGTGGTTGTATCGTTCGAAAATCCTTCCAAAGCAAAAATGAACCTCATCATCAGGGCTTACAACGATGGCATTGCTTTCCGCTATGAATTTCCTGAAAAAACCGGAAATTTCACCATTACCAATGAACATACATCTTACGTTGTGCCTGATAGCACAGAGCGTTGGTTGCAAAAGTTCGACCTGTCGAACGAAGGATTGTACAAAAAAACCGTTACTGCACAGGAAAAGGGCGACTGGTGTTACCCGGCTTTGTTTCATTCTGAATTTAGTAAATTCTGGTACCTCATTCACGAGGCTGATGTTGACAGAGGCTACTGCGCTACAAAGTTAAGCAGCGATGGTCAACAATCCATTTATAAAGTTACCCTCCCTTATCCACATGAAGGTGAAGGCGAAGCTTTACCCCAAATCACACTGCCCTGGAAGTCGCCCTGGCGGGTTATTATCATGGGGCAACTATCTGATATTGTTGAATCTACTTTAATTGATGATGTTTCCAAGCCATCTGTATTAACCAAAACAGATTGGATAAAGCCGGGGCTGGTATCTTGGAACTATTGGTCTGACAATCACGGAACCCGCGACTATCAGACTGTTTGCCGCTTCACCGATTTGGCGGCAGCCATGGATTGGCCATATACCCTGTTCGATTGGGAATGGGATGCAATGACCAATGGTGGAAACGTGGAGGATGCTGCCAGATATGCCCTGTCGAAAGGTGTGAAACCATTGATATGGTACAACTCGGGCATGTTTAAGTGGATAACGGCAACACCCTTCGACCGCTTGAAAACGCATGAGGCCCGCATGAAAGAATTTGCCTGGCTTAAGAGTCTGGGGTTTGTTGGTGTTAAAATCGACTTCTTTCTGAGCGAAAAGCAATTCATGATGGAATACTATCTGGACATTTTGGAAGATGCCGCCAAGGCTGAAATGATGGTGTATTTTCATGGTTGTTTAGTGCCTCGTGGATGGGCACGTACTTATCCTCACCTGATGACCTACGAAGGTGTACGTGGCGCTGAGTGGTATAACAACAATCACGAGCTTACCACCACAGCTCCTGAGCACAACACAGTAATGCCATTTACCCGAAATGTGGTGGGCTCGATGGATTATACTCCGGTTACTTTCACCAACTCGCAACATCCACACATCACTTCGTATGGGCACGAGCTGGCTTTGAGCGTGGTATTCGAATCGGCACTCCAGCACATGGCCGACCGCCCCGAAGGGTATTACAATTTACCAGATGCCCCCCGTTCGTTTCTTAAAGAAGTACCTGCAGCCTGGGACGATACCAAATACCTCGATGGTTATCCCGGGAAAGATGTCATTATTGCCCGCCGAAAAAATAACGCCTGGTATATAGGTGGTTTGAATTCAGAAAACAGGGAAAAAACCAAAACCCTGAAATTCGACTTTCTGGATGAAAACACCAAATATAAACTGACGCTCATTGCCGACGGAAAACATGATAAAGTGTTTTTTACCGAGTACGGTGTGGTGGAAAAGCATTCACAAATTGATGTAAAAATGCTCCGAAGAGGTGGATTTGCCATCAGCTTAAAACCTGTTCAATAGTATTCATCAAAACAGATGGGAACCAATAAACCTAAAAAAAATAACATGATAAAATCACTATTTAATATTAAAAGGAATTTTTTGCTGTTGATGACCATCTTTTTTATTGGTGGTTCCATGGCCCAGCAATATCCATTTCAAAACCCCTATCTGAGTTTTGAAGAACGTGCCAAAGACCTGATTTCAAGGTTAACCCTTGAAGAAAAGGCAGCCTTAATGTGCGACCAAAGCGATGCCATACCCCGGCTGGGAATTCGCAAATTTAACTGGTGGAGCGAAGCCCTTCACGGTTATGCCAACAACGATAGTGTGACGGTTTTCCCCCAGCCAATAGGTATGGCTGCATCGTTTAACGACATGCTGTTGTACGATATTTTTAATGCGGTTTCCGATGAAGCACGCGCCAAATACCACCAATGGATAAACAGGGGTAATGAAAACAAGCGATTTCTAAGCCTGTCGGTTTGGACGCCCAATGTTAACATTTTTCGCGATCCACGATGGGGCCGCGGACAGGAAACCTATGGCGAAGATCCATACCTGATGTCGCGCATGGGGGTACAGGTGGTGAAAGGTCTGCAAGGACCTGAAGATGCCAAGTATCGCAAACTGCTGGCCTGTGCCAAACATTATGCCGTGCATTCGGGCCCCGAGTGGAGCCGCCACGAGTTGAACCTTAACAATGTTAATCCGCGTCTGTTTCAGGAAACCTATCTGCCCGCTTTTAAAGCCTTAGTGCAGGAAGCCGATGTGCGCCAGGTGATGTGCGCCTACCAAAGACTCGATGATGAACCATGCTGTGGCAGCACCCGTTTGCTGCAACGTATTCTGCGCGATGAGTGGGGATTCAAACACATTGTTGTTTCCGATTGTGGCGCCATTACCGACTTTTTTACAACGCACAATGTATCATCAACCCCTGTACATGCGGCATCAAAAGGAGTTCTAGCCGGAACCGACGTTGAGTGTGTGTGGGATAACTATCCTTACAAAACACTCCCCGATGGCGTTAACCGGGGTTTACTTAAAGAGGAAGACATAGATAAAAGCCTGATGCGCGTTTTAATAGGTCGTTTTGAACTGGGCGATTTCGATGACGACTCTCTGGTGCCCTGGGCGCAAATACCTGCTTCGGTATTAAACTGCGAAAAGCATAAGAATCTGACCTATAAAATGGCGCAGCAAAGTATGACCCTTCTCCAAAATAAGAATAACATCCTGCCTCTATCCAAAACATCGAAAAGGATTGCTGTAATTGGCCCCAATGCCGATGATGCAGAAATGCTTTGGGGAAATTATAATGGAACGCCAATTGAAACCATTACCATACTCGACGGAATAAAATCAAAACTTCAGAGCAACAGGGTGTATCATGAAAAAGGAGTTGATTTGGTGGATGACAAGGTAACCATCAGCTACTTTCCGAAAACAACAATTAATGGGCGTGCAGGCTTTAAAGCAACTTACTGGAACGACCCAAATTTTAACGGAACCCCGGTGGCTGTGCAACAAATTGTAAACCCTTTAAAACTGACTGCTGCCGGACAACATGAGTTCGCACCCGGCGTTTGGCTTGAGAGGTTTTCGGCGATTTACGAAACTGAGTTTACCCCTTCAGTCTCGGAAGAAATTGTGTTTAAAGGAGGTGCCACCGGTTTTTTTGAATTGGCGGTAAATGGCGAAACTCTGGAAACTTATACCAACTGGCGTACCCTTTCAACCCGAATTCCATTCAAAGTTGAAGCCGGGAAAACCTACAATATTAAAATACGTTATGCACAGCGCGAAAATTGGCAGGCCAACATTGAGTTTAATTTTGGCAGAGAAGAGGATGTGGATTTTGCAGCACTGATTAACCGATTAAGAGGCATCGAAACTGTAATATTTGTAGGTGGCCTTTCCGGGCATTTGGAAGGTGAAGAGATGCCGGTTTCATTTCCGGGTTTCAAGGGCGGCGACCGTACACATATTGAACTGCCTGCTGTACAGCGTAACTGCTTAAATGCCCTGAAAGCTGCCGGTAAAAAGGTAATTTTTGTGAACTGCTCGGGGTCGGCCATAGCCTTAACTCCCGAAACCCAAAGTTGCGACGCCATTTTGCAAGCCTGGTATCCCGGCGAAATGGGAGGACTGGCTGTTGCCGATGTTCTGTTTGGTGATTATAATCCAGGTGGAAAGCTCCCGGTTACTTTTTACAGAAATTCTGATAAACTGGGCGATTTTGAAGATTACTCCATGGCAGACCGAACCTACAGGTACACCAACGAGCACCTGTTTCCATTTGGGTTTGGATTGAGCTATACCAAATTTCAAATTGGCAATGCCTCCATCAGCAAAACAAACATCAACACCAACGAGAGCATTCAATTAACAATCCCGGTGAAAAATATAGGTAAACGTGCCGGAACCGAAATTGTACAGGTTTACATCCGTAAGGTGAACGATTTGGATGGCCCCTTAAAAACCCTGCGTGGCTTTCAGCGTTTGGAACTGGCTGCAGGAAAATCGCAAACAGCCACCATCGAGCTCACACCTTCATCGTTCGAATTTTACGATTGGACACAACGCCAAATGGCAATTACCCCCGGCGAATACGAAATATTATATGGCAACAGTTCCGATGCGAAGGATTTGAAAATGTTGAAAGTTATTATACAATAAAATTTAACCAAATAAGTGATGAGAAAAACATTATTCTGTTTTGTAGTTCTGGTGTTTACCATAATTGGGTTACATAATCCTTTAATGGCACAACCAACAGACATACCTTCAAATCAAACCATTAGGGTTGTTGAGGATGGTGGAACCGGTGCTTATAGCGCCATTATGTACACCGATGGTTCATTGTTGACCCATACAATATTCAGACCTAAAGACCTAAGTGCTTTTGGCGAAAAAAATAAACTCCCCATCATTTCATGGGGAAACGGAGCATGCGCCAATTCGCCCTGGGAGCATATCAACTTTCTATCCGAAGTGGCATCGCACGGTTTTCTGGTTATTGCCATTGGTCCTATGCCAAAAGAAGGTGAACGTGGTGGTGGCCGGTCAACCTCTTCGCAATTGATTGATGCTATTGACTGGGCAATAGCCCAAAACAGCGATAAAGAAAGTGTGTTCTACGGTAAAATTGATGTCTCAAAAATATCGGTCAGTGGCATGTCGTGCGGTGGTTTGCAAACCCTTGAAACAGCGCCTGACCCACGTATTGCCACTGCTGTGGTTTGCAATAGTGGTATCATTGGTGGCGGTGGTGGAATGCCCGGAATGCCTGCATTAACCAAAGACCATCTGGCTAAACTGCACACACCTACACTCTATTTGCTTGGAGGGGAATCGGATATTGCTTACAACAACGGTATGGACGACTTTAACCGCATCAACCATGTACCTGTTTTTGTAGCAAACATGGACGTAGGACACGGTGGAACTTACGGCCAGCCACATGGTGGCGAGTTTGCCAAAGTTGCCACAGCATGGTACAAATGGCAATTAAAAGGTGATAAGGAAGCCGGAAAAATGTTTACAGGAAACCCATGTTTACTTTCCAAATCGGATGTTTGGAGAGTTGCGAAAAAGAAAATACCATAATTCTGCTTCATCAGAATACGATTTTTTCTAGTTTACCTGAGAAAATGATCAAACTTAAAAGTGAATGATATTATCGCCCCAACGGGGCGCAATCAGTAACATAGGGCATCGCCCTATGGGGGGAAACCAAATCAATAGTCGCCCTGTAAGGGCAAAATCAATTAGTGATTTGAATGTGTTAATGTAGAGTATATATAGAAATTAATTCTAAGAATATCAATGATGTCTGTATTTTTTAAAATTTCGCTAATAGGGGTTGTTTTTTATGCAACACTTGCTATTAATGCACAAAACCCAATCGTTCAAACCTACTATACTGCCGACCCGGCACCAATGGTTTACAACGGCACGGTTTACGTTTACACCTCGCACGATGAAGATTCAACGGTGAATAACTTTTTCACAATGTACAACTGGCGTTGCTATTCGTCGAGAGACATGGTAAACTGGACCGATCATGGAGCCGTAGCCTCACTGAAAAACTTCAAATGGAACGAAAAAACCAATGGAGCATGGGCTCCTCAGGGTATTGAGCGTGATGGTAAGTTTTATTTATACGTACCCATTCATGGCGAAGGCGTGTCGGTTTTGGTTGCCGACTCGCCAACCGGCCCTTTTTCCGACCCGCTGGGAAGGCGACTAATTGTTGAAAGCAACAATGTGTGGCACGATATCGACCCAACAGTTTTTATCGACGATGATGGCCAGGCTTACCTCTACTGGGGAAATCCCGCACTTTATTATGTGAAGCTGAACAAAGATATGATTTCGTACGACCGCAGTATTGGTAATAATGGAATTGTAGCCGTTGAAATGACGCCCGAAGCCTTTGGTTCGAAAGTTGGCCGCGATGGCAAACCGGGAACTACTTACACCGAAGGCCCGTGGTTTTACAAACGAAACAACCTGTATTACATGGTTTATGCCGCCGAAGGTATTCCCGAGTATATCGCTTATTCAACAGCGCCTTCGCCCGAAGGGCCATGGACTTACAGGGGCCATATTATGCAGAGGGCCGACCATTTGGCATTTACCAATCATGCAGGCATCATCGATTTTATGGGGAATTCATATTTCTTTTATCACGACCAGGCTTTGTCGAAAGGCCAGGGTTTTAAACGGTCGGTGAGTGTGGAGCAGTTCACTTATAACGCTGATGGCAGCATACCACTCATCATCCCAACCAAAGAGGGTGTTACAAAAAGTGTCGCCAATTTAGACCCTTTCAAAAGAGTTGAAGCAGAAACCATTGCATGGAGCGAAGGTTTAAAAACTGCGGGCGATAGTCAAACCGGAGTGTTTGTTACCAAAATTGAAAATGGCGACTATCTGAAAGTACGCAGCGTTGATTTTGGCAAAGGCGCCAAAACTTTCGAGGCAAGTGTAGCTTCGGCTACACAAGGCGGAAAAATAGAAATTCGGCTTTGCCATCCCAATGGTGAATTGCTGGGCACGATTGATATTAAAAATACCGGTGGCGCGCAGAACTGGAAATCAGTTAAATGTAAAGTTAAAAAAGCCAAAGGTATTCACGACCTCTGTTTCGTGTTTAAAGGAGGCGAGGGCGAGTTATTCAATTTCGACTGGTGGCAATTTATTCGATGATAATTCCAAATCTATAGTTCTATGCAGAAGTCATCACTCATCATCGCGGTTTTTATCCTGTTTGTATTGGGCAGTTATGCCCAAACATACCAAAAAACCAATTTGGGAGTTAAAGCCAATATCAATAACCTTGATATTGAAATCCAGTTTTTTAGTCCTTCCATTGTTCGAATTGTTAAAACGCCTGTTGGAAATAATTTCAACAAGGAGAGTTTGTCGGTAATCAAATCACCTGCAACAACTCCCTTTAACTTAAAGCAAAATGGTGATTTACTAACATTAAGCAATAAAAACATTGAAGTGGCTTTGAACCTGAAAAACGGAAAAATCCTATTCAGGAATAGCAATAGTCAGGTTTTATTTGCCGAAAAGGACAATGGCGCCCGGTTTACCCCATTCAACGATGCAGGAGTGAGAACTTTCAGCGTAAGCCAGTCGTGGGAACTCGAAAAGGATGAGCCAATTTATGGCTTAGGTATTCTCCAGAATGGAAAAATGTCGCAACGCAATCAGGAGGTGTACATGGTTCAAAACAACACCTGGGATTTTGTTACCTTCTTCCAGTCGGTTAAAGGTTATGGCCTTTTCTGGGACAATTATTCGCCTACCACTTTCAAGGACGATTCAACAGGCACATCGTTTAGTTCTGAAGTGGGCGATTGTATCGACTATTACTTTATGTATGGAGGTAATGCCGATGGCGTGGTGGCTCAAATGCGCGACCTTACCGGCCAGGTACCCATGTTTCCATTATGGACTTATGGTTACTGGCAAAGTAAAGAGCGTTATAAAAGTCAGGACGAAACCGTTGGCGTAGTCCGAAAATATCGCGAACTGGGTGTTCCCCTCGATGGCATTATACAGGATTGGCAATATTGGGGTAACAACTACCTTTGGAATGCCATGGAGTTTTTAAACCCGGGTTTTCACAATCCTCAGCAAATGGTGAACGATGTGCATAACCTGAATGCCCGGATGATTATCTCCATCTGGTCGTCGTTCGGCCCAATGACTAAACAATACCGTGAGCTGAACGAAAAGGGTATGTTATTAAATTTCAACACATGGCCACAATCGGGTTCCGAAAAATGGCCACCTAATAAAGATTATCCTTCCGGGGTTAGGGTTTACGATGCCTATCACCCGCAAGCGCGCGATATTTACTGGAAATACCTGAATGATGGCCTCTTCTCGCTGGGAATTGATGGTTGGTGGATGGACTCGACCGAACCTGACCATATGGACATTAAACCCGAAGACTTCGACAACCAAACCTATCTGGGTTCGTTTCGCAAAGTTCGGAATGCTTATCCTTTGGTGAGTGTTGGTGGCGTATATAAAAACCAACGGTCGGTAACATCTGATAAACGCGTATTCATTCTTACCCGTTCGGCATTTGCAGGGCAACAGCGTTATGGAGCCAACACCTGGTCGGGCGATGTGGTAGCTTCGTGGAAAGCATTGCACAATCAGATTCCGACCGGTTTAAACTTTTCTTTATGTGGCATTCCCCATTTCAACAGCGACATTGGCGGTTTCTTTTTATGGGATTATAAGAACGATATTACCAACCCCGATTATCGCGAGTTGTATACACGGTGGATTCAGTTTGGTACATTCAGCCCCATGATGCGCTCACATGGCGAAGGTGCTCCCCGCGAAATTTATCAGTTTGGACAAAAAGGCGATCGTGTGTACGATGCCATTGAAAAATACATCAATCTGCGATACAGTTTATTACCCTACATTTATTCAAGTTCATGGGATGTTTCGGCCAACCAGTCGAGCATGATTCGCGCGTTGGTTATGGATTTTGCGAATGACACAGATGCTTTGGACATCAACGACCAGTACATGTTTGGTAAATCAATATTGGTTTGTCCGGTTACCAATCCCATGTATTCTAAAGATGGAAAAGAAGATTTCAGCACCACAGGTCATAGGAAACTTTACCTGCCGAAAGGGGTCGATTGGATAGACTTCTGGACAGGCGAAAAAGTTGCCGGTGGGCAGGAAATAACCAGAGAAACGCCTCTCGATATAATGCCACTGTACATCAAAGCCGGCTCTATTCTGCCGCTAGGCCCAAAAGTGCAATATGCCGAAGAAAGAAAATGGGACAACCTCGAAATATGTGTTTATGAAGGGGCTAATGGCCAGTTCACTCTTTACGAGGATGAAAACGACAACTACAATTACGAAAAAGGTGCTTTTTCAACCATAACTTTCACATGGAACGATGCGAAGAAAACCCTTACTATTAGCGACCGAAAGGGAACTTTCCCCGGGATGCTGCCCCAACGACAGTTCAAAATTGTAAAAGTCTCGAAGGACAATGGATTGGGCAATACAACAATCACTAAGTTCGACAGGGTTGTTAATTATAATGGCAAAAGAACACAGGTGAAATTATGATGTAAATTATAAGTTTTGGATACGATGATTAAACGATTTGCAATTTTATTCAGCTTTACAGGGCTCGGCATTTTGGGTGTTTGCGCCCAAAGTAACATTCCGCCACAGCAGCCCATTATTCAAACCAAATATACCGCCGATCCGGCACCAATGGTGTACAACGATACAGTGTTTCTTTACACATCGCACGATGAGGACGATGCCATGGGCTTTAAAATGCACAACTGGCTGTTGTACTATTCAACTGACATGGTTAACTGGACCGAATATGGTGTGGTTGCCTCATTGAAAAATTTTGCGTGGGTTCCTTATGAGAATGGTGCATGGGCGGTGCAGTGCATTGAGCGTAATGGCAAATTCTACCTCTATTGTCCAATGCCGGGCGGTGTTGGAATTGGTGTTTTGGTGGCCGATAGTCCTTATGGGCCGTTTAAAGATCCAATAGGAAAACCTTTAATCAAGAACAGTAACCACGATATCGACCCAACTGTTTTTATCGACGACGACGGACAGGCATACATGTATTGGGGCAATCCAAAAGTGTACTGGGTGAAACTGAACGAGGACATGGTGTCCTACTCTGGCGAAATTATGCAAGACCTCACAACACCTAAAAACTATCAGGAAGGCCCCTGGGTTTGGAAACGCAACGGCTTTTATTATCTGGCTTATGCTTCAACCTGTTGCCCCGAAGGCATTGGTTACGCCATGAGTAAATCACCCACCGGGGCATGGGAGTACAAAGGCATGATAGTCGATGCTTCGGAAAAAACAAGGGGCAATCATCCCGGCATTGTTGAATTCAAAGGAAAGTCATATTGTTTCGGGCATAGCTACGATTTGTTGAAAAAGACCACCTCAAGGTTCTACGAACGCCGCTCAGTTGATATGGACGAGATGATTTACAACCCCGATGGAACAATACAAAACCGTCATTACTGGTCGGTTGAAGGCCCTGCACAGGTAGGCACGCTAAATCCCTATATACGGGTTGAGGCTGAAACAATGGCCTGGAGCGAAGGGGTAAAAAACCACTTCGAAACCGAGTGGGAAGGCGATTTCGATTGGGCCAGGGGCAAAAAAATAGCCGACCGCACGTATGTTACTTCTATCAATCACGGTGATTACATCTTTGTAAAAGGGGTCGATTTTGGCAAAGGCGCCAGGTTGGTTAATGTATCTGTTTCCCCTCTATATGGAGGTAAAATTGAAATTAGAACTGGTAAAATTGATGGCCCTGTGATAGCAACCATCGAGGTTGGCCCTCAAGGTGAAGGTGGATATTGGAAAACCATTTCGGCACCGGTAAGCAACGCAAGTGGTGTACACGATGTTTATTTCGTATTTAAAGGCGAAAAAGATTTGTTCAATTTCGATTGGTGGCAGTTTACAAAGAAATAAGGCAAAACCAGTTCAATATCGGTTTCAAATTCTTTGGCCAAATCAACAAAAAACTGAAGCGTAAAGAACAGATAGACTAACAGATAGATGCTTTCTAATTTCAAAAATTTTTAAAAGATGAGGTTCATTAAATCATTAAGCTTATTTATAATAGCATTTAATTTATACTTAAGCGCTTACGCCTGGGAAGGCATGCCAATGCCAAAACTCCATGTTGAGGGCAGGTATTTAAAAGACAGCCACGGACATATTGTTAACCTTCATGGGTTTGCCCAAACTTTCTCACCTTGGTTTAACGAACAGGGCACCAAATGGAACAATCATAATGTTCAGGCTTGCTTAACCTATAACAAGGGGATTATTGACCGAATCCTTAGTGCCGGCTGGAAAATGAATTTTGTTCGCCAACACATGGATCCCTATTGGAGCAATGCACCAGGGTGTACACCTCACTACCACGAAGCACATAACTGTTTTGATGAAACCCGTTTCAGAAAATATCTCGACGAAGTTTTTGTTCCTATGGCTGAGTATGCCATTTCTAAAGGCTTATACGTGGTCATGCGTCCTCCGGGTGTTAGCCCCGACCGTATTGAACTTAACGACAACTATCATCAATACTTAAAAAATGTTTGGAACATTGTGTCCCAGCATCCAAAATTGAAGAATAACCCACATATTATGTTCGAACTGGCCAATGAGCCCATTCATATTCTGGGTCCCGATGGAACTTATGGTGCCGGCACTCAGGGACATTTCGATAACCTGAAAACCTACTTTCAAACCATTGTAGACATTATCAGAACTAATGCCGATAATATTCTTTGGATTCCAGGGTTGGGTTACCAGTCACAATATGCTGGTTTTGCTGTTAATCCAATCGAAGGCGAAAACATTGGTTATGCTGTGCACGTTTACCCGGGCTGGTTCAACAGCGGACAAGGATATGAGCCATTTCAACGCGGATGGAACCAACAGGTTCAGCCTGTGGCCGATTTTGCCCCCATTATGGTAACTGAAATGGACTGGGCTCCAGAACGGCACAATAAATCGTGGGGTAAGGATATTACCGGAACAGCAGGAGGCAATGGATTTGGTGCCAACTTCAAAAAAATTACCGACGAGTGCGGCAATGTGAGCTGGTTGCTGTTTACCGACCCTCATTTACTGGCTGAATTTGGAAATCCGGCTGCACCTGCCGATGTGGTTGATTTTCTTACCGACCCTGAGGCATGCCCGTGGCCAATTTTTCACTGGTATCAGGAATATGCCAACGAGTACGATTTTAACGGCGTTTCTGATGATTATTTAACCATGACAAGATTGTTCCTCGAAGGCAACAGTAATATCTCAGTGCTCACCAATAGCTCCAGAAGTTTAAGAATAAACGCTGAATTTGCCGATGGGCATGTAGAAAACGTCAGTTCGTTAGCCGAAATTACAGTAAGTAATCCTGAAGTGGTTAATGTTACCAGAGGTAGAATTTTTGCGCTTAAAGATGGCCAGGCCAATGTGAATGTTTCCTATACCGATCGTAAAGGAAACCAGATGAGTCTTTCGCTTAACATTGCTTCATCAACCTTTCCTTTAACCCAGGAGTTGTTTAATCCGGGAATTTGGGAAAGCGGCACGTTTAACGAGACCACCCGCACTCTGAAAACGGGCCCCTGGGGTTTTGGCGGATGGCAATACAATGGTATTGATTTATCGGGCTATAAATTCATTGTTGCTAGATTGGGAGGCCCAAACACCGCTAATGTAGATTTCAGACTTTTTGATGGCCCCAGCTATTGGGGTGCTCCGGCATCCTACTCGTTTGGCAGCAAAAGCGAAATAGTGGTAATTTTAAACCATGCCACAAAAACCAATAATACGCCTTTTAATCCTAAAAATATATACATTGCTGGTTTTTGGTCGAATGGAAGCAACCCATTTATTATCGACACGGTATTCCTTTCAAACTCTCCGGAATACTTTACGCCTTTACTTTTTGCACAAAACAATACCGGTGTTGCCATTAACAAACTTGAAGGGTTTACTTATCGTGAAGATTTAGGTCCCTCGCCGGCTAAATCATTTATTGTTTGGGCCGATATGCTTGGCGATAACGTGTTGATTGAAGCGCCCGATGAATTTGAGATTTCACTAACAGCAGCGGAAGCATACACGCATTCATTATTGGTTAACCATACTGGAGGAGATGTTGCCAAAACAGAGATTTTTGTTCGGCTAAAAGCAGGATTAACAGTAGATAACTACTCAGGCACCCTCAGCATTTCATCGGTTGGCGCCACAACCAAAAATATAACACTCAATGGTAAGGTTGAAGAGCCTGTAAGTGTTAGGAATCCTGAAATGGATAATCTTCAGGTTATATCAATCGAATATTATTCAATTACAGGCCATCGCATTTCAAAAATTGAAACCTGGCAGGGAGTTTATATTGAGAAGAAACTCATGTCGGATGGAAGCATAATTACCAATAAATTAATGAATAAACGATAAAATGAGATTATTAGACTTATAGATATTTAGAGGGATAGACCTGTCTGACTGCAGGCAGGTCTGCCTTTCTTAAATATAATCATCTGGCACCTTAATTTAACAGCATCTAACCCTTAATCAAATAACTGTTGTGTAATGAAACCTTCAATCCCCCAAATTGTATTATTTATTCTCGTAGCCTGTGGCACGTTGGCATTTGTGCTGGCTCCCAAAAATTCCCCGAAGCCCATCTATTTGAACACCTCTTATTCGTTCGAAGAAAGAGCCGCCGATTTGGTCTCGCGTATGACGCTTACCGAAAAACAGAGTTTGCTCGGGAATACCATGGCGCCTATTCCACGCCTGGGTATCAATAAATACGATGTTTGGGGTGAAGCGTTACATGGTGTTATGGGCAGAAACAACATCAGCGGTAAAACAGCCACATCGTTCCCAAACAGTAACGCCATAGGCTGCACCTGGGATCCGGAACTCATTAAAAGAGAAGCCACGGTTATTGCCGATGAGGCCCGGGGTTTTAACCATGACCTGATTTTTACTCTAACCTATTGGTCGCCCGTTATTGAACCGGCTCGCGACCCGCGCTGGGGACGCACTGCTGAAACCTTTGCCGAAGACCCCTTTCTGGTGTCGCAAATTGGAAGTGGCTTTATCAGAGGAATGATGGGTGATGACCCAAAATACCTTAAAACGGTTCCTTGCGGTAAGCACTTCATTGCCAATAATACCGAATTTAACAGGCATACAGGTAGTTCCGATATGGACAACCGCGACATGCGCGAATTTTACCTACGCCCTTATAAATCTCTTATTGAGGGCGATAACCTGCCATCTATCATGACCGCTTACAATGCCGTTAACGGGGTACCTGTATCGGCCAGTAAAATTTTGGTCGATACCATTGCCCGGCGAACATACGGCATGAAAGGCTATGTAACGGGCGATTGTGGTGCTATTACCGATATTATTTCGGGACATAAATATGCCAAAGACGGTCCCGAAGCTACAGCTATGGGTTTAATTACAGGTGTAGATTCAGATTGTGGTGGTGAATATCAAAATCATGCTATTACAGCTTTACAGCGCGGATTAATAACTGAAGCGGATATCGACAGAGCGCTTATTAACATGTTTACCATTCGGATGCGTTTGGGAGAATTTGATCCTCCTCGTATGGTGCCCTTCTCGGGAATTAAACCCAATATCATCAACGATCCTTCTCACAATGCCCTGGCTCTGGAAATAGCCACAAAAACACCGGTACTTTTAAAAAATAATCAGATTGCTTCAATGGGTGCAAAAGCCCTTCCACTTCAACCCTGTAATATTCGTAAAATTGTTGTTTTAGGGCCTCATGCCAACAAAATTGAACTGGGCGATTACTCAGGCCCTGTTGAAGAGTATTATGTGAGTACGCCCTACCAGGCCATTCAAAACTATGTGAATCAAAATAATATGGGGATTGAAGTGGTGCATGGCGGCGGTGGAAATACTGCCCGAAAAAATGATTTCTATTCTCTTTCAGCATTTTCAACTGTAAGCAATAAAGGTGAATCAAAACAATATGATGCCACTAAATTTGATGAATCGGCAAGTGGAATTATTGCATCAGAAAGGTTTGGAACCAATGCTTTGCGAGGTATTAAAGATGGCGACTGGACAGCTTATTACAATATTGATGTAACAAATTTAGATTCAATCAAATTCAATATCAACGTAGCTCAAAGCGGAGGCTCAATTGAAGTTCGTGTTGGTTCCGCTACAGGAAACATTATTGCATCACAAAAGGTAATGAGCTCCGGAACAGGAGGATTCTTTGGCAGCCGGGTTACCATTCCGGCCAAAATTAACACCCTTGGTATTGCCGGCCCACAAAACCTATATTTTGTATTTCGCGAGCCACAACCCGAATCAACCGATCAGGCTACATTAGATTTGGCAGCTTCGGCCGATGTGGCTATTATATTTGTGGGTACCGACCAAACCACTGGTCGCGAAGAGTCGGACAGGTTCTCGCTTGCTCTGCCCGGAAACCAATTGAACCTTATCCAATCGGTTGCTGCCGTTAATCCAAACACCATTGTTGTGATGCAAACCATGGGAATGGTTGAAGTTGAAGCCTTTAAAAACAATCCCAACATTCCTGCCATTATCTACGCGGGCTATAATGGTCAGGCACAAGGAGCCGCCATGTCCAAAATATTATTCGGCGAAGTTAACCCTGGTGGAAAAACGAGTATTACCTGGTATAAATCGGTTGACGACCTTCCCGATTTTAATGATTATACCCTACGCGGCGGCAATGGAAAAAATGGCCGTACTTACTGGTATTTCAATAAAGATGTATCGTATGAATTTGGTTTTGGATTGTCGTACACCACATTCGAGTACAGCAATTTTAAAATCAACAAAAACAAAATCACTCCTAATGATAAGGTCACGGTAAGTGTGGATGTAAAAAACACCGGAGGTGTAGATGGCGATGAAATTGTACAGATTTACATTAAAACACCCGATAGCCCTGCATCGTTACAACGCCCCATTAAACGCCTGAAAGGCTTTAAAAGGGTTACCATTCCTGCCGGCCAGATTAAAACCGTATCAATTGATATTAATTGCGCCGACCTTTGGTTCTGGGACGAAGGAAACAACAATATTACCTTCGATCAGGGTAAATATATCTTCGAAATTGGAGCATCATCGCGCGACATTAAAGGAACGGTTGAGGCTGTTATGAGCGGCCAATTCAAAACAGAGTTAAAAACCGTGGTGGCCACATCTGACAAAATAGTGCTTCAACCGGGTGAAACTTCGGGCACCAGCTTAACTGCATGTCTTTCTGACGATAGTTTTATCGACATTAAAAAAACTTCAGTTGTTTATAAAAGTAACAATCCTGCCGTAATCAGCGTTGATAGCTCCGGTAAAATTAAGGCTTTTAAACCCGGAGTAGCCACAGTTTTTGTTAGTGTAACCTACAATGGAATAACTGTTACCGATAGTTTCCCTATTAAAGTTATGCCAAATCTGGCACCTGCTTCGGTAAGGATTAACGGAAAATCTATTCCCGGCTTTAATGCAAACACCAAAGCCTATAGTTACCTCCTGAAAAATAACGCCAAGGTTCCTCTTGTAAGTGCAGCTGCCATTAGCAAGGATGTAACTGTTGAAATTCAACAGGCTAAAGCCATTCCCGGCACTGCCGTAGTAAGCTTTGTTGACTATAACACTTATGAGAAAAATACCTTCTATATTAATTTCGATGTAGCCTCGGTAAGTGATGAGTTTAATGATGCTCAACCCGGTAAGCAATGGCAATGGATTAGGGAGAATAAGGATAATCATAGTTTGACATCGAAGCCGGGGTCTCTCACCATTACTACCGAAAAAGGCGACATCTCCGAGGGCAGCAATAATGCCCGCAACCTACTGTTGCAAAGTGCTAACAACGATTGGACCATTGAAACAAAACTGGTTGCTTCCAGAGCCCCTTCTCAACCCGAAAATGCAGGTGTCATTGCTTATCAGGACGACGACAACTTTGTTAAGCTGATGTTCAGGGCTGTTATTAAAACATCCCGACAAAGAGGCCCGCAACCCGGTACCATCGACCTGCTTTTTGAAGAAAACGGAATCGCAAAATCTATTGCATCGGTTAATCTTAAGGCAGAAGTTGTAGGTAATAACAACCTTTATTTAAGACTTTCAAAAAATGGAAGTACCTATACCGCTCAATATTCGGTTGATGGACAAAACTTTGAAAAACTGGGTGAGTCAGATATACTATTACGAGATATTAAAGCCGGACTTTTGGCCTGCGATGGTATTATAACCCAAAGCATGACCAGTACTTTCTGGTTCGATTCTGACACAACCAAACCGGATAGTCCGTTTGATGTTTCGTTCGATTATTTCCGGATTCAAAACACAGGACTTAAATAGATTCTGAAACGTCGGGGATTTATTTGAGGAACTATGGATTTATTGATGGATAGATTAGATTTTGAGATTATTACGATTCTATTTTACATCTAATCTTAGCAATCCATCTTTTTGTTGATGCTTACAGATTAAAATACAATTGAATGATAACTTTTTAATACCCGCAATTATGAAAGCCCTTTCTGTGTTAATGTTAGTACTAATATTTTTTGGTTGTCAGCAGTCAATTATTAGGAGCTATA
Organism: uncultured Marinilabiliaceae bacterium; assembly: GCA_964521525.1. Taxonomy (GTDB): domain Bacteria; phylum Bacteroidota; class Bacteroidia; order Bacteroidales; family Marinilabiliaceae; genus CALEUX01. Next base: position 3,009 of record CAZFTD010000009.1, on the reverse strand, counting down.
TAAAAGAGGATAATCACGTTGCATTTCAAACCGATAATGGAACCTTAGCCATTTACCCACTTTCTGATAATACTGCCAGAGTTCAGTTTAAAGTTGGCGAAATTGTTGGTCTCCCTGAATTCGTTTTTGTTAACAATATAAATGTTCCCAATTTCGATGTTACCGAAAAAGGAAACCTGATTCGTGTAGTGTTAGCCAAACTAACTGTAGAGGTTAATAAGAAATCAGGTGTTGTTTCGTTTATTGACAGCACAGGAAACGTTATTCTGAGCGAAAAGGCTGATTCACGTATCATACTACCCGATTCAATTATGGGCGAACCTTGCTTCTTTGTGCAACAAACCTTCTACTCGCCTGCCGATGAAGCAATATTCGGTCTTGGCCAGTTTCAGGATGGAAATTTCAATATAAAAGGAGTTACCCGCCGTTTAACTCAGGTTAACAGCCAAATAGCCATCCCGTTTGTTTATTCAAGTAAAGGGTACGGTTTGCTTTGGCATCAATACGGATTAACCGATTTTAATCCTGCCGATAATTTTGTAGGTCTCGAAAAACAGGAAAAGCCCTCCGAAATCGATTTTATGGCCGAGGTAACAACCACAGCCGGAACCCAAAAAGTGGCACAAAACCAATCGCTCTATACCGGAAAATTTATAGTGCCTCAAACAGGCGAATACTCAATATTCCTTAACCTGGGCGATATGGGCAACCGCCATTACGTAGTTATTAACGGAGAGCCTGTTATTGACCAAACCAATATGTGGCTGCCACCCACAGCAGGCGTATTGGTGCAATTGGAAGCCGGAGAACACGACGTGCAGGTGGTTTGCAAGGCCGACAACAAACCCACATTAGCATGGAAGTTAAAAGAAAATACCACAACCTACCGCTCGCCAAATGCCAAAATACTCGATTATGTGGTATTTGCAGGCTCAGCCGACGAAGCCATTGCGTCCTACCGCAATTTAACCGGCCGGGTACCTATGTTACCAAAGTGGGCTTATGGTTTTTGGCAATGCCGTGAGCGTTATACTTCGGCCAATCATTTAATTGAAACTGTTAAAGAATTTCGCAGGCGTGAATTGCCAATGGATGTTATTGTTCAGGATTGGCAATATTGGGGAAGCAAAGGCTGGGGTGTTCCACAGTTTGATGAAACCCACTACCCAAACCCAGCCGGGTTTATTAAAGAAATTCACGATTTAAATGCACATTTCTGCATTTCCATTTGGAGCAACCCTGATAAGAATTCAGAACTTGGAAAAGAATATGTTGCACGGGAACGGTTTATACCTGGCACCAAATGGCTCGACTATTTTAACCCCGAAACCCGAAAGGAATACTGGAATACACTTAACGAGAACATGTTCAAACTCGGTGTTGATTCATGGTGGATGGATGCTGTTGAACCTGAAAATGATGCATTAAAAGGCGAAATGACTCATATAGGTCCGGGCGATTTATACCGTTTAATTTATCCCTTAATGGTAAGCAAATCGGTTTACGAAGGACAACGTGCTATCTCTTCTGATAAACGGGTTTGTATATTAACACGCTCAGCATTTTCGGGACAACAACGCTATGGCGTTATCAACTGGTCGGGCGACGTGGGCAGCTCGTGGGACGAGTACAAACGACAAATAGTGGCCGGCCTTAACTTCACCATCACCGGCTTCCCCTATTGGACAACTGACATTGGCGGCTTCTTCCGTCCCGGCCGTTCGCAATATACCGACCCCAATTATCACGAAATACTTACACGCTGGTATCAGTGGGGCGCTTTCAATCCTATTTTCCGCATGCATGCCTATATGAGCGAAACCGAACCCTGGAAGTATGGTCAACAGGTTGAAGACAATATGCGTAAAATGTTGCACCTGCGCTACCAATTACTGCCATACATCTATTCCGAGGCTTGGCAGGTGACCAGCAACGGTTCAACCATAATGCGACCCCTGGTAATGGATTTTGCCTACGACAACGAAGCAGTTAACCAACCATATCAGTATATGTTTGGAAAAGCAATTTTAGTGGCACCTGTTACTGAGGCTGGCATAACACAAAGAGATGTTTATTTGCCCAAACATTCGGGATGGTTCGATTTCTGGACCGGTAATTACGCAGAAGGCGGACAAACCATAAAGGCCGATACCCCTTTGGATAAAATACCGTTGTTTGTTAAATCCGGAGCAATTATACCAATGGGGCAAACTGTTCAATATTCCGGACAAAGCCAGAATGAGGAGCTTGACATTTACATTTATGAAGGCAATAACGGCGAATTCACCCTTTACGAAGATGAAGGCAACAACTACAACTATGAAAATGGAGCCTTTTCAACCATCCGTTTTATCTGGAATGATGCCCAAAAAGAACTGGTAATTGGCGATTCTACTGGAAACTATAATGGTATGATTAGCCAGCGCCTTTTTAAAATCTTCCTGATAAAGCAAAACAAAACTGAAAGCAAAAGCAACAATCAACCCAACATCGTAATACATTATAAAGGCCTTAAAGAAACCGTTAAACTGTAACAGTAGGTTGTTGTTCAATTATACAACCCATAAGTTGTTAAAATACATTTGGGCGAGGCTGGCTTTTTGTCTTACCTTTAGATGAAACGAGCCATGAGAATTATTGCTCACACATTTAGATGACCAGCTGACAAGTTCTCCCGATAAATCTGGACAACCTGTTCCGCAGCGCGGAAAGCTATGTGACCATTAAAAAACAAATTTCAAACACATGAATGATAAAAGGAGGTTTATTGGCTTCAGTATGAATGCATCCGGTACACGATGCAGTTATTGATTGAGCAACTTTTTCAGTTTTTAGCCCCATTTTAAGAAGACGATTTATCTAATTTTCAAACTGAAGTATCCAATTCTGTAAATACCTTTTTGTTTCAACCTTTAATTTTATCGAAAATTTACAAAAAAATCTAAACTAACATTTTCAAAGGTTTAGTTCTGGATTTAAGAATAGAGGTATCGGATTCAGGTCCGGTGC
>CAZFTD010000008.1:0-38433 GCA_964521525.1 uncultured Marinilabiliaceae bacterium | reverse complement strand
ACAGGTCGCTCCCTCTTTTTTTCCTTTCGGGTATTACCTGATGATTTCCCAATCGACTATCTGGTTTTTTCATCGGGGGCCGGCGTTTATAATTGGAGAACCAAAAAGATTATTCGCTCATTGCATCTGAACCGTAGCCAGGTTTGTAATGTGGAAAACTTTTTCGCAAACAAAGGACTGGGTTACACCTTGCATAAATACATCCCCGAGAACCACCAGTTCTGGTATAAAAAGGCTTTGAATCCACATCCCGATTTAAATCGTTTTGTTGAAAACCGCAGTGATTTTGCAACGCCTATCAGCGCCTTAAACGAAACAGAAGAAAATTTCAGCCAGTTGCTCACTATATTGGACGAACCGATGGAAGCAGAGCAGATTCTGAGCGATTTAAAGGAGGTGAAAGTGATTAGGGCCACTTCGCCCATCGATGGAAAAAGTATCTGGATTGAAGTGTTTCATCAGGAGGCGTCAAAAGCAAGTGGCATACAGCTTATTTGCGGCATCGAAATGATTAACCATCAAAACGTTTGGGTTTTGGGTAATGATTACAACGATGTGGATATGCTCAACCAATTTTATCCCAGAGCTTTTGTGGTAAACAACGCCCCCGACGAGTTAAAAGTCAGATACAATGTTGTACCATCGGTATCCGATGCTGGGATGTCGGTGCTGGCTAAAGAGATTCTGGAGCAACCTGTTATTTGAGGGTGAATGTGTGGTTACCAATGTGAAACCCATCGGCAAAAATATCGGCGACATATTTCCCTGACGTTAGTTCTCCGGCATCGGCATCATAAAATATACACACATCAATTTCTTCGCCGCCATATTCAATCGACCTCGCTGCCGAGTAATTTATGTTAGTGCCTTCATATTTAAATACATCGCTTTTTGAGTGCATTAAGAGTTGACCATCTGGACGTTCAATACGAAGGTAAAAAGTCTTCATTCCAACCGGAGCCGTTACATTGCGTAAAACAGTAAAGCAGAGCCTTATTTTAGCAGTCCGGGAACTTCTGTCGGTTTTGCGACCATTGGCATTGAGGCCCTCGGCCATAATATTTGTTACATCCAGCTGGCTTGCAATAGAGACTTTTTGGGCCAACGATGCTTTTTCAACCTCCAGTTGCTTAAATGAAGATTGAATTTGTGTGTAACGCCTCTGATATTCAATGTTTTCTTTGGTAAGTGCCTGATTACGCGCATTAAGTGAGTCAATTTGAATGACATAACTGCGCATAATTCCGCGCAGGGTTGTTAGCTCTTTCTGATACTCCCTGATTTTAGCAGTATTGGTGGCTTTTATGGTTTTAATCTCCTCAATGAGGTGGGCTATTTTTTCACGTTCGCGCTCCAGCAAAAGGTTAATTGTATCGTTATCACTTTGCAGCGAGTCGTAATTCAGAATAAGTTTTTGGTATTCTTCGGTAAGAATGGTTTTTTCCTCGTTCAGGTTGGTAACAATCTCTTTCATTTGCCGGTTCTGAATAAAATACAACCCAGTTATTGTCAATAGTAAAACCGCGGCAACCGAGAGTACAATATAAAGCAGTTTGTTGTTTTTGTAGTTGTGAGTAGAGCCTTCCATTTTTATTAAAATTGTTCGTTTTGGCAAATTTATGTTTTTTTGATATACCTGCAAATTCTTATTGTTTAACGGTGGTGTAAAAACTTTAGTATGGAAGTGTTTTATAATGGATAGAAATAATTATATATAGAAGCTTAGTTCTTTTACCTTTTTCCGAATTGTAATATTAATTTTGTCAGTTGATTTTAGAATTGTAAATGAGTTGTATGGAAAAGCGCTTAGTAATACAAACAATAGAAACGTTGCCGGTTATTGCGCACGAGGTTATACCTTTACTGGCTGCCTGTCCTGTGGTGGCCCTGTATGGAGCAATGGGGGTAGGCAAAACTACTTTTGTTAAAGCATTATGTAACGAATTGGGTGTAAGCGATACCGTAAACAGTCCCAGCTTTGCCATTATCAACGAGTATAAGCTAAATAATGGACATCCGGTTTACCATTTCGACTTTTACCGGCTAAAGAATGAAGAAGAGTTGTTTGATTTAGGTTATGAAGATTATTTTTACAGCGGTGAAGTTTGTTTGCTCGAGTGGCCCGAAAAAATCGAACCATACCTTCCCGAATCGTTCTTAAAAATAGAAATTCAGGAACTCCCGGATGGTAGCCGGCAATTTAACCTATCGGTGGCTGTAACCAAATAAACGCTTTACCCTTTTGGCTCAAGCACGACAAACGGCACCATCATTTCTTCCATACTAATGCCACCATGCTGAAAAGTATCTTTATAATAGCTAACGTAGTAATTGTAGTTGTTCGGGTAAGCAAAAAAATCGTCACCGGTGGCAAAAATATAAGAGGTTGACACATTGGGCCGCGGCAGGAAAAGTTTCTCGGGCTGTTTGGCTTCAAAAACTGATTTGGCATCGTAGGCCAGATTTTTCCCTTGTTTAAACCGCAGATTGGTGTTTACATTGCGGTCGCCAACTACTTTAATCGGATTCTGAACTCTAATGGTGCCATGGTCGGTGGTAATGATAACTGTAAATTTATCCTGCGATAGTTTTTTTAGTAATTCGTAAACCGGCGAGTGCTGAAACCACGACAGTGTTAATGAGCGGTAAGCTGATTCATCAGCAATGAGTTCACGAATCATCTTCATCTCGGTACGGGCATGCGATAAAATATCCACAAAATTATAAACCACCACCGACAGCTGATAATCGCGCATACGGGCATAATTTTCGAGCAGTTTACGCCCCGATTCGGCATCGTTCACCTTTTCGTATATGGTTTTAACGTTCTCGCGCATCCGTTTAAAAAAGGTGACCAGCAATTCTTCTTCAAATTGATTCTTACTGCCTTCGTCCTCCTCATCCGACCATAAATGCGGATACATTTTTTCAATGTTCAAGGGCAGTAATCCTGAAAAAATCGCATTTCTGGCATATTGTGTGGCAGTTGGAAGAATACTGAAATACAAATCGTCGGAGCGCATTGTAAACAATGACGCTATTTCTCGCCGAATTACTTCCCACTGGTCATATCGGAAGTTATCAATCACCAGCATTACCACCTGGCGGTCTTCTTTCAGTAATGGCAACACCCTGTTTTTTAGCAACTGGTGCGACATCAGCGGCCCTTCATCGCTCTGTATCCAATCGGCATAATTGCGCTTAACAAATTTGGCAAACTGGTTGTTTGCTTCACTTTTTTGCATCAGCAAAACCTCATTCATGGAACTGTCGGCACCCTGTAATTCAAGTTCCCAGTAAACTAACTGCTTATAAACATCCATCCACTCGGCACTTGAAAGATTGTCGTTAAGCCGCATCCCAATTTTCGAAAAGGCTGAACGGTAATCGGTTGTGGCCTTTTTCGATACAAGTGTCTCCCTTTCAAGTGTTCTTTTAATCGACAGTAATATTTGATTAGGATTAACGGGTTTTATCAGATAGTCGGCAATCTTACTGCCAATGGCCTGGTCCATGGTATCCTCCTCTTCGCATTTGGTAACCATGATTACAGGAATATCAGGTTTTTGCTCCTTAATACGGGTAAGGGTTTGGAGTCCGCTTAATCCGGGCATATTCTCGTCGAGAAAAATCAGGCTGTATTGGCTTTCGGTCAACATCGCCAGCGCATCCTTACCGTTGTTGGCAGTATCAACGGCATAGCCCTTCTCGTTAAGAAAAAACAGGTGCGCTTTTAAATGCTCAATTTCATCGTCTACCCATAATATTCTGATATTCCTGTTTTCTTCCATACTTTTTATCTATTACCTGGTGTAATATTCCTTATAAAATTCCAGATAAACGCCAATTGCCCCATCGCGTTTCAATATCTCAAAATTGGCCGGCGAAACAGCTGTTTTGACCCAATCACGAGCTCCAAGCTGCGTGTTCCAAAAGTAGTTATTCTCCAGCGAACTAAAAAAACGGTTCACCTGTTCGGCGTTTTCGAATGATTCAATCAACAGCACCACCTCTCCTTTGGGCAAGGTTTCAACTTTTATGGTTACTCTTAAACGTAAATTATTGAGGGCATGGTTGGTTAAAAAAGTACTCACTCTATTTCTATCAGCACGGGGAGACAACACTACCAACCCCCAATGAGCACCTTCTGTTTTTTCATAATTGGGTTTTTCTGGTTCTGCAGGTTGCAGTATCTCAGCCGGAATTGCGGCATTAATGCTTGTTCCCCGGCTTCCGCTCAGGTATTTATCTGAAAAGAAGTCGCGATAACCCGAAATATTCCCCGACGAAACAAGCTGAGTAAGATTGGCATAAGAACCGGCTAAAATTGAAGGTGTTCCAATATTGTCAACTCTGAAAAGCTGTGGGTTTTCGCGTATGGCATAGAAGTAATCCATCACTTCGCGGCTATTGGCAAAGTGTCCTACTGTAATTATACGTTGCCCATCGGGCAGGTTTTTGCTTTCAATATCATAGTCGGCCAGCAGAAAACGGCTGAAGTTATAATCGGCCAAATTAAAAAACAACCTGTTGACGTCGGCTTCGCTATTGATAACTAAAATCAGATAATGCGGCATTTCAGGCTCAAACTGGAACATAAGGGGCTCCTCGGCAGATAAATCGTCCGTTTGGCTCACAACCTCATTGCGAACACCTGCCATTGGTCTTGTAATTCCGGCAACCGGTTTGCGGCCCTCGGCCAGCATAGCCAACCATCGTTTTGCCAAAGCACCTTCTGCCGAAGCAGCATATTGATTGGCCAACACATTTAACTCGGATTCGAAGGCATTATGATTTCCGGTTTTCCCAAAAGTTACAGCTCGTAACAGATGCGATTTTCGCAGGAGTTCTTCTTTTTCGCCATTGGCCAAAACATTTTGCGTACCTGCCAAAACCTGAGCGTAATTTTGGTTAAGATAGGCTGAATAGGCATTTTCGTAAGCCTGATTCATCTCCAGCTCGTTTTGTTCCTGTTTTTTCAGGAAATCAGGATCGGCCACAAAAGCGGTGTAACGACTATCAGGAAACCGACTTACCAATCCTTGTTTCATCTCATTCATCCCTTTCTCGTTTTCGAGTCGCGCATAGCATCTGAACGCCCAAAACCAGGCCTGTTCGGCCAATGGATGCTCGGGAAAATCAGTAACCACCTCTCTGAACAATATAACAGCTTTGCGATAATCCTGAAATTGATCGAAAAATACCATACCGGCATTAAAATGAGCCTGAGCCAATCGGTGGTCAGACACAGCCATTTTTTCAGGAGTTAATGGCAGGCCTTCCAATAATTTCTCTTTGGTAGGTAACGATGGCACTTCAGTTCCGGGTTGCTGCCCAACGTTGGCATCGGATGTCGCAACAGGTGCAACCATGGCGTCGGGTGGAAACCCGGGAGGCGTAACATCCTGGGCAGGTGCGGCAGTACCTTTATCTGAACGTCGCCAGTTATCTTCTGAGGTACGTCGGCCCCATCGTTTTTCAAAATCCATTTTTCCAAGGCTCACCGTAGTGGGATTGTAAAAATACCATTGTCCATGGCTATCGGTTTGACGCATGAGTTGGTTTGAAAAATTACGGTAAAAAAACGGATCGTCGGCCATTCCTCCATCCTGCTTACCGCCGCCTGTTCGCGGTTGCAATTGTGCCAGCCGCTGTTGCTCAATCAGGTTGTCGATGAACAGTTCTCTTTGAGCCGAAGGCATGGCTGCTATACGGCGCACACTATCCTCGGTATAAATAATGGAGTAATTCTGAGCCAAATCTTTAAGTCCTTCGTGCCGGTTTTTTACCTGCGTTAAACGAGCATCGGTCTCTTTTATAACCATTAAAGTACTATCGTAATAAGCGAACGAAGGAATATACTGATCAGTATTAAAATAGAGTCCCGCCAGTTGCAAAAAGGTCTCGCCTTTTAAATCCTGATTGCCTGAATTGTAGCCTGCCGCCAATCGAAGATTGGTTATGGCACTTATGGTATCTCCCTCGTTTAGGTAGCTTTGAGCCATTATGTAATAAATACGATCGCGAAACTCACGGTTTTTGGATTGACGCACCAGTTTGTAAAGTTCTTTACGCGACGATTGCAGGTTGCCCTCAAGATGGCCGTTAAGAATGGCCAGATTCAACCTGGCATTTAAATTCATTTCATATTCGGGATTAGAGCGGGCTACTTTTAAGAAACGCTGGCGGGCTAATTCGTACTGACCCGACTGCTGATACAACTGTGCTAAAATATAATTACGTCTTGATTTGTTCCATTTGCCCTGTGCCATATCGGCAGCAGTTACCATAAAAGAAATAGCAGCCTGATGTTGTCCACGGTGTATTAAATAATCGGCATAAGTGGCCATATACTCACCGTGTAATCGATTGGGAGCTTTTCCCATGCCATCGTATTGATTGAGCAAAATAAGAGCGTTATCCAGATCGCCCATTTCAATTCTGGTTCTGGCCATCCATATGACTGCCTCAAAACGAACCGGATGATTCGGAAACTCGCGCAATGTATAATCGAAATACATCAACGCTTCATTAAAATCATGATTGTAAAGATGAGCCTTCCCTATAAGGATGTAGGCCTCATCAACCCATCGGTTAAATTCACGCTTGTTATAAAAAGCCGCGTAGCGCGGCTGATTCCTGCTCGGTTTGCGTTTGGGTTTTACTTTTATGGACTTTTCACGGATGAGTTTTTGTCCTTTGCTGATGGCCCTGTCCATTTCGGCGCGCGCTTGCCCGGCTTTTTCGGGCCCCGAATAGGGAAACAATGGAAGAATTCCTGTGTAATTATCCTGCTGGTTTTCCATCAGTAGTTTTTCGCCCTGTCTGAAACTCTCATTGCCATTATGCAAAATGTTATATCGGGCTGTCAGATTATTGTAATTTCTCGACAGCCATGTGTTTTTCTGAGTTGAACAGCCCGACAGCAAAACAATCAGTATAATAACGCCTATTTTTTTTAAAACCATTCGATTCAATAAGATGTAGATACAACTAAAACAAGGTTTTGACAAAATTATTTTATTCAATATAAAAAATACCATTGTAGACAAAAACATTTTTATAAATTTACCAATAACACAACATGGGACGAAACGAGCATGTTTGCGAAAAACAAAAATACCAATAAATGATGCTGAACGGTGTTATAATAGCAAACATAAGGTTTTATTCAACCAATTAGATATATTTTCCGGATGATAAAACATCTGAAACCTTCAGAAAGACGGAACTATGAGAATTCATGTAATTGAAGACGACAAGGTTTTTAGCAAATTAATTGAACATACCTTGAAATTAGTTCCTGAATTCGAAGTGTTTACTTTCTTCAATGGCAACGATTTTCTTCGCAATTTACCTGATAATCCTGATATTGTTACACTCGATCTGGGGTTGCCCGACTTTTCGGGCGAAGTTTTACTCAAAAAAATAAAAAAATTCAATCCCGACATCGAAGTTATCATTATTTCCGGACAGGACAATATCAGCCTTGCGGTTCAGTTGTTAAAAGAAGGGGCTTACGATTATATTACCAAGGACGAAAATATTAAGGAGCGGTTATTGCACAGCATCAACCATATTATCAGCAAACAATCGCTCAAAAATGAGCTTACACAACTTAAATCAGAAATTTCGGGTAAATATAGTTTTCAACATGCCATTATTGGCGAAAGCAGCGCCATTAAAGTTGTTTTTGGTCTTATAGAAAAGGCCATTCGTATTCCCAATATCAATGTTTCAATTTATGGCGAAACCGGCACAGGGAAGGAACTGATAGCCAAAACCATTCATTACAGTTCGCCCCGCAACCACAAGCCCTTTGTGGCTGTGAATATGGCCGCCATTCCCCGTGAACTCATCGAAAGTGAGCTTTTTGGCCATGAGAAAGGTGCTTTTACCGGTGCTTTTATGACCCGCAAAGGGAAATTTGAAGAAGCCGATGGCGGCACCATTTTTCTGGATGAAATAGGAGAAATGGATATTGACCTGCAGGTTAAAATTTTACGGGTAATTCAGGAACGTGAAATAACCCGAATTGGGGGCAATCAAAGCATCAAAATTAATACGCGCATTATTACTGCCACCAACAAGGATTTGGCAGAAGCTGTAAGAGAAAAGAAATTCCGCGAAGATTTATATTACCGGTTACTGGGGCTGCCCATCCACATTCCGCCTTTAAAGGATAGACAAAGTGATATACTAACTTTATCGGGACATTTTTTGCAATCGTTTTGTACTGAAAATAACATTCCTCTTATCGAAATTACACCAAAAGCCAGAAAAAAACTCCTTAGTTATTCGTTTCCAGGCAATGTACGTGAGCTAAAGGCCATTATTGAACTGGCAGCTGTACTCACCAATTCAAATGTGATTGACGAAGACCATATTGTGTTCAACACCACCCACAACGATTTGGATATACTTTCACAGGAGCTCACACTCAAAGAGTACAACCAAAAAATTATCAAACATTTTCTAAGTAAATACAGAAATGTTATCAAAGTTGCTGAAAAGCTTGATATTGGGAAGTCGACTATTTACAATTTGCTCAAAAGTGAAAAGGAACTTGAAAAGGAATACTCGTCTGACCTTTAGTAAAAAAGGGGGCTGATTTTACAACCAGCCCCCTTAAATTATTTAAACGATTGCAATTATCCAATTAATGCTTTATACTCATTGGCGGATAATAACTGACTCATTTCAGAAGGATCAGCAATTTCCAGTTTAATCATCCAACCGCTACCGTATGGGTCTTTATTAACAAGTTCAGGCTGTGCATCCAGCTCCTCATTCACTTCAATTACTTTTCCGGACAAGGGCATATAGAGGTCCGACACAGTTTTCACGGCTTCAATGGTGCCAAAAACATCTTCCTTAGCCAAATCTTCATCTTCCGATTCAATTTCAACAAAAACAATGTCGCCCAATTCGCCTTGTGCAAATTCTGTAATGCCAACAATAGCAATATTGCCTTCAACCCGGACCCATTCGTGATCCTTGGTATACTTTAAACTCTCAGGTATATTCATAATGTGTTTTTTATATGGTTTCGCGCCAAAATTAGGTAATTTTTAACAATAACTTTATGTTATTTGTCCTGTTCCTTAAATTTACAATAATTCTTTACAAACTATTGCAATCAAATCAAATTAAAATTCTCAATTGTTATTGGGCCAGCGAAAAGCGGAAACTTACCCCAAAACTACTGTTAGTAATTGGGTAGCTCGATGAGATATAAGGCGAACTAACCTGCCGGTCGTAGAACATCTGCATGTTAAACCGGTCGCTTAAAACATAATCGGCAGTTAGCTTTAAAGTGGTAACCTTCTGACCTGATGTCATCTGGTTTAAGCCCTCTTCAATACGGCGAATAATTGAGAAGTTATCGCGCACTGAGATGTCTGCCCTCAGGTTAAGATCGGACGACATTTTCCGTTGTCCCGATTTGGAACCAATAATCATGTCCATTTTATCAAACCGGTAACCAAGCCCTACCACCCACTCATTATTATAATTCTCAATGAGCTGGTTGTTGTTCAAACTCAGGTTAAGAATGCGTCCCTTCTTCAATTCAGCACGGGTTGAAATGTTATTTACCCAGGTAATATTAAACTGAATCAACGGGGCATACTGCTCTGTTATTGATACGCCATTAATCTGGTATTTGGGAATAAAATTTCCTTGGGCATCACGCACAAAGCTAAATCCATCGCGGAAATTTTCCCAGTCGAGATTAGTCATGTAACTGCCCACATTATAAGTTGACCTGTATGCATGGCTGATATCGAACGTGCGAATATATTTCTGTAAGATTTTTATTTTCGACAATCCATCGTAGGTAATGCGCCAGTTTGGATGCATATAGGCAAACGATGGCATGGGGTCGAGGAATATTTTGGATGCACTTTTACCTGAATAAGCTGCCAGAAATGCCGGAATCATAACTTCCTGTGATGTTAATCCATTACCATCAACCCCAGTGCCTACGGGCAGTCCCAATTCGGGATATCCGCCAGAATTATAGGGCAACCCTGCATAAGAAGTTCCTTCATATTGTCCGGTAGTTGGATAAAAGAGCCCGTCGCGGCGATTCCCAACTCGTTGAGCTATAATCACTCTGTTTTCCAGAAACTGATCGAATGCCTCCGATTTAAATGCTCCTTTGCGTCCAACGCTTTTAAACGATGTTCTGAAAACATTAAATGTCATAGAGAATGTGCCCGACTCCATGGTGTTGAACACACCGCGGAAGCCATCACTATCGTAAAGATAATATTCCGACATATTATTGGATCGACGGTGGTTTCCGGTAAGGTCAATTCTTAATCCCTTTATGGGTTCGATGGTAGCCCGTATGGTTAAATCATCGCTGCGATTCATGGTATAGGGCGTATTCAGAGTGCTATCGGTGGTAAGCCAGTTGTTTTCCACAGCAGTCATTGCAAAGTCGCGCGATTGCCAGCCCAGCAAAAATGGTAGGCCCGGAGCATTAATGCCATCCACCCTTTGGCTTCCTAAAAAGTCAGATTTTGGTAAATAGCCCGGCAAAATGGTACCGTTATTTTGCGAAAAGGTAATGGTAACATTTTTAAGACTGGTGATTAATCTGGCACTGTATTCAAGAATTTTCCCCGACGATGCTTTCTCCGGCTCTTTGGTACCTGTTATCATAACACGGGCGCTGGCAATATCCTGCTGTGGGGTAAATGTGAGGGTGTTGGCATCAACCACTTTTTGCTCGCCCTGTACCGGTTGTCCCGATTCGTTAAAAACCCTGGTTTGTACATTTATTGTTCCCAACCGGTGAGAAATCGTTAACGGCTGGCCCTTTTCCATTTTCAGGTTATGTTGGGTAAAGCGCACAGTTTCACCTTGCTGTGGCCGAACCTGCGTTGCCGGTCGGTTGAGTTCTTTTAGGTAATTCGATTTGTTGTATAAAGTTACCAGGTTAAACTGTCCATTGGCCTGTATATTATTGGAGTTTCGAATGGTGTTGCCCCATTGAAACTCATCTTTGGTGATAGGCCCTTGTTGCCAGTTAAATAAAGCACCATAATTCAGGCTGGATGTAACCCAATCGAGATAAGGCACTTTATTGATGGGGATGTTGTAGCTCAAATTGATGGTATGCTGATAGTTGGTGGTGCGTCCGAAATGCAGAATATTACGCATTACAGAATCTTTCCACACCTCATACTCTTCGCGGTAAAGCCGCTTGTTTACAGGCCCTCCTGGCTCATCGATGGTGGCATTGGTGGCAGTTCGAAAATCAATCTTCAGCGAACGGGTTAAATTGTATGTTAAGTCAAAATACCTGTTCCAGTAAAAATCCTTATTAATAGTCAACGGAATTTTGAAATCTGGATTGCTGATGTTTCTGAGTTGTTCTTCACGGTAGCCCCTCATAACTTCCCAACGGTAACTTACCTGAGTTGGGGCAGCATAAATATTAAAATCGCGAATAAGTGCCAGATTGTTATTCTTTATGCTTTTAAACGGCTCAAAAGCCTTTGGTCTGTTCAGAAAATTATACGACAATACCCCCCGGTAGTTTTTATCGGTCATATATTGGGTATTGATGTTTCGGCGGAAAGTTTCGTTGTACGAATAGGTCGCACTCAAATTCGATACATCGTAAAACTTCGACTCATTACTTTTGGGCTGTAGCCTTACATTGGTGAAGTTAATACTCTTTCGTCGGGTATAATCCTGCGAGATGTTTTTAATGCTGTCGCGTTCACTTTTAGTATCGGCATTTTTCAACGCTACATCCAACGGAATATCCGGATCGAGCGGATAATACTCGGGTGTGGCAATCTGTTCACTTACAGCATAATAAAATGGTATAGAAAGCCGGTTGTCGGGGCCAAGAAATTTTCCAAGCTCCAGACTGGTGGCTACGTCATACTGATAAAAATCTTCCTGATTGCGCTCGGTTACACCTTTGTCAATACTTCCAAATCCAATGGTACTGGCACTTCCTGCCAACGAAACCGTTCCAAGGTCGGCCAGTTTTACTGTCATACGTGAATTGGCAGCCCATCCGCCTTTTTCATCAAACTCGGTTAAACGAAGTTCATTCATCCAAATCTCAGCAGTTTTTGGATCGATGGCTGCAGAGCGTATCCCAATCATAATTGAACGCACATTCCCCAAATTAGGATTACCCTTAATACGTACCCTGTTGTTGGGCTTATCGGGGTCGTACCATTCGTAAACTCTATTGCTGCTCACCTGCGAACCAGCCCGGCGCTGTTCATCGTTCCGTCTTAGTTTAACCTGCTGAAACAATTCAAGCGGAACATTTATCTGGTTATCTTCGGGCCAAACGGCATAACGGTGTGCAACAACATTATCGCTATACATGCCATAAGGCGTAAGCTTCAAAGGTACAGCATATTCGTAATAGTTATTCTGGTAGTCGGTTCCCAATCGGATAAATGCCACCATTTCATCATCTTTAAGTGGATATCCCTGAACAGCCTCAGCATGAACATCCATTTTTAAACGCTTAAACTGGCGCATATCCATATTGATGGATTTGTATACTGCACGGGCATCACCCTGAGCCAAATCGGTAACTTTAAGTGAAATTGATTGCTCGTTGAGTTCCCGCACGGTTGGGTTAGCAGGGTCAATAACCCGGCTGATTCCCGGAGGTAACACATAATTTACTGGTGTTCTTTCGCCATTTTCCTCAATGTTAACTGCCGAAACTTCGAACTGCGTGTTAGGATTGGGAACAATATTTTCATCAATGGTGAATAAATCGAGATCATATTTTCGCCATTCTGCCCTTATTAAATCAAGCGATGCAAAGCGTAAAATAACGGTATCCTCAAAATTGTGCAAAAACATACGCATAAACCTGATGGAGCGCAAGTCGTGCAAGTCGCCAACAGTCTGGTCGGGCGAATTCACGGGAATTTTAAACTGATACCATTTTACTTTCTCTTCATTACCGTTCTTTAATTTAATGCTTTTAGTTTCGTAAACATTGGTAATGTAGTTTTTCCCAACTTCCATTTCATTGGGATTAAGTCTTACCCGATATTGGAAATAACTTTCCACTTCGTTCAGCGTATTGTCGCGGTTAATATCTTCGCCATCGGGAATATTGGTAGCTGCAGTTGAGTATCTTTCGGGTGAGAATTCTGATGGGATAGAGTTTCCTTCGGGATTGTTAAAGTTCTTGTATCTATCTAAAATGCCAACCTGGTTGCGATCGAAATCGGAACCCCGATGATAATGGAAATCGTCCGATGCAGGGTCGGCCATTATCCTATTATAGGCCTGCTCCGACAATGCTCCCGATTGATATAAACTCTCCATTAAATCCAGATAGGGGTGAGGCGATTTACGGTAATAATCCCTTTCGCGGTCCGAATTCATACCATTTAACCCAACGTCCTGACGAAGACGTGTAGCCGGATCGTTGCTGAAAGCATTCACAAGGCTCTGCTTGCGGGGAATATACCCCCAGGCGGTGCTATCCACATCAAACGGTTCACCCGGACCGGGCATTCCTTGTTCAAAAAACTTTCGTGAATCGCGTAAAATATCTTCTGAGATGTTTCCCAGGTTAATGTACAAGTCACCGCCTTTATGTGTGCCCTGGTCATAAATAAACGGGTCGAGCAGCCAGAACTCAATTTCCTGAATGTTGGCAGCTTCAAAATCGTTGGTATCAATCTTCCGCATAATACCACCCCAGCGCTTTTGTGGGCTATTAAGCAATCCGTTATAATCAACGTCGGTATCAAAGTTGTACGGGCCACGTTCACGGGGATAATAAGCCAGGTTTAAAACAGGAATATTGGTAGGTTCGCCATA
Organism: uncultured Marinilabiliaceae bacterium; assembly: GCA_964521525.1. Lineage (GTDB taxonomy): Bacteria > Bacteroidota > Bacteroidia > Bacteroidales > Marinilabiliaceae > CALEUX01. The sequence goes on along the minus strand of CAZFTD010000008.1, from coordinate 24,600 downwards.
CCCTGCCTTACGGTTTGGAAAAACTTCATATTCAAAAATCTCACGCACATAATGATTCGATTGCATATTGGCATCGCGACGGATATGGTCGGGAGTAAGAGAATTGTTACGCAAATAAAGCGGATCGATAACATACCAGGCCAATTTACTGCGGTTAAATCCGTTTCGTAAATCATTGATATAATTGGCCTCTGGAAACAATCCCGGTTGTCCCTGAGGTGTACTGGCAAGACTCCATGCGGTCCAGTTTTTTAAATCCACAGGTATTTTGGTTCCCTCAAAATCATCAATATATGAAGTTCCTTCCTTATCAATTACTTTGGGATGCCCGGGAAGTAGCTGTGCAAATTCGGCCTCGAACGATATGGACGAAGGTGTTTTGGTTTGCACCAATGGCAGTTTGTCGAGTAAATTGGTAAGGGCGTTACTCTGAGTATAGAAAGCTGTGTTAAGCCCCCAAATGGTATTGGCAATTGGCTCATCGCCATAGTTCACCTTTTGTGTTAAGGGGCGTTCACGAAGGTGCATAATGGTGGCGCCAACATTAAAATTTTCGTTAAAACGGTAATCGAAATGGGTTCCCAGCAACGTTTTGGTTTGTAAATTGTAAAGCGACTGGCTTTCGAGCGACACCTGAATAGGCGTTCCCGACTCCATTAGTCCCTGATTCAAAATACGAACCCGCCCCGAAGTATAATCAACCGAATAATCGATATTCTCAGTAAGTTTTAAACCGCCTGCTGTTACAACCACTGATCCTCGTGGTATATTAAAAGCATTGAGCGAAATTTCCGAACCTGCCGACGACCTGTAGGACCCTTTCAATCGGTATTTGTTTCTCTCGGCGGTTTGACTGGCGGTTGTCAGGGTTGAATCGTACAGTTCCTGAAACACATATTTTTTTAGTAATGAAGGTTGGCTCGATAATTTCTGAGATAAATGAGATCCGAATGGCTCCAGAACAGGAAAAATAATACGTCCTTGTGCCGGATTGATGGTGAAATCTGGTACAAAGTCGAAAGTTCCATCAGGATATGGCTCCAATTGTTTGTTTAACCGGTCGAGTTCCATGATGGATAAAAACAATCGGCCATTGAGTCCTCCCTGCTCGGGTTTTAAACCTTCGGGGAAATAATTGATGTAACTCCCGGTTGAATCGTTCATGAAAACAACATTCATGGTGAAATTGTCGGGGCTTACCTGGTAGGCTCCAATGGAATAAATATTCTTCATCATCAGGTTCCAGGTTTTAACCCTTGGCGAAAGAAGTGTTCCTTTTATCAATTTCAGAAACAATGTGTTGGGCGCTTCAATTCCCGAGTTGCTGAATTCACCTACTCTGTAAACTTCACCATTGTAGGTGTATTCAAATGCAACAGCCAATATTTCATCGGCATTTAATGCTGTATTGAGCGAAATAAAACCCAGTTTTGTGTTCAATGAATATTCTGATTCGGGTATGAGCCGTGCATTTTCAATTTTTTCATAATCGCGGGTACCTGTAAATCCCGATGCCTCCAAAGGTTGAAAGGCTGATGTTATTCTGTTAATATCGCGAACCTCTGCATAAGTTGAGGTCATCTGACCATATAAATTGTTGCTGTTGTTTGAAGGACGTGCATCGGCCGTTCCTCCCCATATACCAGGATTGGCCATGTTTTTGGTATTCTCTCCAAGGTCGGTAAATGCCAGAATATTTCTCGACCGTTCAAAATCGTTCGATCGGTTGGTAACCCATACCTCAACTCTGGTTATATTAAAAGGAGAGTTGATAACCGGCAAATTGGCCATAGCACGGTTGTAATGGTCGCGAAAGAAATGAGATAAAAAGAAGTGTCGGTTCCGATCGTACTGGTCGGCAGGAATATCAAAATCCTGAGTTTGGGCGCCTCCCTGAATGTTCATAACCGAAGTCTGCCCCTTTTGTTGCGACAAAATGGTAGTTACAGTAAGTTTTCCAAACTGCATTTCAGTTTTAATACCAAAAAGGCTCTGGCTTCCGGTAATTAACGTACCGGGTAAGGGTAACGACACATTACCAGCTTCAATTTTCTTAATTATTTCGTCTTCTTTTCCTGTATATTCGAGGCTAATCTGGTTTTCAAAATCGAAAGTGGCTTCGGTGTTGTAATTGATGGCCATTTTGAGTTTTTCACCAATATTTCCCCGAATATTCATCTGAATTTTTTGCTGGAAATCAAAAGTGGTGGTTTTGCGCATTCGTTCCTGCAAGGTAGGATTCCCAATTTTTGTGCGATTTACACCCAAGCGAAGTTCGGCAATTCCCTGAGGACGTATGTTGATAACGTTGCTTCCGAAAATACTCTCAAAGGCATCGCTTCCAACCCTTATGGATGGAAACCCTCTTTCCGGTCCATCTTCCTGCCCAAGATTCTTCGATTCCCAATACTGTTTAATGGAACGCCGCATTTCGAGTCTGTTATACTCTTCGAGCGTCATGGTATAGGGAAGCCTCACCGGCATGTTACCAATGGTTTGATAAAGCACTATCAGCCCTGTTTCAGGATCGTACTCGGCGATGTAATTAAAATTATCCGGATCGGGAATCATAAACTGGTTGCCCTGAGCTCTGGCAGGAGAGGCAGTTTCAATTGGTGGAGGAACCAGACGTGTGGGATTGAGAGGTTCGGGTATTGTGTCGGGTACCGAAACCTCTGTTAATGGGAAAGCCAATCGGGCCGGCGGTAAATAATCGTTAGCACCAGCCAGAACAAACAAAAATGCCGTTAAAACAAAAATCAGGCTATATAAAAATAGTTTTCTCAATGGTTAAGGATTTTCATTGGTCACACAGACATGTTACAGCATTTTCAATGCTTGTTTTACCAATAGTTCCACTTTGCAATCGGGTTCCTGGGCTAAAATTTTCTCTACTACCTTTAATGCGGCAGCTCTCGGAAAACCCAACATTACTAAAGCTGATAACGCTTCATCGCGCACTGTATTGTTTGCTAAAGTAAATAATTTCTGGTCAGCCGGTTCTTTTCCAAGTTTATCTTTTAGTTCCACAATAATTCGCTGGGCTGTTTTCAGGCCTATTCCTTTAATACCCTTTAAATATTCAACATTCCCTGTTAAAATGGCTGCTCTCAGTTCTTCCGGTTGTAACGACGATAGCATCATGCGGGCGGTATTGGGACCAATGCCTGAAACTGAAATCAAGTGTCTGAACAGGTCTCTTTCGCTGCTCTCGAAAAAGCCGAAAAGATTGTAGGCATCTTCCCGAATGTTTTCATGAACAAACAGCGATGCCTCGGTTTTCTCTTTTAACGCAGTAAAGGTATTCAGAGAAATATTGATAAAAAAACCCAGGCCGTTGTTTTCAATCACAACGTGGGCCGGACTGCTCTGAACTATTTTTCCTGATACAAAATCATACATAACTTAAAAGCTTTTTTAAACTTTTATAAAAACCTGAAAACCCATATCTCACCCAATTACTTCAAAATTTCGTTTGACCGCATCCACTGTTTTGTAATCTTGCTTGAATCTTCCAAAAGAATAGCCATGGATATATTCTGCAATTCTTTCCATGGCTAAAAGCATATCCTCAAGATACATTATGTATTTGCGATTCTTCTTTTTCACTAAACAAAATTTACTTGTTTAAGTATATGATTCTTAATTTGTTCCTTAAGAGCATTTTTTGTGACTAAATCTATTTTCTTTTGGAAAATATTTTCCAGATAAAGTTCAAGTGTGAAGAACTTCCATCCGATTGGTTTTTCAAGTTCAACCAAAATATCAATATCACTATTTTCAGTAAAAGAATCATCTGAATATGAGCCAAACAAACCGATCTCCTTTACTGCGAACTCCTTGTAAAGAATCGGCTTCAATTCAGCCAGTTTGGTCAATATTTCATTCTTTGTAATCATTCCCCAAATATAAGAAACTGCTTAAATTTAATATTTTCATTTTTTTTTAAGACTATTTTAGAGCCAAGTTAATTGTAAAAAGACAAAAGTTTTTAGTTCTTAGCTCAAATCCTGTCAACGAACACTTAATAGTCTTTTCCCGTGAACCGGAACTCGTGGCTTTAGTTAGTAAAGTAATTTTAAACAGCTAATTATTTTATTATTATTGACTTTCCTCTTATTTGGTTAGCCTTTGGCAGAACTTTCAACTAATGATTATCAATCAATCCTTCCACCCTTGTGCCTGAATCTCTATTTCCTGGTCGCCTGATGAAAAAATTCTGCACCCCTTCTCCCGCTCAGTCAGGTAACCAATAGCCGTTATTTGCTCGGGCAATTCATTCATTACCTTTTCATAATCTGTCAAAGATAACGAAAACAGCAACTCATAATCTTCACCGCCGTTTAATGCTGCTATTAAAGGGTTAAAATTCAATTCCCGGGCAACTTTTAAGGTTATCTGATGCAAAGGAATTTTCTTTTCATGAATGCGACAACCACAGTCTGATGCCTTACAAAGTAATAACATGGCAGCTGCTAACCCATCTTTTACATGAATCATGGCAGTGGGCTTTATTTTCAGTTTTTTAAAGCTTTCTAAAACCCAGGTTTTGGCTTCGGGACGCAACTGACGTTCCAGAACATAATCGCTGTTGCCAAATTCGGGTTTTACATCACCACTGGCTTTTAGAACCCTTTTTTCGCGCTCTAATAACTGCAAACCCATAAAGGCTGAACCCAAATCGCCCGACACACAAATAACATCGGTTGCTTTGCCCCCGCTTCGTGTTACCAATTCTGATTTCTGAGCTGAACCTGAAATGCTAATTGATATAGACAGCCCGGTTAATGATGACGTTGGCTTAAAACCAACAAAATCTATCTGATACCGCTCACATGCCCTTAAAATGCCATCCATTAACTCATCAACCATTTCAAGCATCATTTTATTGCCTAAACCCAGACTTACCGATAAATGACCGGGCTTACCATTCATGGCCAGTAAATCCGACACAACAGCTACCACTGATTTGTATCCCAAATGCTTTAACGGCGTATAAATCAAATCAAAATGTATCCCTTCTAAAAATAACAAGCTGGTCATTAGTTGGTACTCACCAGCCGGTGCAATAACAGCACTATCGTCGCCCATCCCAATAATGGTTGACGATTGTTTTGAAACAGCTTTTTGCTGATAACGTTTCATTAAACCATACAATCCAATCTCCGATAAAGGAGTTCCTTTTAAATCCATCTTATTTTATGGTTATGTTGTGGCAACAGGCCTCAAATATTTATATATAATATGTATTTTGCCAACAATTAATATTTGCCTGATAAATAATGTATTGTGCATGTGTTGATACAATGTAACAGAAAAAATAACATTCTGTTACAATGCCCAAAGATACAAAATAGGCTGAAACCTATCTAAAACAGTTGACCAATGGCACAATTATTTATTTCTAAAACAAATGTTTGGAAAATCCGCCATTCATCACTAAATTTGCATCGGTTTTGAGCCTTAGGATGATTAGGGGACAGAAAGTCCCCTATTTTATTAATAGTTTGCGGTATGATTTCACAAAGCCAAATCATTGATGTTATCAATGCGAAACTTGAAGCAGACGGGTACTTTCTGGTAAGCGCCGAGGTGAAGCCTTCCAACCAGATAATCGTTTTTTTAGATGGAGAAAAGGGCGTTCCCATCGATTATTGCGTTCAAATTTCCAGATTAATAGAAAACTCGTTCGACCGTGAGGCTGAAGATTTCTCACTTGAGGTGTCGTCGGCAGGGATAGGGCAACCCTTTAAAGTGCCTCGCCAATATGCTAAAAATATTGGTCGAAGCGTGGAAGTGATGACCAAAGACTCGAAAAAAATTACCGGAATTCTTACCGAAGCTTCTCAAACAGGCTTCGTTGTTAAAGAAGAGAAAATGGTGAAAGCCGAAGGGAAGAAGAAAAAAGAGTTGCAGGTTTACAATCATGCATTTAATTTTGATGAAGTAAAATTCGTGAAAGAAATAATTAAGTTTTAGAACAACGCTTAATTGATTACAATGGAAAATATCAATCTGATAGATACGTTTTCTGAGTTTAAAGAACTGAAGAACATCGACAGGGTAACCATGATTCGCGTTTTGGAAGACTCGTTCCGTGGCGTGCTGATTAAACTGTTTGGTACCGACGAAAACTTTGATGTTATCATCAATACCGATAAAGGTGACTTCGAAATATGGCGTAACCGTGAAGTGGTAGCCGATGGCGAAGTAACCGATGCCAACCTTCAGATTTCGCTCACCGAAGCCAAAAAAATTGATGCCGATTATGAAATTGGTGAAGAAGTAACCGATGAGGTGAAATTCCACAGCTTTGGTCGCAGGGCCATATTAAGTTTGCGCCAAAACCTTTCAGCCCGTATAATGGAACTTGAAAAAGATACCATTTATAATAAATACAAAGAGCGTATAGGGCAGATTGTTACAGGCGAAGTATACCAAATTTGGAAACGCGAAATTCTGGTTCTCGACGATGAAGGCAATGAACTGATTTTACCCAAAGCCGAACAAATTCCATCTGACTTCTACCGAAAGGGTGACTCTATCAGGGCCGTGGTTTTCAAAGTAGAAATCCGAAATAACAATCCGCTGATTATTCTTTCGCGAACCTCACCGGTTTTCCTTGAACGGTTGTTCGAACTTGAAGTGCCTGAAATACATGACGGACTCATTACCATTAAAAAGATAGTTCGTATGCCGGGCGAAAGAGCCAAAGTGGCTGTTGAATCGTACGATGATCGCATTGATCCCGTTGGCGCCTGCGTTGGTATGAAAGGTTCCCGCATCCATGGAATTGTTCGTGAATTGCGTAACGAGAATATCGATGTTATAAATTTTACCAACAATACACAGTTGTTTATTCAACGGGCGCTTAACCCCGCAAAAATATCAAGTATAAAACTTTTTGAAGATACAAAAAGGGCCCAGGTATACCTGCGTCCCGAGGAAGTTTCGCTGGCCATTGGCAAAGGTGGTATCAATATCAGGCTGGCCAGCCAGCTAGTCGGGTACGAACTCGATGTGTATCGTGAAACCGAAGCGGAAGAAGAGGAGGAAGATGTACCATTGGATGAATTCTCCGATGAAATTGAAAGCTGGATTCTCGACGAACTGAAGGCCATTGGCTGTGATACAGCCAAGTCGGTACTCGACCTTTCAGTGGAAGACTTGACTAAACGCACTGACCTTGAAGAAGAAACCATCAAGGAAGTGATTTCAATATTAAAATCTGAATTTGAATAAATAAATTATCTTTGTCATGCAAAGATTTGCAAATCACAGATAATACCATTTTTAAAACCGAAGTTCCATTTATGGCAGTTGGACAAAGATTAAGTAAAGTAGCAAAAGAACTGAATGTTGGGATATCAACCATTGTAGAATTCCTTCATAAAAAGGGATTTAACATTGATGTGAATCCTAATACCAAGGTTTCCGAAGAAATGTTTGTAATCTTGAGTAAAGAATACAAACTTGATCAAACCGTAAAAAAAGCATCAGAGGAATTAATTGATCGTAAGCATAAAGAGAAGAAAGAAACCATTTCCATCGAAGATTTGCACGAAGACCATGATACTTCTGATGAAGAGGATGCTGCATTTGAACGTCCTGCGGAAAAATTTTTTCTGGAACCCAGGAAAACCCTTGATGTTAAAGTGGTTGGTAAAATTGATTTGTCTCCAAAAAAACCTATAGAGAAACAGCCGGAGCCTCAGCCAAAACCTGAACCGGTAGCCGAAAAACCCGTTGTTAAAGTTGAGCCAAAACAACCCGAACAACCCAAAGTTGAAGAGAAACCTCAGAAAAAGGAAGTTGAGCACATTCCGGTTCAAGTAAAAAAACTGGAAGATGAAATAAAGGTGGTTGGGAAAATTGATTTGAATGCTCCGAAACCTAAACCGGAATCACCTAAACCAGCTCCGGTAAAAGAACAGCCTTTGGCTTCGCAACCAAAGCAGCCAATGCCTCATAAGGAAGTGAAAACCCCTCCTGCCGAAGTAAAGCAATCAGTAAAACAAGAGCCTGCTGAAACCAGGGAACCTGCCCAACAGGAAAACTTTATGCCAACTAAAGTGCAGAAGCTTTCGGGGCCTACCGTGGTAGGGAAAATTGAACTACCCACCGAACCGGTTAGAAATGGTGAAAACAGAGAAGATAAGAAAGCCCGCAAGAAAAAAAGAAAGCGGATTAAAAAAGATAAAGAAAGAGTAAATATTGGTGGAAATGGTGAGAAACCCCTGGGACAACCCGGTCAGGTTAAGCAAAGCCAGCCTGGTCAGAGTTCACCCGGAGCTCCCGCAGTACAAGGTGAGAAAAAGGCCCTTGTAAAAAAGAAAGCTCAAAAAATTAAGAAACGTCCGGTTAGGCCCGAGGTTAACGAAGAAGATGTTGCCAAGCAAATTAAAGACACTCTGGCACGATTAACTTCGAAAGGAAAATCGAAAGCTTCACGTCACCGCCGCGATAAACGCGACATCGTATCGCAGCGTCATCAGGCCGAAATGGATCGCCTGGATGAGGAAAAGAAAATACTCAGGGTTACTGAGTTTGTTACGGCCAACGAAATTGCCAACATGATGAATGTTCCGGTTAACCAGATTATAGCATCATGTATGAGCCTTGGTTTATTTGTTTCCATTAACCAGCGTCTCGATGCAGAAACCATTGCATTGGTAGCTGAAGAGTTTGGATATAAAACTGAATTCATTAGTGTGGAAGTGGCCGAATCTATTGTTGAAGTGGAAGACCGCCCTGAAGATTTGATAGAACGACCACCGATTGTAACCGTAATGGGACACGTTGACCACGGTAAAACATCACTGCTCGATTTTATCCGAAGTACAGATGTTACCGCAGGTGAGGCCGGTGGAATTACCCAGCACATTGGCGCTTACAGCGTAAAACTTGATAACGGAAGAATGATAACTTTCCTGGATACTCCCGGTCACGAGGCATTTACAGCCATGCGGGCAAGGGGTGCGCAGGTTACCGATATTGTAATTATTATAATAGCAGCCGACGACAATGTGATGCCACAAACGGTTGAAGCCATCAATCACGCTGCTGCCGCTGGTGTTCCCATTGTTTTTGCCATAAACAAGGTTGATAAGCCAGGTGCCAATCCAGATAGGGTTCGCGAAGAACTGGCCAATATGAACTATTTGGTTGAGGACTGGGGTGGAAAGTACCAGTGTCAGGAAATTTCAGCAAAATTTGGTACCAATGTAAAATTGTTGCTTGAGAAAGTTTTACTTGAGGCTGATATTTTGGAACTTAAAGCCAATCCGAATAAACCTGCCGTTGGTTCGGTTATTGAATCTACACTTGACCGGGGACGTGGATATGTAGCCACCTTACTGGTTCAATCAGGAACCATGAAAGTTGGCGACCTGATTATTGCAGGCTCATACTTCGGTCACGTAAAAGCTATGTTCAACGAGCGCAATCAGCGTATTGATTCTGTTGGTCCATCTGAACCGGTTCTTATTCTCGGGTTAAACGGTGCACCTCAGGCAGGTGAAAAGTTCAACGTGATGGATAATGAGCGGGAAGCCAAGGAAATTGCTACCAAGAGATTACAGTTGCAGCGCGAACAGGGTATGCGAGCCCAGAAACATATTACGCTGGATGAAATTGGCCGTCGTATTGCCATTGGAAACTTCCAGGAACTGAACCTGATTGTTAAAGGTGACGTGGATGGCTCTATTGAAGCGCTCTCCGACTCATTGATAAAACTTTCGACCGAGGAAATTCAGGTGAATGTAATTCACAAAGCAGTGGGAGGAATCTCCGAATCGGATATTATGTTGGCCGCAGCATCCAATGCCATTGTTGTGGGCTTCCAGGTGCGTCCATCAATGGCCGCTCGTCGACTTGCAGAGAAGGAGCAAATTGATATCCGCCTTTATAGTATTATTTACGATGCCATTGAGGAGATTAAAGCTGCTATGGAAGGCATGTTATCGCCCGAAATAAAAGAACAAATACTTTCAACTGTTGAAGTACGCGAAACCTTCAAAATTACTAAAGTTGGTACTGTTGCCGGCTGTATGGTGAAAGAAGGAAAAATTAAACGTAACTCTAAAATCAGGGTTATTCGCGATGGCATTGTAATTTATACCGGTGAACTTGGATCTCTCAAACGCTTTAAGGAAGATGTCAAAGAGGTTGCCTCCGGGTTTGAATGCGGTTTAAATATCAATAATTTCAACGATATTAAAGTGGGTGACCTAATTGAGGCTTACGAAGAGATTGAAGTTTCAAGAAAACTATAAGCATTATCAAAATCAAAAAAAGGTCTGATTTCTAAAGAAATCAGACCTTTTTTTAAGTTTTAAACTACTATACGGCAATAACGTCTTTAATAGCAGGCACATTGCTTTTAATCACCATTTCCACTCCGCCCTTAAGCGTTTGTATGCTCATGGGGCATCCTTCGCAAGCCCCCTGAAGCCGAACTTTTACAACCATATCATCAGTAATTTCAACAATTGAAATATCACCGCCATCGGCCTGTAAATATGGACGTATGCCATCGAGGGCTAATTTTACATTCTCTAAAACTTCTTGCTTATCCATTGCATTATTTATTGACAATTACTTTCTTGTTATTTCAACCACTTTTGTTGGCGGAAGGTTGGTTTTTCTCTTCTGCACAGCTTCTATTATAGCATCAGCCAACTTTGAAAATGCTAACCCTGTAATTGTGTCGCTGTTTAAAGCCGGAGGTATGCCATCATCTCCACCTTCGCGAATGCTTTGCACAATAGGAATTTGTCCTAAAAGTGGCAAGCCTAGTTTTTCAGCCAGTTTTTTACAGCCTTCTTTTCCAAAAATATAGTATTTGTTTTCTGGAAGCTCGGACGGCGTGAACCATGCCATATTCTCCACCAATCCTAACACCGGAACATCAATTTTTTCTCCCTGAAACATACTAATACCTTTACGCGCATCGGCTAAAGCCACTTCCTGTGGCGTGCTTACTACCACAGCTCCGGTTAAAGGAATGGTTTGCACTAATGTTAAATGAATATCACTGGTGCCCGGAGGAAGGTCGATTAGCAAATAATCGAGTTCGCCCCATAGTCCGTCACCAATCAACTGTTTCAGTGCATTGGTGGCCATAGCGCCGCGCCAAACCAGTGCATCGTCGGGATTTACAAAATAACCGATGCTCAATAATTTTACGCCGTATTTTTCAACCGGTACAATGCGGTCTTTACCGTCGATCTTCTCCAACTGAGGACGAGCATCTTCGGTAGCAAACATTTTGGGTACCGAGGGACCAAAAATATCGGCATCCAATAATCCTACATTGTAACCCTTTTTAGCCAATGCAACGGCCAGATTACTTGTAACAGTTGATTTACCCACGCCACCTTTCCCCGATGCAATGGCCACAACATGCTCAACGCCCGGCAATATGGCAGATTCCGGCTTGGGTTGCCGAGGTTTTACTTTAACATAAATATTTCCTTCAATGTCGGTATCCTTCCCTACATAGGTTTTAATTGCTTGTACACAGGCACTTTTAACAGATGCCACCATGGGGTCGTTGGCCCTGTCGAACAGGAGGCTGAAACTGATTCTTTTACCATCAATACGGATGTCATCTTCAACCATTCCTAACGAAACAATATCCTTTCCTTTTCCTGGATGAATAACATGCTGCAATGCATCCAATACCAGTTTTGGATATAAACTCATAATTGCTATATTTATTTAAACTTTTTAAAAATTAGCGCAAAATTAAAAAAAATAAATTACTCCTCTAATTCTAATTTGTCTTAATTGAGGTGTAATTCGCTTTTTATAGACTCCAGGCGGTTGTTTATTCATTCAAAAGTATGAATGGATCCCAGAAATGCTTTTTAAAATTTACTATCTGATTGTCAACAACTGTAATCCCCTCGTTTTTAAGCAACTGCTCCATTACATTCTCTCCCGGGAAATAATGTTTGCCTGATAATATTCCATTACGGTTAACAACTCTATGGGCTGGTACATAAACAGTTTGGCCGTCGCATTTGTTCAAAGCCCATCCAACCATCCGCGCGGCACCGGGTGAGCCAATAAACGCCGCAATGGCTCCATAACTTGTTACTTTTCCCGGAGGAATAAGTCGGGTTACTTCATAAACCTTCTGAAAAAAGTCACCTTCTGAAGCCTTGCTCTTCATGCTCGTTGGTATTGAACAATTTCACACTTCGGCCGGCATTGTGATAATTATCACGCTCAATTTCAATCTGCGGTTCAATTAGCGGTTTTGAAAAATCGGGAATAAAACAGAGATATTTGATGGGAATATCATGAGCCAGAAAGCGTGTTTCATAATAAGTCTGTATTTTCAGGATTTCGTCATCCAAACCGCTCCCGTGAAGGTCGTCGTAATTGTGAATCATCTGAAAATGGTTATCGTTCACCACATGCAACGTGTAAGAATATAGAAACCGGCTATCGGTTTTTAAATGAATAATGCCGTCTGGCTTTAGAAATTTTGAATAAATCGATAAAAAACGGGTGGAAGTTAATCGCTTTCTCGTTTTATTCATCTGAGGGTCAGGAAAAGTAAGCCAAATTTCATCCACCTCGCCTGGGGCAAAAAATGACTCTATCAATTCGATATGAGTGCGTATAAAGCCAACATTTTTCAAGCCTTGGTTAAACGACTCGCTAGCGCCGCTATGCATTCGGGAGCCTTTTATATCAACGCCAATAAAATTCTTTTGAGGATATTTCCGGGCAAGTCCTACGCTGTATTCTCCTTTACCACACCCCAACTCAAGCACCAGAGGATTTGAGTTATTAAAGAACTGCGACCTCCAATTTCCTTTGAGTTTATAATCGTTGCGAAACACCTCTTTAAACTCGGCCTGCACCACGTGAGGAAACTGACGCATTTCCCCAAACTTCTGTAACTTATTCTTTGCCACTCCTCTTCATTTTTATTGAATTCAAAACTCCTGAAACGGTTTAAATTTATCCTTTTGATTTTATTAAAGACTATAAGAAGTTTAGACAATAGACAAATTTGGAATCACTACTATCCGGTAAAAAGTTGTTTTGTCCCTAACGGGACAATAAATCAATCCTCAATTAAGTGTTTTACCGATCTTTAGTCCCTAACGGGACTGTGCCGTCAGGTACAGAATATCGGTAAAGATGAATCGACCCTAATTTTCAGTGTCCTGTAGGGACACCACCATTAGTCAGCATTATAGCATCTTATCCAAAAATTTATCGGACAGTAGTGATTTGGAATTTTTGTTTAAATTTTTGTTATTTATTTTTTTCTTATTCCGTTCTCCGGAGCTCCGCTACACTTCAAGTCTTTTAGTCTGGTGTCTATTCCCGATACTCGGGTACCGATTTTCGGCATTCCACTTCGTTACAACTTTGCGTCTAAAAATTTTCAAGCTGCCAAATTTAAACAGCGACTTAATTCTCTTATGGTTTGCTTTTCTGAATCCAGAAGGATATTTCCTGTATGCCATCCAGCTGGTTACGCCTCATACCTTGTATTACTGAGAATGAATAATTGCCAGGTTTCGACAACTTAACTCCATGCTGATATAATGCAGAAATTTCATAACTCTTACTTTTCCTTTTCCCAAGCCAGCGACCATCGACATGGGCCAGGAACATTTCTAAAGTATCTCTTTGAACCAAACCTTCAGGGCCGTTTATTTCAAGAAAAACCCAAAGGTTGCTGAAGGCATATTCATCGGAGTGTTTTAAAGTCATACCTACATCAACCACCTGTGATGTGTCCTGATACAATACTGCAAACACGGCAGGTTCGTCCTTATCCCATTTTCCTTCCTGCATCGGAATCCTTTCTTCAAAGATTATCCGGTTGGTGCAGGCAGTCATAACAAACAAGGTTGCCAGAACTAATATATATTTATTCATCCCTGTTTCCATTATTAGGGCGATTTGTCCTGCGTTTTTTACGTTTTTTATTACTGTTCTTTTTGCTCTTGTCATCGAACCGGGTAATACTCTCTTGTCCAACAACATTTTGGTATCCAATTTCTACCGATTCGGGTTGAGCAATAGCTTCATCGCTGATTTTCTTAACCTTCTGGTTCTGCTTATTTAAAAGAAGAATTTCCTTTACCTTGTCAACAGAAAGCATCACAATTTTGCCTCCACTTTCTCTATCTGAGCCGTACCACATCAGCCGTTTGAACACATCCGTTTTCATGTGGTAATAGGTGCCTTCATCAGTTTCCAGAGCAATGGTGGTATTTGGGAAATCCTGCTGGGCATCGATGTAAGCATCGAGTTCGTAATTAAGACAACATTTTAGCTTTCCGCATTGCCCGGCTAACTTTTGTGGGTTTAGAGATATTTCCTGATAACGGGCAGCATTAGTAGTAACCGATACAAAATTGGTCATCCAGGTAGAACAGCACAGTTCGCGTCCACAGGGGCCAATTCCGCCAATTCGACCAGCTTCCTGACGTGCACCAATTTGTCGCATTTCAATGCGAACCTTAAACCTGTCGGCCAAAACTTTAATGAGCTCACGAAAATCGACTCTTTCGTCGGCAATGTAATAAAAGATAGCTTTGGTTCTATCGCCCTGATATTCCACATCGCCAATCTTCATATTCAACCCGAGTTTTTGGGCAATACTTCTGGCCTCGAGCATGGTTTGACGTTCCAGACCACGTGCTTCTTCCCATTTCTCAATATCGGCTTGTTTGGCTTTTCTATAAACCCTCCTAAACTCGTATGATGCAGGTGCAATGTTGTTCTTTTTCATTTGAAGCAACACCAGTTCGCCCGTAAGGGAAATAATACCAATATCGTGTCCTGGCGAAGCTTCAACAGCAACAATATCTCCTTTTTGAAGCCGGCCTTGAGTGGCATTTTTAAAATACCCTTTACGTGTATTTTTAAACTGAACCTCAACAATGTCAGTAATACCGGGCATCTCCGGTATGTCTGCCAACCAGTCGAAAACTTCAAGTTTTCCGCAGCGGTCGCCACAACTGTCACATTTACTTACTTTGCTTTCAAATATATCTGTATCCATTTTTACTACAAATTTTCAAGGCTTCAGGCCTTGGTTGTACAGGCATTGCCTATGGCAATGTATATATATTATGGTTTATTTCAGCAATATTTATTGCTTAAACATGCCAACCATCTTAATGGCCATGTCGAACAAAATTATTTTCGAATTGCCATTTTGTTCTATTTGTGCGCAGGCCAGCTCCAGTTCTTCAACCATTCGTAACAAATTGTCGTTATTGATAAAAGGCGAAAACCTGGAAACAAACTCTTTTTCGCCGTTACTTAAAAACACCAGTTCAGGCTGCTTAAAGTTATAAATAAAACTATCGCGCAACATCCCAATGGCGTAAGTTAAGAAATTTCTGATATTGTCGCGCGACATGGGGCTAACATCATCAACCCAGTCAACAATCTCGAAAATTTTCCTGCTGTAAGCAGCCCTCATGATGCGCACAAATAAATCTAAATAACCTGTTTTATCAACGCCGCTATCAAGATTATCGAGCACCTTAACCATATTGCCATTTGACAACCGTGCCAATGCTTCGGCCTGTTCGGCCACCAACTCATATTTCTCGTGAAGTACCTTTGTTAATGCTGAAACTTCGATAAATGGCACCTCAATTCGTTGTGTTCGGGATAATATGGTTCCGAGCAATGCTCCCGGGTTTTCAGAAACCAACATGAAAACTGTATTGGAGGGTGGTTCTTCAAGAATTTTTAAAAGCTTATTACCACCGGTTTCATTCATTTTTTCGGGCAGCCAGATAATCATTATCTTAAACTTACCTTCAAAATTCTTTAAACCCAGCTTTCGTATTACCGATAAGCTCTCCTCGGCATAAATCATTCCTGCTTTCTTGTCGTCGGCAATATTGGCAAACCATTGACCGGCGCTAAAATACGGGTTTGCTAACACAAAGCTTCTCCATTCGCCAATGTAATCATCACTTACCGGTGTGGAGCTACCCTTTTTAACAACCGGAAATACAAAGTGTATATCGGGGTGTACCAGTTTTGCCGTTTTGATGCATGAGCTGCACGACTCGCAGGCATCGGTTTCGCCAGGATTCAGGCAATTTAAATAGCGCGCAAATGCAATGGCCAATGAAAGGCTTCCGGCTCCTTCGGGCCCGGCAAATAAATAAGAATGACTAACTCTTCCTTCTTTTACCGATTTAAGAAGGTGCGCCTTAACAGATTCCTGACCAATTACATCTTTAAATAACATCACATTGTTTTTACTCTTGTCAAAGATAGCAATTTCATCCGATTTGGGATTATACCCCGGAGTCTGTTTATCGAGTCGGCAGAAAGCTTTACCTTTGCTGAAACTTACAGTATATTATGCCTACATTTTTGTTTGATAAAATTGTTTTTGGTCCGGTAAATAGCCGCCGTTTGGGGGTTTCGTTAGGTATTAACCTATTGCCCGTTAACCGTAAAGTGTGTTCGTTCGATTGTATTTATTGCGAATGTGGCTTAAACCCCGGCAGCAATGCTCCCACTTCGGTTTTGCCCGATCGTGATGAGATAAAAGATGCCCTCGAAGCTAAATTGGCCGACATGAATACAACCGGCACTCCTCCCGATGTTATTACTTTTGCCGGTAATGGCGAACCCACGCTTCATCCTCAATTTCCTTCAATTATTGACGACACCATAGCCCTTCGCAACCAATACTGCCCCAATGCCAAAGTTGCTGTGCTATCGAATGCATCGCGCATTCATTCGCCATCCATTTTTAATGCTCTTTTAAAGGTTGATGATAATATTTTAAAACTCGACTCGGCCAACCCCGATACCATACGCATTCTCGACCGTCCACTAGGCCATTTCGATCTGGAAGAAACCATTGGATATTTAAAAAGCTTTAATGGCCGGTTAATTATTCAAACACTTTTTGTAAAAGGTACATTTAACGGCACTTTAATTGATAACAGCACCGACCAGGAAGTAGAGGCATGGCTTCGGTTGATTAAGCATATTGCCCCACGCGAAGTAATGGTTTACACCATTGAAAGAGACACCCCGGTGAATACGCTTGAAAAGGTTTTGCCGGAACGCCTCGACCAGATAGCCACATTGGTTAAATCGCTTAACATTAAAGTTCAGGTTTCTTATTAGAGATTAATAAATGGTTCAACAGCCGGATACCATATTGGTTTGCCCTCTGAACTGGGGGCTTGGGCATGCAACCCGCGATATCCCTATTATTCGAAGTTACCTGCAGCAAGGCTATAGGGTAGTGGTTGCCTCAGAAGCCAATATTATTCAATTGCTTCAACAGGAAGTTGCGGGTATTGAAACCGACTATTTTTCGGGTGTACACATCACCTATTCATCGGGCAACAACCAGTTATGGAAACTGGTGCAACAACTGCCTTCGGCTTTATTCTGGCTAATTAGAGAAAAGCAAATTACCGCAAAACTGGTGAAAAAATACAACCCGGTTTGTATAATATCTGATAACCGCTATGGAGTGCGGCATTCAAAAGTAAAAAGCGTTATTATAACCCACCAGTTAATGCTCAAAATGCCGAACGGCTTAGGCTGGCTGGAGAAACCATTTCATTGTTTGATTCAATTGCTTGTTTCAAGATTTTCGGAGTGTTGGATTCCTGATAACCCTCTGCCTGAATCGCTGGCAGGCGATTTGACCCATCGGTACAAACTACCCAAAAATGCACGACTTATAGGGCCTCTTTCCCGATTTGCGCTATCTTGTGATGAGCCATTGGAATTAAAAACAACAGAACAATATGCGCCAGTTTTGCTGGTGATATTATCGGGGCCTGAGCCTCAAAGAACCATTTTGCAGGAAATTATTTCAGAAAAGGCTATGGCAGAAAATGTTAAAACCCTGATAATTGCCGGAAAGCCTGAAAGCCAGCCTGTTTTATCAGACAATTCGGATAATTTACAAATTCTCCCGCACCTAAAATCAGAACAATTAAGACACTTGATTATTAAAACACCTTATGTGCTTTGTCGCTCGGGCTATACAACCTTGATGGACCTATGGCAAATAAAAAAGAGAGCCATCGTAATACCAACGCCCGGACAAACTGAGCAGGAATATCTGGCGGGGTATCATCACCAAAAGAATCACTTTGCTATTTGTCAGGCCGATTTTAAAGCCATATCACTGAAGCAACTTTTTAAAATATCAGAAGCCTCCTTCAGTTCAGAGCATTAGGCTTAATAGCAGGCATCTTGCAAATTACCTGATGCTTGAATGCCTGGTAAAATGGCCTGTCCACCTGAATTTTATCCGTTGTTAATTCATGGATATAAAAAATTAGTGAATCAGGTTTGCCTTTTTTAATCAAGACTAAGCAAAAAGCCTTACCAATCTTACTGACATTTTTATCCAAAAAAACAACTCACTGGTCAAAAACGAAAAACCTTCGACTCTGTTTTTACGAATAATTGCAAAAGAAGGAAAAACCCTTAATTAAGCAGAAAAGTATAACCTTTTCAGAAAAATTCCGTAATAAAAAGCAATTAAAACTGAAAACATGATTTACTGGATTATTGCGTCAATAGCCCTTCTAACTGGTGTATCTGTATGGATATATAAGTTTTATCTTCCTACTTTTATAAAAGGGAAAGCTCAGGCCATTTTGTTATCGTTATTGTTTCCGGGTGGCAAAGAACAACAAGCCGAAGTTATGAATGTTTTTCATCAGCTAACCAATCACCGCTTTAACGATGAGCAGGTTCTGGATTATTTTGTGAAAATTAAAGGACTTCAAACGCTCGATTTGGATATTAAAGCCAATTTTTGGATTAAAAAGTACCTGTTAAGCCCTACAGATGTAAAGCTTAATTACTTTGAGCAGGTAAAATTCTATGAAACATTTATGAATTATCCCAAGTCGTTTGGGTTTTCCGTTAAAAAGAATCATAAAACAGAAACGTCGGAAACACTTTTCAAAAATGAAGTTCCAGGGATGTTTCTTAAAAGAGAATACGCTTAATTTTGTTTTATCGAACCAATGGTTTCCAAAATTGTATTTTCCAGTAAGTGCATCGACCTAGAAACCTGATTCAAATAAGCCTCCATTTTAAATGCCCTCGTTAATTCAAAACGCAGGGCATATTTTTTTAGCACAACCCAATCGTGCCATTCGCCAAGCAATTGCTCTAAATTGCGATAATACTGAATTTCGTCGGTGCTATAATTGTGTTGATTATGATTCAATGTCAATTGCATCAGTAGATAATTCTGTTTGATTAAAGTTCGGGCATCGTGCCACAACTCTCCCGGGTCGGTTGACTGAATGTAAAAGCAGGCCACTTTTAAGTTTTCCGACATAAACTGCTCAAGTTTACCTCTGTAACTTCGATAAAACTTATCAAGGTGGTTTTTCAAACTATGGATAAACTCGTGATGGGTAGGTAATTGAACTTTGTGCGATAATGCGATAAATGCATCCATACGTTCCTGAATTAACTCCTGCAAATAATTGGTGAAAGTTTCCGGGGCTCCAACCGGAGCAGAACTACAGGCAACATCAAAAATTACCTGTAAATCTCTAACTTTTCCTCCTGCTTTGTAAACCAACCGAATTGGCTCAAGATTATAAACAAGTTGTGCCTGACCTGACGGTTTCATTCCTTGCAAAAGGAATTTTTTTATGGCATAAAATTTTTTTAATGAGACGCGTAACTGGTGAATGGATTCTTTTTCCCCATTGGTGCAGGAATTAAGATAATACAACAAAAACAGTTCGTACTGTGATGCGGCCAGTTCAATTATCTCGCGCTTTTTCATCCGTAAATAATTTTAACAATAAGGTCGGATTGCTTTCCGCGCTGCGGAAAAGGTTGCCCCGAGTTATCGGGACAAGTTGTGTTTAACGAATCAATGCTCGTTTCATCTGTTTATAATTTAATTTTTAGTTGACAGATGAAACATTTATGGATAATCATTCTCCTGTGTGTCAATTTTCTCTGACATGGATGTTTCATGTGTTTAAAATTTGATTTTGTATGGTCACATTGAACTTACCAAATAATTCCCGATAAATTGGGACAAGCGATTCTTATGTGCGATGAAACCTTCTACGTGGCTCCTTTTATGTGTCAGAAATAATTTTAGTTCACTGGCCAGGTACCAATTGAAAAAGAATCAGGGCTTGCTTACTTCGGCAGTCATCGGATACTTTAACCCTTTTGCCTCGTAAAACACGGCTTTTACTGACCCTACCAGAATCTTTGCTTCAACAATGATGGGAAGCCGGTTTAAATCGTCGGTAACCCAAACGGTCATTCCTTCTCCTGACTCAAATATAGTACCTTTAACCAGCAATGGTGAAAATTTAAGACACCTGTACCATTTTCCATCGCGATTTTTAATAGTTTCAACACCCAAATAACGAATATAGAGGTTATGAAGTTCACCATCTATAATCATTCTTATTGGAATTTTATCACCTTTTTTATATTTGCTGAAATCGATGTTACGCGCCTGATAGACCATTGATAATAAATCGAATGTGCAATCGGGCCAGTCTAAAAATTTGGTTTCCAGGGGGCCGCCATCTCTGCTAATCTCGGTGCGAATAGTCTTGTTGTTTTTATTAAAAAAATAATGATGTTTGGCCGAGAACGATCCCTCATTGGTAATCTGCCTGAACTCAAAAGGCTGAATGGTTAATGGGTCAACATAAACCTCGAAGGTGTCGCGAACCCTGTAAAACTTATCGTAACTACGATGGGTAGTCCCAATGCTCGACAGAAGAAAAGCCGGAATTCCCTTCCAGTCTGATTTTGTTACCGAGAAAGTTACCTTTCCGGCATTTAACCAGATAAACCTCCAGTTGTAATAGGCATGGTAATGGGCTTCTTCTCCGGCAATGAAAACAGTGTTCTTTTCGTGGCATTGCCCATTAACCTCAGAACCAACATGGCAACAATTCACAAGAATTAACAACACCAGTAACTTAAAACTGATTTTAACTATAAAAAGACATAGTTTTTGGTTAGAGAGATTCATCATCTTATCTCCGTTGTTGTCCTGTTTTCTTTCTGTTACGTTTCACGAAATCATGAATATCGAAAACTGCCGGATTCCAAGGAATTATTCGGTCCCAGTTGGCTCGAATATTGACCGACTCGGGAAAATACATCAATCGTTCGGGCTGTCGTCCTTTGTCAAAATCTCCTGTATCCCAGATTTCATTTCCGTTGGTATCTTCAAAAATGCGAAGGAAGTAGTCGCCGGGGCGTAAAAACTGAAAACCTATTTTCCCGTTGCGGGGAATTTTCGACTGTCGCACCAACTTTTCCTGCTGGTTTAATACCTGAATAATCCAGTTTGGCTGAGGATTGGCAATATCCACATAAATAATACCGTAACTATCGATGGTTTTAACGCCGAACGATTGTTTAATGGTATTTGATGTCAATCCGTAAATATCGGTAAAAGCCGCTGAATCAGCTAAAAACTCATACTTCCCACCAGGTTCCCATGGATAATCGATAAGAAAGCGCCGTAACCGAACCGAGTCGCGTATTAAAGCAAACTCCAAGGGAACCTGAACGGTGTCAACCATCTGAAACAGTTGTATTTTCGATAAATCGTATTGATTAACCGGGGTTGGAAATACAAAGTCGAAATCGCTGAGAATCTCCAGAGTACGCTTTAAGTTTACAGGTTTAAGAGAGGGAATCTCCTTTGGCTGGTCACGCCTGCGTGGGCGACTTTCTTCTCCACCCCTCTGAAAGAAAAAGGCATTTAAGGTATCAGTCTTGAATACAGGTTGTTTTAATGAGTCAAGTACTTCGTACCGCAGCGACAAAAACAATGAATCGCTTTTTATGTGTACCGAGTCGGTTAGCCAAACCGTTATGGAGTCTTGCTCCAAACTTCGTTCGTAGATAAACCAGTTTTTTGCAGATGGTTCTCTGACCAATGAGAAATTAACAGGGATTTTATTAGGACGATTGAAAACAAAATCAATCCTGTTACGCGAAGGTCGTTTATTATCTTTTAAGTATTGAGGGGCATTGTCTTCCTGAAATAAAAAAACCTGCAGACTATCGGGTAAAAACGCCCTGTAGTTAACTATCATCGATGAGTCGGGACCAATAGAATCGATCCTTTGTCGGTACTCGATAGAAGGAATCACCAAATCAGAATGCCAGGCAATGCGCTCGCCAGGCTGGTCGTAAATATAATTTCTGTTGGCATCTTCCAAAGCATAGAGCCGGTATTCGCCAGGTGCCACATTTTGAACAGAAAATCCTCCGTCCTGATTGGTTTTGGCCAGTCGAACCGGTACCTGTGTTTTAAATGCCGAATCGGCCAGATTTTTATGTAACATAACCAGCGCCCCTGCAACCGGTGCCAGATTGGTGGCATCGAAAAGAAAGCCGGAAACAGACAAACTGTCGACCACCATCCCTGTTGAAAAGGAGAACCTGAAATCTTGCAACACATTTCCTTCGTTGTTGTCGCTGATGGCATCGGCAAAATCGAGTGTATAGGTGGTGTTGGGTTGCAAATCCTCTTCAAACCTGATAATCAACTCGCGCCCTCGTGCTGTAACAACAGGCCGTTTATTAACCGGTGGCGAAACAACCAGTTTTTGAAAAATATCCTTAACCTGAATGATTTCATTAAAAGAGATTATAATTTCCTTTCCTTTAAAATTTAAAGAATTGGCGGGCGGATTGGAACGCAGAACAACCGGAGGTTCAACATCTTTTGGTCCTCCTGTCGGGTACCCTGTACTGGCGCAGCCCCAGGCAAAAAAAATCAGGAATAAAAGTAGTATGGATATGTCAGTCCAATTCCTGAGTTTTAAAAAATGAAAAACCTTAGTAAGCAGAAAATTTTCTTTCATCTGCGATTTAATATGTTGTAAAATTCTCACTATAGTCAGTTTTAAATAATTCAGGTGATTATATAACACCCATTGATGGCAAATTTAAGAACTTTACTGTTTTTTTCGATATAATCGGATTGAAATAGGAATTTATAAAGATGATTAAAATTTAAATTCACGTAATCCCGAATACAGGGATAAGATATTTAAAAGAGTAAGAAGGGTGTAAGGATGGTTATTACCAGATTACTATCCAATGTCGTTGAGTTAAGCTCCTTTACCCCTAAATGCCCTAAAGTGGACTTTTCAAGATGCTCTGGAAATTCTCCTTTCAGGGGGTTAGGGGGTAGAATGAGTAGCCATAAATTTTCTTAACTAAACGACATTGGATTGCTATTACTCAAACGATTTGATTACATTCTATCTTTTCGCACAAATTTGCATCTACATATCACGAATATTTCCTATCTTGCTACATTAATTCTCCTTCATTTTTCATACAACTGGTTATGGCTGAATACGAAAAACGGGCTTCTTATTTTGCAATTAGGCAGACACAGTTAATTCCACGTGAAGAAATGTTGGAAACAAAGCGTAAACAACGCTCACTCACCATTGGTATTCCGAAAGAAGCCGATAGCTCTGAGAATAGAATTGCCCTTACACCTCAAGGCGTTGAATTGCTGGCCGATAATGGCCATAAAGTTATTATTGAGAAGGGAGCGGGTGATGCCTCCAATTATTTCGACCATGATTTTTCGGAAGCCGGCGGTATTATTGCGGCCTCCAAGGAAGAAGTGTTTAAAAGTGAAGTTGTTTTAAAAATTTCTCCGCCCACGCCCGATGAAGTGGCACTGCTGAAGCCCAATCAGTTGCTCATGTCGTTTTTATACATGCCCCGCCAAACCCGCGAAACCTTTTCGGCCCTTTTGGACACCAGGGTAAATGCCATCGGTTACGAATTTTTGAAGGATGAGGTCGGATGTTATCCTGTTATTCGAAGTATGAGCGAGATAGAGGGATATGCTGCCATAACTATTGCATCAGAATATTTAAGTAAGGCACGGGGCGGGAAGGGCGTTTTACTGGGTGGCATTACAGGCGTTTCACCTGCCGAAGTGGTTATTATAGGTGCCGGAACTGCCGGCGAGTTTGCTGCAAGAGCTGCGCTTGGGTTTGGTTGTCAGGTAAAGGTATTTGATAACTCGTACCAAAACCTGAAAGAATTAGAGCGTAATGTGGGGCAACGACTGTTTACTTCCATTCTGCACCCGCAAGTGTTGTCGAAAGCATTGAAATCGGCCGATGCCGTAGTGGCCAGCCTTCGCTATTTCGACGATAATCCTAATTTTTATATTACCGAAGAACAGGTATCAAAAATGAAGCCCGGCTCTGTTATTGTTGATTTGAGTGTTGGAAATGGAGGCTGTTTCGAAACTTCGGTAAGCACCAACCTCGACAATCCCATCATTAACGACAAGGGCGTGGTGAATTATTTCGTGCCCAACGTGGCATCACGGGTGTCGCGCACAGCATCCATTGCCCTCAGTAATATATTTGCGCCAACCTTGCTTCGCTTAGCCGAAACAGGAGGTATTCATCAACTTATTAAAGAAGATATGGGTATAAGTAACGGAACCTATATTTATAAAGGCATTCTCACCAACAGCCACATAGGCAGCCACTTAAATTTGCCATTTAAAGATATTGGGTTGCTGATGGCGGCGTTTTAAAGCAG
>CAZFTD010000007.1:24724-40867 GCA_964521525.1 uncultured Marinilabiliaceae bacterium | reverse complement strand
TCCTTTTTTCAGTTTCGTTTGCAAATTTAGAATAAAAACGTTTATATTTGCATCGCAAAAAATGGTGATTGTAGCTCAGTCGGTTAGAGCGCTAGATTGTGGCTCTAGAGGTCGCCGGTTCGAATCCGGTCTTTCACCCAAAAACTCACTAATCAGTTTTGAATTAGTGAGTTTTTTGTTTTTAGCAGCTATTCCTTATCACTTTTTATGCTCAGTTTTCTTAAACCCTATTATTTTTCTGTCAGAATATCCTTACCTTCACAAAGTTAAAACCTATAATCTTTATCCTTGAAAAATGGCAGACTTCTACACGGAAAAAGTCTTTATTTACAATCGATTATCTACACGATTACGCCTTTGGATTATTGGCGTATCTGCCATTCTTGTTCTGTGCCCACTCCATTTGTCTGCTCAAAGTATTGTTGACAAACTCGATAAAGTATCCCGATCGTCCATTAATGGTTATGCATTAAACAATAAAGGTGTTCCCATTGATACCACCCGTGGATTTTTTATCAGTGCCGATGGACTGGCCATTACAACCGCCTCGCTTTTTTCGAAAGGAGACACTGTTATTTTCACCGATGAAAAAGATCGACCGCTGCAACTAAACCGGATTGTGGCATTTCACAAATATGGTAACCTGGCACTTATTCAACTTCGGAACCCCCGAACAAGGGAGATTGAGTTTATTCAACCATCGCGAAAGCCATTCGAAAGTTTAAACGAGATTTTGGCATTTACCCATAATGCCGATGCCGACCGTGGCCTTGGATATGGAAATATCGGCAACGTGGTTCGAATAATGTTTTTAGGAAGATGTGCCAACATTAGCATTCAAGCTGGTGCAGCATCCGAATGCGCCCCAATTGTCAACTCCTCGGGCGATTTTATTGGCTTGTATTATTTTAACGGGTCGAAAAGCAAAGCCATACTTTTACCTGTAAGCTTGATAACTGACGACCACTGGACTTCAGTCAACCAAAGCTGGACAGCCTTTAAATCCAACCCACTCCGAAACAGGTTAACCAATTCCTTATACGCTCAGGCTCTTATTAACCAGGGTATGGGCAATTGGCTCGAATCAGCCCGGCAATACACTACACTTTTACGTATAATCCCTGATGATGCTATGATTCATGCCCTGAGAGCATTAACACGCTTCAATTATGGCAATAATGTTGGCGGAAGAGAAGATTTCACCTATTCATTGAACCTCGATCCCAAAGGTTATTATCCCTATTATGCCAGAGCTCATTTTCACCTGCTTGCTAAAGACAGAAACAAAGCCTTGGAAGATTTCTTTCAGGCGGCTGATGCAAACCCCAATTTTGCAGATACTTTCTTGGAAATAGGCCGTTTACAAGTTATATCTGGCGAAATCAAACGCGCCGTTGCCAGTTTTACCTATGCACTCGAAACCGACACTCTCCTTGCAGAAGCCTTTTATGAGCGGGGGCGCTTGTATGTTCAACACTCATCCAACCAGAACAAAGCACTTGAAGATCTTTCGCGTGCAGCCAGACTTAATCCGGCATTAGATGGTGTTTACACGCTTATAGGGAATATAAAATTCAGCCGACAGGATTACCTCGAAGCCATTCTCGATTTCGACAAGGCCATCAATCAAAATGGCACCGATGTTCATGCTTTAATGAACAGAGGAATGGCCTATTTCAACACCGGCTTAAAAGATAAAGCCTGTGCCGACTGGGAAAAAGCAGGTAAACATGGACACCTACAGGCTTTTAAACTCCTTTCGCGTCATTGCTCAGAACTGCGTAAAAATACATTTTCAAGGAACGAATAGCCCAATTTAAATCATAAAGCATCACTTCAGTGCAGTTTCATAGCTTAACTGTTAAGCTATTTTTGAACCATCAAAAAATATAATCTACTGCTAAAGTTTTATATTTGTTACAATAAGAAATATCAATGATTATAAAAGCAAAGCCATTTATAAAATGGGTTGGGGGAAAAACTCAACTAATTGAAAGTATTGAAAAATCATTGCCTCAAAATTTTACTCAATTAAAAAAAATTACATACATAGAGCCGTTTGTTGGTGGAGGAGCTATTTTATTCTGGATTTTACAAAAATACCCAAATATTACAACTGCTGTTATTAACGATATAAATCCCGACTTAACAACTGCATACAAAACAATTAAGGAAACGCCTTCTGAATTAGTAAATTTACTACAAATAATTCAAAATGAATACTTAACTCTGAGCGACGAAAAACGAAAAGAATACTATTTAAAACAAAGAGAAAGGTTTAATACAAAAACATTGCATTCGGTTGAAAATACAGCATTGTTTATTTTTTTGAACCGTACATGTTTCAACGGATTATACCGCGTAAATAGCAAAGGATTTTTCAATGTTCCATTTGGGCGGTATTCCAATCCAAAAATTTGCGACAAACCAACGATATTTGCCGACAGCAAACTGCTTCAGAAGGTAGAAATTCTTACAGGCGATTTTGAAGAAACGCTTAAATATACTGCAAAGAACAGCTTCTTCTATTTTGACCCGCCCTATAAACCTTTAAACCAAACATCTGCTTTTAACTCCTATTCAAAAGAAAATTTTAATGATAATGAACAGATTAGGCTATCAGAATTTTGTAAAAAAATTGATGAACTTGGCCATAAATTTATTTTAAGCAATTCAGATGTTAAAGGAGAAAATATCAATAACGATTTTTTCGATAATTTGTATAACCAGTTTAATATCAAAAGAGTTTATGCAACAAGGATGGTCAACTCAAACGCAGAAAAACGAGGAAAACTCACAGAGTTGTTAATCACTAACTAAACAATAGTAATAATAGCAAAGAGTGGTTTTAGAAAATGAAACTTCCAATCGATAGCACTATTTAAATTTGATACTTTTTCACCATGAGTACCTTAATTAAAAACTTAAAAAATAACAGAAAAGTTATTTTTGGTAAAGGTAGATTTGATGACTGGTGCGTTTATATAGTGGAAGCTGATGGTTTTATAAAAGCGCCATTAGATGTAACTTATTTCTCCGAGTTAAACACCATCTCACAGAAGTATTTAAACCATAAAATTTATAATGATTTTGTACAAATATATAACCGAACTGATAAATCTGTTAATCAGGAGGTTTTAATGCTCATAGAATCTATTGCAAGCACTTATAATGATGAAGATAAAGAAAAAATTGAACAGTGGTTTACCGTGCTCTACGCAGGCATGATTGCCGAGGAAAACAAGGCTAACGCAATATTAAAAAAGCGAGTTAAAAGGCTCGGCATGTACCAGGTTTTGATGCAAAATATACCTGCAATAGAAGCCGCAAAATTTAGTTTTGGCAAGAAATGGAGAGATTTAGACCAACTAATGAGCTCCTTTGGTTTTTAGCCGGTTTCATTTTAAATAGGGCATTAGAAACTGTTTAAATTAATATTGAAATTAATATTAAGATGATTAGAGTTGATGTTTACGGAATCCCGAGTATCGGGATAAGATTATTAGATGGATAGAAAAGTCTGGAAAGATGCTAAGACATCTAATAAAACTTACAAATCTCCTCTATCTATCTTATCCCGATGCTCGGTACTATGCGATGCTTCGCTTCTAAATATCTTTTATCTAAACTTAAACAGGGTCGGTTATTAATTACCTATATTGATTATCCTTTTCAAACAAACCACTAACTTTGTATCATTCTTAAAATCAAACAACAACACCATTGCTTCTCCGCCTCAATAATTTTTAGTAAATTTGCAGCCTGAATAATACAAGGCTATTGAAATTATGATAACACCAGAACAAATAAAAGACTTGAGTGGACGTGAGTTGGCGTTAAGGAGGTATCTTTGACATCGACCGCAAACTTATTGAACTGGAAGAAGAAGAATTAAGAACCCAGGCTCCGGGGTTTTGGGACGATGCTGCCAGGGCCGAAGTCCAAATGAAGAAAATAAAAGAACTAAAAAGCTGGATTGAAGGTTATAAAAAAATTAAATCACACATCGACGACTTAACCGTTTTGTACGATTTCTATAAAGCTGGCGATGCTGAGGAGTTGGAGGTGAACCAGCAATTTGAAATCACCAAAAAAGAACTGGAAGATCTGGAGCTACGCAACATGCTTCAGAAAGAAGAAGATAAAATGGGGGCCATCCTGAAAATTAATGCAGGCGCAGGAGGTACCGAAAGTCAGGACTGGGCCCAAATGCTGATGCGCATGTATATACGCTGGGGCGAACAAAACGGGTATAAAGTAAATGAAACACACTTTTTACCCGGCGATGAAGCAGGGATAAAAACCGTTACCTTACAGTTTGAAGGCGATTTTGCCTATGGTTATCTGAAAAGCGAAAACGGCGTGCACCGCCTGGTGCGTTTGTCACCATTCAATTCGGCCAATAAACGCATGACCAGTTTTACCTCGGTATTTGTAATTCCACTAATCGACGATTCCATAGAGGTTGATATCAATCCTGCCGACATCACCTGGGAAACATTTCGCTCAAGCGGGGCCGGCGGACAAAATGTGAACAAGGTTGAAACGGGAGTTCGCTTAAGGCATGCACCTTCGGGCATCGTTATAGAAAATACCGAATCGCGTTCGCAAGGCGGAAATAAAGAGAATGCGCTCCGTATGCTTAAATCGCAACTATACGAAATTGAGCTTCGCAAACGCATGGAAGAGCGCAACAAAATAGAATCGCAAAAAAAGAAAATTGAGTGGGGCTCGCAAATACGTTCGTATATTTTACAGCCTTATAAACTGGTAAAAGATGTGCGTACCGGTTACGAAACATCCAATGTGCAGGCGGTTCTTGATGGCGATTTAGATGGATTTATAAAAGCCTACCTGATGGAATATGGCGCCGATGAAGTTTTTGAGAAAAACTAATTCAGATGATACAAATCCTACATAACCCGAGGTGTAACAAAAGCCGCTGTGGCATTCAGTTTCTTAAAGATAAGAATATTGAATTCCGGGAGATACTATATTTGGAAAACCCGCTTACAAAAGAAGAAATTATAACCATTTTAAAAAAATTGGGTATAAAACCTTTCGACTGGGTTCGAAAAACCGAGGAGATATATAAAACAAACTATAAAGGTCGTACTTTAAGTGACGATGAGTGGATTGACGCCCTTGTTCAGCACCCGAAACTTATTGAGCGACCGGTGATTATTAATGGCAATAAAGCTGTTATTGGTCGGCCCACTGAAAATATAGCCAGCATTTTATAAGAGAGAATTGGAGAAGGGAAACAGGTAAATTCCATTTAGCAGTTCATAAAATTATTGGCTATAAGTTCAAAAGGCTCAATTAAACTAAGAATCTGTTTAAATTTAAGATTGAAATTAATGTTAAGAGATTAGACTTGAAGTTTACGGAATCCCGGGAATCGGGATAAGATTATTAGACGGATAGATAAGTCTTGAAAGATGCTAAGACATCTTAAAAACTTACAAATCTTCTCTATCCATCTTACATCTAAATATCTTATATCTAAATTTAAACAGTTACTAAAGGTATTACAGATATTAATGAAAGTTCATTCATCTTTAGAATCGTTTCAGGGGAACCATCCCATAGTAACCATGGGCACATTCGATGGTGTGCATCCGGGACACCGCGCTTTGCTAAAAAGGGTCAGAAATCTGGCCATTGCCGAGAATAAAGAATCGGTAGTACTCACATTTTGGCCTCATCCGCGCATTGTACTTGGACACGACGCAGAAACATTAAGGCTCCTCACCTCTTTGGATGAAAAAATTCAAATCATCAGCCAGCTTGGTATCGACCATTTAATTGTGGTTCCCTTTAACACAGAGCTAGCTTCGCTTACGGCTGCCGAGTTTCTCGAAAAAGTTTTGGTAAAGCACCTCAACGTAGGGCATTTGGTGATTGGTTTTAATCACAGATTTGGCAAAGGGGGCATAACGCTGGAAGAAATTTTTAAACTTTCGCGAAGGCTTAACTTTGACCTAAGCCAATTCAGGCATGTCGATATTGATGGGCAGTATCCTAGCTCAACCCGAATCAGAAACTTACTTTTAGAGGGGAAAATAAGGCAGGCCAACATTTTATTAGGGTATAAATATTCTATAACCGGACGGGTAACCGGAGGTTTGCAATTGGGGCGAAAACTATCGTACCCAACAGCCAATCTGATTCTGGAAGAAAGAGCCAAATTAGTTCCTCCCGATGGTGTTTATGCCTGCTTTGTAAAAGTTACCGGAAAATATTACGGCGGTATGGTAAACATCGGTTATCGCCCAACTGTTAATAATCAAATGGACAATCGCTCCATAGAGGTTCATATTCTTGACTTTAAAGAAGAAATTTACTCTGAAGAGGTTACATTGCAATTTGTAGCCAAAACCAGAGACGAAATGCGTTTTCCCGATGTGGAAGCACTAAGGCATCAGTTGCAGCAGGATGAGGGAATTATCCGGGAAATTCTGCTCGATGCCAAACCCGACATTACCGAAGATATTATAAAAGAACTTTAATTATTTACAATGAGCAAAAAACCTGATTTTAAAATCGCAAATATTGCCCTGGCCGAATGGGGACGCAAAGAACTCGATTTGGCTGAAATAGAAATGCCGGGATTAATGGCGCTTCGTGCCGAGTACAAAGGTCAGAAACCGCTTGCCGGTGCAAAAATAATGGGTTCGTTACACATGACGGTACAAACAGCCATTTTAATCGAAACCCTGGTTGAACTTGGAGCTGATGTTCGCTGGGTATCGTGCAATATTTTCTCAACACAGGATCATGCAGCGGCAGCTGTAGTGGTTGGCAAAAATGGCACCACCGAAAACCCACAGGGAACTCCCGTTTATGCCTGGAAAGGCGAAACGCTGGAAGAATACTGGTGGTGTACTTATAAAGCCCTGCAATGGCCCGATGGTTCAGGCCCAAACCTGATTCTCGACGATGGCGGCGATGCCACCATGCTGGTTATTAAAGGCGCCCAGTTTGAAGCTGCCGGTAAGGTTCCTGATTTTAATCCCGCTACCGATTCAGAAGAATGGGGCGTTTTTCTCGACCTCTGTCGTAAGGTCATGAAAGAAGACCCACAATGCTGGACAAAGAAAAGAGCTGCCATTAAAGGCGTTTCGGAAGAAACAACCACTGGTGTTCACCGGCTTTACCAAATGGCAGAGCTAGGCCAGTTGCCTTTCCCGGCTATCAATGTAAACGATTCAGTTACCAAGTCGAAATTCGATAATTTGTATGGATGCCGCCATTCGCTAACCGATGGTTTAATGCGGGCTTCTGATGTAATGTTGGCAGGTAAAGTTGCGGTGGTTTGTGGCTATGGCGATGTTGGCAAAGGTTGTGCCCAATCGCTGAAAGGGCAGGGTGCACGTGTAATCGTTACTGAAATTGACCCCATTTGTGCCCTTCAGGCTACTATGGAAGGATACCAGGTGTTAACAGTAGAAGATACGCTTGATTATGGCGATATTTATATAACAACTACCGGCAACAAAGACATTATTACGCGAGAGCATATGTCAAAAATGAAAGATATGGCCATTGTTGGCAATATTGGTCATTTCGACAATGAAATACAAATGGCAGAACTCGCCAAAGTACCCGGAATTAAGAGAACCAATATAAAGCCACAATACGATAAATGGACTTTCCCCGATGGCCATAGTGTGCTAATCTTAGCTGAAGGCCGATTGCTGAATCTGGGCTGTGCCACCGGCCACCCAAGTTTTGTTATGTCAACATCGTTCACCAACCAGGTATTGGCACAAATGGAGCTGCATTTGCGTAACAACCTCTACGAAAACAAGGTATATACACTGCCTAAGTTTCTCGACGAAAAAGTGGCCCGTCTGCATCTCGACAAATTAGGTGTTAAGCTAACGGTTCTGAGCAAAGAGCAGGCCGATTATATTGGCGTGCCTGTTGAAGGCCCTTATAAACCTGACCATTACAGGTACTAATGATAAGTCAACGGTAATAAGTCAGACAGTTCCCAGTTCTTAGCTCCTGGTATCTAAGAACTAGCAGCTAACTTCTTACATGACACCAGTCATCAATTTTTGGTTGTCCTTTTAGTAGAAATAGAGAATTACCGTTTTAAAGATTCTCTTATAAACATAAAATGAGGCTGTCTAAAGAGTTATCAAACTCAATATTTTACTTTGTGCTCCTTTGTGTGTACTTTGTTTTTCTTTGCGGTTAAATTATTTAAGTTTTACTACAAAGAACTCAAAGGTTGTCATAAAGTCACACTGAGCACTTTTTAGACAGTCTCATTTTATAATATGTACAGCGGCATTTTTAATTGGAAATCACCAGATAACTACCATCAACCCTGGTGCGGTATCGCTTTAAACCATAAGCCGAAGGCCCGCTTACCACATCACCGGTAGGAGAAAGAATCAGAAACTCAGATTTACAACAATTGCACTGAGCAGTAGAATTTTCTTCACCTATGGTTACGCGGCAGTTAATTTTTTGGTCGTGCGGGCAATAACGCTCAAAAGCATAAAATTCCATATCTGATAACCTGTAAACAATAACCCCGGCAATTCCAATCTGATTTCCATTACGGTCGCGGTTTATTGTAAAAACAGTACCGGCATAATCAGGTAGCAGAATATCGATATAAGCCGTAAAAGAAACATTGGGTACAGGATGGTTATCTTTACTGCAACCAAACAAAATTGCAACTATAACCATCGCTATATAAAGACTTGAAGCTTTCATTTATCTGTTTTTATTTGTTTCGGTACCTTGTTTTATAAAAATACAAACGGCAAACCAAAGTTCAAATCAAATTTTACTGTTAACGATTTAACCCGCTATATTTTGGGTACGAATTTAAAAAAATGATTGGTCAATATTTGGTAAATTGCAATGTTGCTGCTAAATTTAGCGTTAATTAAAACTCATTATGGATTCATTGGGTGACATACTGTATATTATTGTTATGGTAGTTGCTTTGGTTTTTAGTATTTACAAAAAAACCAAAGGCAGCCATCAGGATGGCACCCTGCTACCCGAACGGGAGGTGGGAGACCCCTTCGATGAAGTATTTCCCACCGGCAAGCGCAGATGGCTGGATGAAGAAACTGTTGAAAAACCGGTCAAACATCCACCAAAACCTTTACAAAAGGAAAAAACAGAAGGCCTGGGTTATCAGAAAATTGCTTTCCAAAGGATTCAAAAGAGTGATGCACTGAAAAGACCCGAAAGAACTACAAGAATAACACCCAGGCTGACTCAGAAAAAAAGTGCTGTTCAAAAAGTTGAAAGTGATCAACTCTTTTATTGGGATGAAGAACCACTTGACCTGCAAAATGCCGTTATTTATGCAGAAATAATTAAACGACCCGACTACTGAAACGGGCATCTTTAAACAATCAACATCATTTTTTTTATCAATAACTATTTGCTACTTTTGTAGCAAAGAGTCCCGGACACATCCGGGATTCTTTTCTTTTTTAACCCTGTTTTAAATAAGGAGGAAGAAACAATGTCTAAGGTGAGCTACATCACAGAAGAAGGGCTGAAAAAACTTCGTGAAGAACTGGTTCAATTGGAATCGATTGAGAGGCCACGCATTTCGAAGCAAATTGCCGAGGCACGCGATAAAGGCGACCTGTCGGAAAATGCCGAATACGATGCTGCAAAAGAAGCCCAGGGAATGCTTGAGATGAAAATTGCCAGGCTGAAAGATACCATTGCAAACAGCAGAATTATAGATGAGTCGAAACTGGATGTTGAAAAAGTTCAGTTGCTCAACAAGGTTAAACTTAAAAACCTGAAAAACAATGCTGTTATGACCTATATGCTGGTTTCGGAAAGTGAGGCAAACCTGAAAGAAGGCAAAATTTCAGTTACCACACCAATAGCCAAAGGATTATTGGGCAAACGTGTGGGCGATAAAGTTGAAATACAGGTTCCTTCGGGAATAGTCCCTTTTGAAATTCTTGAAATTTCGTTGTAAATTGGTTGTTACAATTTTCCTTATTATTTAAAAAGGCACTATGGCTACTATTTTTTCAAGAATTGTAAATGGTGAGATACCTTGCTACAAAATAGCAGAAAACGAAAAGTGCTTTGCTTTTCTCGATATTAACCCATTAGCCAAAGGCCATACTTTGGTAATTCCCAAGCAGGAAACAGATTACCTGTTCGAATTAGACAACGAACTATTGGCTGAATTATCTGTTTTTTCGAAAAAAGTGGCACTTGCTATTGATAAAGCAATTCCTTGTAAACGAGTTGGCGTTGCCGTATTAGGACTTGAAGTTCCTCATGCCCATATACATTTGGTGCCCTTGCAAAGCGAGGCCGACATCAGTTTTTCAAAACCGAAGCTAAAGCTTAATCAGGAAGAAATGGAGGAGATTGCAGCTAAAATCAGAAGTTTTTTGTAAGCATCTGTTTATAAACACCTTATTAACATAAAAGCAGAAGTTATCAGGAAGATACTTCTGCTTTTTGTTTTTATAGTAACAGAACTTTTACAATTCATCAATTTCCTTTAACCCTTCCCGGATTCTTATTAATAAACTCCTTCCACGATTTTGCGCCTGCACCACTAACAGGATTGCGAGCCTGAAAAAAATGGCAGACAGCGGCAGCCAGGCCATCGGTGGCGTCCATAAACTTCTGCTCTTCCTTTAAATTGAGATAATGTTTCAGAAACAGTGCCACCTGCTCCTTTGACGCGTTTCCGCGCCCGGTAATGGCTTGCTTTATGCGCAACGGAGCATATTCAAAAAT
Source organism: uncultured Marinilabiliaceae bacterium (assembly GCA_964521525.1). Classification (GTDB taxonomy): domain Bacteria; phylum Bacteroidota; class Bacteroidia; order Bacteroidales; family Marinilabiliaceae; genus CALEUX01. The sequence goes on along the minus strand of CAZFTD010000007.1, from coordinate 30,106 downwards.
GGGTACCGAGCGCGACAAAGCCGCTGCCATGGCAACGCCCTGTGCCCTTCCCAATTTGAGCATCGACTGCACATTTTTTCCAAAGAAAGGAGATTCAATGGCCAACTCGTCAGGATTATATGAGTCGATAAGTTGCACTACCCGCTCAAAAATCCGTTTCAGTTTCAGGTAATGATCATCGTATTTCGAAAGTTCAAGCACCCCTAATGCCACCATTTCCGGTTTATTTCCCATTACACGTAAAACGCCATAGCCCATTACGGTAGTACCGGGGTCAATGCCCAGAATAATCTTTTCTCCGGCTGGTTTACTCATCACATTTCTTCATTATCGAGCTAAAATGAGAAACCTCTTCTCCAAAAAACATTGGTACACTACTCAAAACCTCAGCCAGGCAGTTGTCAAGTGCTTCGGTTTGGGTAATAGAATGACATCGCCACTGAACCGAATAAACATGATTCCCAGCGTTGCTAACCGAAACCACTTCGAACACTTCAGCTGTAATCTCGGGCATGGCCTTATTAACAAATGGAAGCAAATGGCTGGATAACCATTGCTCCCATTGCCCGAGTTTTGCCTGGGCAATGTAAAATGATGTATTAAAAACAAATATCATTTTTAGTCAATCACATCAAATCCGCAAAATGGCACCAACACTTCAGGAATACGAATACCGCCTTCAAATTGGTTATTCTCGAGCAATGCCGCAACAATTCGTGGCAATGCCAACGCGCTGCCATTGAGCGTGTGCGCAAGCTGGGTTTTCTTTTCACCATCTTCCTTAAAGCGCAGCTTTAAGCGGTTAGCCTGAAAATTCTCGAAATTACTCACGGAACTCACTTCGAGCCAACGCTCCTGAGCAGCCGAGAATACTTCGAAATCGAATGTAAGTGCCGATGTAAAGCTCATATCGCCACCGCACAGTTTTAATATACGCCAGGGAAGACCAAGTTTTTCAACGAGTCCTTGAACGTGGGCCACCATTGATTCCAGAACCTGATATGAATTGGATGGGTGGGCTATTTGAACAATTTCAACCTTATCGAACTGATGTAAACGGTTTAGACCTCGCACATCTTTACCATATGAACCTGCCTCGCGACGAAAACAGGCCGAATAGGCACAATTTTTAACGGGTAGTTGCGATGCATTTAAAATTACATCGCGGTAAATATTGGTAACAGGCACCTCGGCCGTTGGTATTAAATAGAGATTATCGACTGTAACATGATACATTTGCCCTTCTTTATCGGGAAGCTGACCGGTACCAAAACCGGAATCTTCGTTCACCATTAATGGCGGCATTACCTCCTGATAACCGGCTTTAACAGCCTCCTCGAGGAAAAAATTGATGAGCGCCCGCTGCAATTTAGCGCCTTTCCCTTTATAAACCGGAAAACCGGCACCGGTGAGCTTCACGCCCAGTTCAAAGTCTATGAGGTCGTACTTTTTTGCCAACTCCCAATGGGGCAACGCATTTTTCAGTTGTGGAACGGAGCCACCGTTGCGTACAATTTCATTATCTTCGGCCGAGCGACCAACTGGAACCGATGCATGAGGCAGGTTTGGTAACTGCACCAATAAGTTCTGAAGCTCTTTCTCGGTAAATTCCAAAGTGGTAGTCAGTTCTTTAATCTGATCTTTTAATACAACCGTTTGTTCTTTAGCAGCGTTGGCTTCGGCAGTTTTACCTTCCTTAAACATTTGGCCAATGGCCTTTGAAAGGTTGTTCATTTGGGCCTGTAATGCGTCAGATTCCGACTGAGTAGCTTTACGTTTATTGTCTAACCCGATGATGCTATCAATTATACCGGCAGCATCAAACCCTTTAACCTTAAGGCGTTCAATTACTTCCTGACGGTTATCCTGAATCAGTTTAAGTGTAAGCATGGAACCTTATTTGTTATAAATCAAAAGTATATTGTTAATAGTTAGCAACCAGAAGCATAAAATCAATAACGCAATGCATTAATTACAAAGAGACTGCAAATATCTTTAAAATTATTCATACGCGACAATTCCCATTGGTTATTGTTGTAAAAACGAATAAAAAAAGTCTCCTGAATCTGTTACGAAAGTAACAAAAACAGGAGACTTTTTAAGTTTTTCTTCTGTTACTTATTCGGCAGCAACAGGGTCAACAGAGATAAACGATCTGTTATCTTTTCTTTTTCTGAAAACTACAGTACCATCAACCAGTGCAAATAAAGTATGATCTTTACCGATACCAACGTTGTCGCCCGGATGATGCTGGGTTCCGCGCTGACGAACAATAATATTGCCTGCTTTGGCAAACTGCCCGCCGAAAATTTTAACTCCAAGTCGTTTGCTTTCTGACTCACGACCATTTCGGGAACTACCTACTCCTTTCTTATGTGCCATATCGCATTAATTTTTTTAAAATAATCTAAATTTGAATGCCTTCAATCTGGATTTGGCTAAAAGATTGACGGTGACCGTTTTTCTTTTTGTAACCTTTACGTCTTTTCTTTTTGAAAACGATTACTTTTTCGCCTTTTAAATGAGCCAAAACTTTGGCAGTTACTTTTGCACCCTCCAGAACAGGAGCACCAACTTTTACACTACCACCATCTTCTACTAAAAGCACCTGATTGAACTCAACAGAAGCTCCCTCTTCAGCATCCAGACGGTGTACAAATACTTTGCGGTCTTTCTCAACTTTAAACTGCTGACCAGCAATAGTTACAATTGCGTACATTCGTATAGTATTTATTGTTTCTTTCCGGAGGTGGACAAGCGACTCATTACCTGCCTCTTTTTACCCCACGAAATTTATTCGGACTGCAAAAGTAGATAAAATTATTATTTGAGCCAACAATTTATGCAATAATTTAATTGATTGAATCTGAATTGAACGGCTAAGGCGGGTTTCTTCTAAAATTTAGAATGTTTCAAAAGTGAATTTGACTGTATTGATTACATTTACATTAATTTTTTTTGTGACCGTAATTATACCCAGCCACAAAAAATATTTTCAGAAACCTTTTCGCCTAACCTTGTTGCTCATGAAACATCTTATACTTACAGTCATTACCGTATCTATTGTTTCTGCCTGCTTTTCCCAGCAAACCATTGAATCACTCAATCAGAAGCTTTCTGCCTTTGTAAAGAAAAACAACTTAATTGGGGTTGGTGTGGCCGTGGTGAATCACGACAGCGTTATTTATTCCAACGGATTTGGATACGCCAATCGTGAAAAGAATATTGCTTATACAACCCAGACTGTTCAGCTAATTGCATCAATCTCCAAAACCTTTATAGGTATATCATTAATGAAGGCTCAGGAAATGGGAAAATTAAATCTGGATGATGACATTAATCTTTACCTTCCGTTTAAAGTCATAAACCCACATTTCCCCGACCATAAAATAACCATTCGGCATCTGGCTTCACACTCGTCGGGGTTACGCGATACAAAGCATTACGAGAAAAGCTATGTTTTTAGTGATACCATACCTCCGGTTTATAAAAAAATGAAGTTCGGGATTAAACGAGTATTGGTAAAGAAATATATTAAACCGCTACAACAGCAATTCGATGATGCCTCTCCCCGACTTTCTCAGAAACATTTACGATTCTAATGGGGTGTGGTACAGGAAAAGCAATTTTTTAAGAAGTCAGCCCGGACAGAAATATGAATACAGCAATAACGGAGCAGCCCTTGCAGCATTGATAATTGAGGGCGCCACCGGGATTCCATATAAAGAGTTTGTTAAAAAGCATATTCTTGACCCTATAAATATGGCCCATACCGGGTGGTCATTAATGGAGTATGCCGAAAAAGACAAGTCGGTGGTTTATTTTATAAACCAGAAAATTCCCGACTATGAAACAATTACCTTTCCCGATGGCGGATTGGTTACAAACATCGATGATTTTTCATGGTACTTAATAACCATGATAAGGGGTTATTTTGGCGAAAGTAATATTATCAGTAATGCTGGTTACAAAGAGATGATGGGCTACCAAATAGATCCCAACTACCGAAATGGAATTTTCTGGGAAATCCAAAATTCGGTTATCGGGCATACTGGTGGCGACCCTGGCGTTAGCACTCTGGCTTATTTTGGCAAAAAAGAGCCTTTTGGAATAATTATTTTCATTAACAGCAGCAATGCCGATTTAAAATCGCCCCATTTGGTTGAAATATTTCAAATATTAAGAACTCATAACTACCATTAAACTGACATCTATATATTGCTCAGCAATTATAGTTTTAAATCCATTGTCAGGCTTAATTGTTCTATTTTTAATATATATTTACCATATCAAATGCAAATCCGGCATGGGCTTTAATATAAAATGGATCAATAGCAACCCAATTGTTACCTATTCGGGTGTTGTTAATTATGAAACAATTATCAACTCAAACAATGCTATAATTGGAGATGCCAGATTTGATGAAATGAAATATCAGATTTTTGATCACTCTCAGGTCGATAAACTGGTGATAACCCAAAAGGAACTTGAGATGATTGGTGTATTGGATAAAAATTCAGCAGTTTGGAATAAAAAAGTTAAAGTTGCATTGATATTCAAGGATATAAAAACAGAAGAAAGGATAAGGAAATATCTGGAAATAATGGCCCAAACCCAATGGAAAGTTAAAGTTTTTGATAATTACAAAGAAGCTGAAAAATGGTGTAATGAGCAATCCTATTAAATTCTACTTCTTCCCGGGCGTACCTGCCTATATAGAAACGACCAGAGTAGTCAGAATAACCAATCTAAAAGAAAATCAATTAAATATTGAACAGATAATCATTGAATTAATTTAACATTCCCCAATAATACTTAAACAAACCATTTTATGAGAAACATTTTTATGCTATCACTGCTACTTATTATGAGCAGTTCTCTTTTTGCACAAGACTACATGGATGTTATTGCCAAACAATCGTGCGATTGTATTGAAAATATGCCGGATATAAGCGACCAGGAAGAGCTTAATATGAAACTTGGACTTTGTATGATTGAAGCTTGCTGGGCTTACAAAGACGAATTGAAGCGCGACTATGGCATCGATATGGACAGGATTGATGTGGAAGGCGAAAAACTGGGTCGGATTATCGGTGTTAAAATTGCCTTAAAATGTCCCGAGTTGATGATGAAAATATCACGTATGGTCAGTGGAGAATCAGAAGAAAAAGAAAGTTTCTCTATAAAAGGAACCATCACCAAAGTTGAAGATGATTTTTTTGTTGTTTTCTCATTAAAAGATGAGTCCGGAAAAGTTTCGAAATATTACTGGCTTACCTTTTTCGATTCTGATATGGAATTAACCGGCGATTATAAAAACACAAAAGGGAAAAACGTGATTATTGATTACGAAACTATGGAGCTTTTCGACCCTAAAATTGA
>CAZFTD010000007.1:0-24624 GCA_964521525.1 uncultured Marinilabiliaceae bacterium | reverse complement strand
TTTAAACGCATAAACTGCCTCGATTGTGCTAACTGTTGCAAAACAACCAGCCCTATTGTTATCGACCGGGATATTGACCGTATTGCCCGACGGCTAAAAATAAAACCTTCGGCATTAATTGAGCAGTATTTTAAATTGGATGAAGATGGAGACTATGTTTTTAACCAGGCTCCGTGCCCTTTTTTAATGCCCGATAATCATTGTATGATTTATGACGACAGGCCAAGAGCGTGCCGTGAATACCCTCATACCAACAGAAAGAGGTTTCACCAGATATTAAAATTAACCTGGCACAACACGCTTGTTTGCCCTGCCGTTTTGGAAGTTGTAGAAGGTTTAAAAACGAAAATTTCAAGATAGTGAGTGTAAATTTCACCAATATCATAATGAAATCCGTATTTTAGCGTTGTTAAAAAATCGAACAAAAGAAAAATTTTGAAGCGCTTAAACAAACATATATTGCTGTTTGTATTTTATGCAATCGGCATTCCATCTCTGGCTCAGCGTGGAGGTGAAACGCTATTTGGGTTGCTGCATTTAACGCAATCGGCAAAAGTTGCTTCATTGGGTGGCAACCAGGTTGGAATTGAAGGCCACGATTTGGCCATGCTGATTCACAACCCGGCTTTGCTCGATTCTACCTTTTCAAAACAAGTTTCAATAAGCTATGTTCCCTATTTTGCCGGCATTAATTACGGTTATGGAGGCATTGGCTGGAATTTTGGGAAAGTTGGAAATTTTGCAATTGGCTTTCAGCATTTAGGGTATGGAGATTTTATTGGCGCCGATGAAACAGGTACCATAACAGGTAATTTTACTGCCGGTGAAACAGTTATTCAACTGAGCTACAGCCGTCAGCTTAATAAGCGGTTTACCGCAGGATTATCAGTAAAACCAGTTTTCAGTCAGATTGAATCGTACAACTCGTGGGGAATGGCATTTGATGCCGGGCTTTTCTATCGCCATCACGATGGTTTATTGTCGGGCGGATTGGTATTGCGAAACTTTGGCAAACAAATAACCTCCTACAGCGATTTACCTACTGAAAGTCTGAAACCCGACCTTCAGTTAGGCCTTTCCAAGAAACTGGCACATGCACCATTCAGGTTCTCTTTAACTTTTCAGGATTTATTATCGGGCTCGCTCAGTTATAATTTGCCTGACGATGGCTCATCATCAACAAATAAAGAATCAGACGATTCGGGCATGGAAAAGATGTTGAGACACGTTGTTTTTGGAACCGAATTTGCGCCTTCTCGTAATTTTTATGTGGCAGCAGGTTACAATGCACGCCGCCGCCACGAGCTAAAGGTTGATGCACGTGCATCAACAGTTGGGTTTACATGGGGCTTTGGAATAAGAATTTACAAACTTCATTTTTCATACGGCTCAGGGCGCTATCATTTGGGTGGTTCATCCAACCATTTTTCAATCACTACCAACCTGTCGGCCTTTTAGCGTACTAATAGACTGTTTAAATTTAAGATTGAAATTAATGTTAAGATGATTAGATGTAAGATTATTAGACGGATAGATAAGCCTTGAAGATGCTAAGACCTCTTAAAAACTTACAAATCTTCTCTATCCATCTTACAACTAAAAATCTTATATCTAAACTTAAACAGTTACTAAGTCAATTCAATAACCATACTGGTTCATTTTCTTCAAAACATTGCAGGCAATCAGTTTGTTTCTCAAATGGGTTTGAAGGCAAAACCTTTGTATTTTGGCGCATATAAATCAATTTACTATTTTTGAACCATTTAAAATATGAACCAATCCGAAGAATATACAGAGCAAAAGTGGGACGAGCTGGTGTTGAAAGTAAGCAAACAATTTAAAGTCACTGCCGATTTTGATTTTATGCTTTTCATTATTGGCATACACGAGCGGGGCCTCGGATTCAGACACTATTCGCGCGATGAAAAGTGGGATTTAATAAATTTAGGGAAATGCACACTTTTTGAAAACCTTGGCTACTTAAAAAAGAAAGGCAATGATGAACAAGGCTGGCCCGAATTTGATGTACTCCGAAGCGTTAACGCCATGACACCTACGTTGCAAAAGCATTTGCTCAAAAAAGCCATGCTCAGCTATTTCACGAGTGTTTTGAATTAAGAAACTTTTTATAAAGACTGAATAAATAAATTTTCGCTTGAATATGAAATTTATAAAACTCCTTTTCTTTCTGGCCCTGATTGTGCCTTTTACTGGATGCGCACAAAAACAAAACAAAGTAGTTATTGAAACCATTTATGGCAATATTGTTATTAAGCTTTATGATGAAACGCCCTTACACCGCGACAATTTTATAAAATTAGCGTCATCAGGCTTTTACGATGATTTATTGTTCCATCGGGTAATAAAAGATTTTATGATTCAGGGTGGCGACCCAAACTCACGAAATGCCAATTTGAGTGTTCAACTTGGCAGCGGCGACCCTGGTTATAAAATTGATGCAGAAATTGTTTATCCAAAATATTTCCACAAGAAAGGAGCTTTAGCCGCTGCCCGCCAGGGCGACCAGACTAATCCCCAAAAAAAATCATCCGGCTCACAATTTTATATTGTTCAGGGTAAGGTTTATACCAACGAAGAGATGGACCAGTTTGAACGGGTGATGACCGATCGGCAGCGCCAGGCAATTATGATGAAGTACATGAATCAGCATCGCGATACATTCATAAAACTTCAGCAAAGTGGTGACAACAAAGCCCTTCAACAACTTTTTGAGCAGGTTTCCGGCGAGGCTCAACCTGAACTGGATGCACTTGAAACAATTAAAATACCTGAAGAACACCGCATTGCCTATACTACCATTGGAGGAACGCCTCACCTCGACAATGCCTACACTGTTTTTGGCGAAGTAGTGGAAGGTTTGGATGTTATTGATAAAATTGCCAGTGTTGAAACCAACGAAATGGACAGACCCCTCCAGAATGTTGTTATGAAAGTTAAAATTTCAAAAGAATAAAATACAATGGTTTTAAGGCTGTTAACTGCTAAGATAGCACTATTAATTACGCTGATATGGTTCCCTGTAAATGCCTTTTCACAGGAACCGGTTTACTATGTTTGCATTAAAACCAATCAGGGAAATATGCGCATAAAGCTTTATAATGAAACACCCGAACACCGTAAAAATTTCCTGAAGCTGGTCAACGACAAGCACTTTAACGGCACTTTGTTTTACCGGGTTATTAAAAACTTTGTAATTCAGGGTGGTTCATCCGATTCGCGCAATGCACCGGCGGGTAAGCATATTGGTTACGGAAGCTCCAGTCAAATAATCAGTTCGGAATTTTCAAAAGAGCGGTTTCATAAAAAAGGAGCTATTTGTGCTCCCCGGCAGCCCGAAAACATCAACCATTTCCGTATGTCGGACATTTCGCAGTTCTATATTGTTCACGGGCGTGTTTATACTTCGGAAGAGCTTGATTTGCTCGAGAAAAGAGTAAACAATCCCATTATGGCAGAACTTAAACGGAAACACTATCTTCCATTTAAAGATGAACTGGACCAGCTAAAACAAACCGATCCTCGCGAGTTTAACCGGCGGCTGGGCGAAATAAGGGCAAAAATTGATTTTGAGTTTACCTTATCGGACCGGCTGATTTTTACTCCCGAACAACGGCAAGCCTATACCACCATTGGTGGTTGCCCCGATTTGGATGGAGATTATACAGTTTTTGGCGAAGTGGTGGAAGGATTGGATGTTATTAACAGAATTGCAGCCATGCCCACCGATAAAAACGACAGGCCTCTGAAAGATGTGGTTATTCATATTGAAGAGTGCTATTAACTGCAAACTAAACTACCATCAACATGAACCTTAAGATAGTTGTACCTATTGGTTTTTCATTGGCATTGTTAATGGTTACGCAATTTGGATGCAGAGCAAAGCAGGAAAAGAAGGCTGCAGATGAGCCGGTTATGCGGGGCTCCTTTCAATCCAATATAAAAGGAATGGTAGAGATACATACTTCCGACCATTATACCCGCCCAATCGACAAAGGTTTTGGTTTTTTTGTTGATAAAGAAACTGTTGTAACCAATTTAGATTTCATAAAGGGAGCTTACCGCGCTAAAATTGGAGCTCCCGGTACCACTCAGTATTACGAAGTGGAAGGCTACACAGCATATAATCACTATTTAAATCTGGTTATTTTAAAGGTAAAAAGGCGAAACGATGATTACCTGAAAATTGTTGAACCGCCATTACAAAAAGACACCATTTATACCCTGTTGCGTCCTCGTCGCGATTTATTTGTAAGTCGTACCACCATAAGCAACCATCAGCAAACCGATTCTTCGTCGATATATGTACTTGCCGGAGAATTGGAACCAGGCAAACCCGCTTTCTTCAGCGACCATGCTTTAGCCGGTATCATCCAAACAAGAAAAGTTGAGAAAGACTCGGTGATAACCACAGTTTTAGAAAGCAAATGGATTGAAAATCTGTTGAAACAACAACAACCTCCACAACCAATAATCGATTTAAGCGGCAAATCAGATAAAGTTTACATCTCGCACACAAAAGTAAGCGGCTTCAGAATCAATACCAGTATGGGATCTATAGTCATCAGGCTTTATGACGAAACCCCCGATTACCGCGACAATTTTATTAAACTGGTGAGCGATGGATTTTATGATAGCCTTTTGGTGCACCGGGTGATTAAAGATTTTCTGATTCAAACAGGTGCTGCCGACACACGTAATGCCACACGCGACGATGTTGTTGGCTGGCAGGGTCCCGGTTATTCCATTCCTATGAAAGTGGTTCCGGGAATTTTCCATCGTCGGGGCGCTGTGGCAGCCTCCAAATTGCCCAGCGAACAAAACCCGCGCAATTTCTCAGATGGTTCGCAATTCTATATTGTATCGGGACGGGTTTTCGATAACAAAGAGCTGGATGAACTGGAAAAGCAGAAACACATGAAATTTACTGCCGAACAACGAAGAGTGTACACCACCATTGGCGGGGCGCCTTACCTCGATGATGATTATACAGTTTTTGGTGAAGTGGTTTCAGGGATGGATGTTGTTGATAAAATTGCAGCCGTAAAAGTTTATAACGTTGACAGGCCCGAAAAAGATATCCGCATCCGAAACATCGAGATTCTAAAGAAATAGATGCCAGTTTGCTCTATTATTATTACTTTTGTGCTTCAAATTGATCAAAAAAAAACATATCAATGTTAGAAAAAATAGACCTGCTAATTAAAGAGATTGAAGGATTGAAAGCCGACTCGGCTGCCGATGCTGAAAATCTGAGAATCAAATACCTGAGTAAAAAAGGACTGGTTTCTGTTTTGTTTGATGAGTTTAAAAATGTGCCTCCTCAGGACAAAAAGGCCGTTGGCATGGCGCTTAACCAACTTAAGAACATGGCGCAGGATACCATTCAAAAACTTAAGGATCAATTTGAGCAGGCCAATTTCGACATCGGTAAAACCGACCTCACTTTACCCGGAACATCTTATCCCATTGGTGGCAGGCATCCATTGTCGGTGGTGCGTAACCAAATTGCCGATATTTTTGGCCGACTTGGATTTACCATTGCCGAAGGCCCCGAAATTGAAGACGACTGGCACGTGTTCTCGGCTTTAAACTTCCCGCCTGAACACCCGGCACGCGATATGCAGGACACCTTCTTTATTCATAAAAATCCTGACATTTTATTGCGCACACACACCTCATCCGTTCAGGTTAGGGTTATGGAAAATCAGCAGCCACCCATCAGGGCCATCTTCCCCGGGCGTGTTTTCCGCAATGAAGCCATTTCGGCGCGCGCCCACTGTATTTTTCACCAGGTTGAAGGATTGTATATTGATACCGATGTTTCGTTTGCCGATTTGCGCCAAACACTGCTTTATTTCGCTAAAGAGATGTTCGGACAGGACACCCGCATCAGACTGCGCCCATCCTATTTCCCATTTACCGAACCTTCGGCCGAAATGGATATTTCCTGTACACTATGTGGCGGCTCGGGGTGTAATATGTGTAAACACACCGGATGGGTGGAAATATTAGGTTGTGGTATGGTTGATCCCAACGTTCTCGACAATTGCAATATCGACAGTAAAAAATACACCGGATTTGCTTTTGGAATGGGCATTGAGCGCATTACATTGCTGAAGTACCAGATTAACGACATCCGGTTGTTTTTTGAGAATGATGTTCGTTTTCTGGAGCAATTTAAATCGGCGCTGTAGCAAAAGAGAAGCAGGTAAAAGTCAGAAATTATTAGCTGTTAAGTGTTAGCAGCTAATAACCTCTGACTATTAATATTTATTCAATCACCTTGATTTCAAAACTTACAGGGATGGCCTTTTTATAAAGAGCCGAAACCCCGCAATATTTCTCTTCCGACAAGGAAACCGCTTTTTCAAGTTTATCCATTGGCAGATTCTTGCCTTTAAACTGATAAATCACTTTCATACTTTGGTAATATTTTGGATGCTCCTCGGTTAAATCGCCTTCCACAAAAATTTGAAAATCTTCAAACTCAACCCTCATTTTTTTCAGAATAGAAACCACATCCATACCGGTACATCCGGCCAAAGCCAACAGCATTAAAGGTTTTGGGCGTGCTCCTTTGTTTTCACCCCCGCTCTCGGGTGCGGCATCCAGAATAATTTTATGACCCCCAACTTCTCCTTCGAAAGCCATATTTCCAAGCCACTTAATATTTACTTCGCTCTTCATATATTTATATATTTATTTTTTTAGATATTTGCAAAAGTATATGAAATAAATCTAATTTCAAATTGTAAGCTAAAAGGCTATTTTTAACAATCAGAAGACCTATTTCCTAAAATCTCTGTGGTTGCAATATTTTAAATTAACAAGGTATTTAACACGATATCAAACAAATAAAAAAGGTTTGAATAGTTATTTATTTTATTTTGAAAAAATAACAGGTTTCTTTCTATATTTGTTATTAAGTCCAAATAAGGTTGTTAGTTTTATACAATAACTGGTTTCTATGAAGAATGTTCAGCAAGATCCGGATTTCGAAAATTTCGATTTAAGGAAATATGATATTTTTAAAGGGCTAACCGATGCAGAAGTTGAAAAAATCAGCCATAATATGGTTTGCAATCAATACCGCCGGGGAGCCATTGTTTACAACGAAGGCAGCCGCATTAACGGCAGTTATGTTGTTTGTAGCGGTATATTAAAGATTTACAAAACCGGCTTCGATGGTAAAGAGCAAATTATTCGTTTTGCCCGCGAAGGCGACCTCATTGCATTCAGGTCGGTAATCAGCGATGAACTGGCTTGTACCACTGCCCGTGTTATTAATGATGCCGTTTTGTGCTATATTCCCGGCGATACCCTAACTGGCTTTATTAAAGGCAGCCCCGAATTTGCCATGTCATTAATGAAGCTCACCTGCCGCGAGTTGGGTGAAGCCAATAAATACCTTACCGATATTGCCCAGAAGACCGTTCGGGAGCGTTTGGCCGAAGTGCTGTTACTCTTGATGGATACTTTTGATCTGGACGAAGAGCATAATTTACAAATTTCGTTAACCCGCGAAGAGTTGGCTAATATGGTAGGCACTGCAACAGAGTCGGTTATACGCCTGTTATCGGAGTTTAAAACGGACAAACTCATTGAGCTGAACGGCAGAAAAATTAAACTTTTAAACATTCCCAAACTGATTAAGATCGGGAATGTTTATGTGTAAGACTATTGGAAAATCAAAACTTCCAAAGGTGGTACGGGCAAATCTTTAGTTCCCCGGGACTTTCCATGATATAAAGGTTTGCCTGTCGGCAAAACATCGGTTTTGAATGCCTCCAAGGCAGTTAAAACTGCAGCACCGGTTGGTGTGAATAGCTCAATTTCAATTGGACCGGCTGATACAGGTATATTGTAATCATCAATCATAACCTGAGTAGCCGGTGCTGGTACCTTTAACGTGCCATGTGAGAAACTCACCGAACCACCTCCATAATAAACCGGGCCATCAAGTTTAGCATGAACAGGTGCACCTAACTCCTGAAGTCCAACAACCGCACCCATAATATCAATCAGTATATCCTGAGCTTCGTGCAGCCAGGCTTCAGGCTCTTTATACAAACTTTGATTGTGGTGATGATGGTGGTGCTGATGCGCCTTCTTTTCATCTTCATGGTTATGTTCATGCTCGTGATGATGGTGGTAATGGTGAAAATGATTGGAATCCATATTAAAATCGTGGCGTGCATGTGCCTTGTTTTCAGCAGCTATCAATGCACGCAGCATACGAAAGCCAAAATCGCGATGCTCGGGTTTCACTGAAAAATCTTCGAATAAATGCTCAAGCAAATGAATGGCTTTATGTGAAGATAAATGTCCATGATGGTGCTCAACACTAATCAGCAAACGGGAACAACCATCAGCCGTTTTAACATGATTTACAGATGAGCGTCCAATGGTTTCAGCAGCAGCTTTCATCGCTGATACAACCTTGTTTTTATCAGCTCCGGCATTAATAAGGGCCGCTGAAAACATATCACCGGCTATACCGCCGGCTGCTTTAATAAATAATTGCATGAGTTTTATATTTGTTTGTTGTCAGGCTTTTAAGCCATCATTCTTTATTCTGATTTTTGGCTATAAGCCCTGATACCACTGCAGCTCTAATGCCACCATCGATATTTACCACAACCAAATTGGGCGCGCACGATGCCAGCATAGATGTTAAAGCGGCTTCTTTGGCTCTGAACCCATAACCAACCGAAGTAGGAACGCCAATTACCGGCAAAGGAACCAGCGATGAAACAAAAGGTGCCAATGCCCCTTCCATACCGGCAACCACCACTACAGCAGCCACTCCTTTTTCCATGCCGGTTTGCACAGCTTCCAGAACCCTGGTTGGATGGGCGATCCCTCTATCCTCGAAAACAATGGGCTCAACTCCAACAGCCCGTAAAGCAAGTTCACACTCTGCAACCACAGGATGGTCGGCCGCCCCTGCACTTATAACCAATACACTGCCACGCACAACGGGCATCTCTCCTACTACAACCAATAAAGGCGACTCATGAACAGTTCGTTTATCTTTGTAATGTTTAACCAGTTCGGTTGCATGTTGACTCCTGGAAATCAACACTCTGGGATGATGACCCAACAAAGCTTCAGCAATTTCAATGGTTTGCGAAAGTGTTTTGTACTCTCCATAAATTATTTCAGGGATATTGATGCGAGCGCCACGGTTAACATCGGCAATATAATTGCGGGCAGTTTGCATCCAATCGAGCGAAAAATGTTTCCGGGCCTCCTGCCGGTTCATTTTTCCCGATTTTATTTCATCAAAAAGTTCATCAAAAGTCATAGGTTCCTTATTTTATCAAACTTATTTTTACTGGCAGCTTCCAAATCAAGGGTAGCAAAGGTAGCTACTTTCTATCCCAATTCCACCAATTGTTGCCTGACAAGGGGTTCAATTAACAGCATAAATGTGGCCTGATGCCGGCATTCAATGCGCAATGATCATTATCATCAACCCGGCACCGAAAGTGGTTAACACTGGCATTGGTACCATCAAAAACAGGGCCATCGTCAAAAGCAACTGCCGGAGAAGCCAATTCCCCTTTACAATGAAAGCAGCGCTCAACCGGATTAGCTAACACACCGGCCGATGGATGCACATTTAAAACTTCGAGATGAGAACACCCCAAATTGGCTGCCTGTTGCTTTTTTAGTTCAACGGCTGCCTGTTAAATCCATTATCTATCCATCCGGGAACAACCTCAACGCCTGCTTTTATGGCACATCCAAGTATGGCACTGCTATCGAACCCTCCGGAAAAGAGCAGATAAAACTTTTTTTGCCAGATGGTTGGCTAACAAAGCTTGTTGTATCATAATTGAAATATTGCTTAAAGGTGAGGTTTTTAAAGATAGGGCAGGCTAAGAAAAGACTTTTATAATGTGCATAAAAATAGCATCTTTCTGCAATTTTGAAAAACAATTAATAAGACATTGCTATTTTTTTTACATTATTAGATGCTAATATAAAAATTTATTACGAACTTCATTTGTTTGCAAAATTCGCTTAATCACTAACTTAGAGTTACAGCTTATATTTTGAAATTGCTGACCTGTTTGAAATTTGAAAAAAATAATGAAATTTTAAGCCCTTTTGTTCAAAAAATTCATTTCAAAAAAGGAAGTTATGACTAACAATGGATATATAAGTTTGGTTGAAGATGTCATTAAAAAACACCCTGATTACAAAGCCTTTAGTGATTATCAGGGCGATGACTTCACCTACAGGGAAGTTGGTAAATCTATCTATTTCCTTCATCAGTTTTTTCATGAAGTAGGCATTAAAAAAGGCGATAAAGTTGCCATGATAGGCCGAAACATGTCGAACTGGGCATTAACCTATCTTGGTGTAATTACTTACGGGGCAGTTGTTGTGCCTATTTTACCCGATTTCCATTCGAACGACATTCACCACATTGTCAATCACTCCGAGTCGATATTGTTGTTTTCAACAGAACTGATGTTCGATAAAATTGATGAAACACAAATCCCTCATGTTAAGGGCATTGTTTCAATGAATGGCTTTACTCCTATTGTTGACCCTCACGAAAAACTTAAAAAAGCTCTCGACAAGGCCCATCATAAAACCAAAGCATCAGGAACAGAATTTGATGTAAATAAACTTCAATTCCCCGAAATTGGCGCTGAGGAAGTCATGGTTTTATCTTATACATCAGGCACTTCCGGGTTTTCAAAGGGAGTTCTGCTTCCCCACAGAAGTATCTGGTCGAACGTGCAGTACGCCCGCGACACTTTTGATCTGGTTGCTGGTAACCGGATTGTGTCGTTCCTCCCATTAGCCCATACATACGGCTGTTTGTTTGAGTTTTTATGGCCTTTTACCATTGGTTGCCATATTACATTTTTAACACGTACCCCTTCGCCACAAATAATAACCGAAGCTTTCCGCCAGGTGAAACCGCATTTGATACTTTCGGTGCCACTTATTTTGGAGAAGATTTTCAAACGGCAAATTATGCCAAAACTTGAAAACCCGGGATTAAAAGCACTCTTAAAGCTTCCGGTAGCAAATAAGCTTGTTTACAACAAAATTAAAAACAAGCTCACAACCGTTTTTGGCGGTGAGTTTAGAGAGATGGTGGTTGGTGGTGCAGCTCTGAATAAAGATGTTGAGTTGTTTCTGAAAAAAATAAAGTTTCCCCTCACTGTGGGTTATGGAATGACAGAATGTGGCCCATTAATTAGTTACGCACCCTGGCAAACTACAAAAAACTTTTCGGCAGGACGCATAGTTGACCGCATGCAGGTACGAATTGACAGTCCCGACCCTTACAATGTGGTTGGTGAAATTCAGGTTTATGGCGATAACCTGTTGCTTGGATACTACAAAAACGAAAAAGCCACCAATGATATTTTCTGCGATGATGGCTGGATACATACAGGCGATTTGGGCGTTATTGATCAGGATAATTTCATTTTTATAAGAGGTCGGAGTAAAAATATGATTCTGGGTCCATCGGGTCAAAACATTTATCCCGAAGAAATTGAGGCTGTGCTTAACAATAATGAATTTGTGCAGGAATGTTTGGTTCGCGAGAATAATGGAAAAATTGAGGCATTGGTTTACCCCGATTATGAAGCCTGTGAAAACCTTAAATTTACCAACGAAGACATTGAAAAGCGTTTGCAAAAATTACGGACGGAAGTGAATGCCGAATTGCCTGCCTATATGGCCATTTCGAAAATAATTCTCTTTCCCGAGGAGTTTGAGAAAACACCAAAGAAAAGTATAAAGCGGTATAAATATTTAAAATAAATTTAGTTACGCCTTAGTTTATTAAACAAATTGGCATATAACCCATTAAACACCTTGCATGCAATTGTGCCAGCATAACTGGTTTCTAATATCAATTGTATTATAACGAATAAGGCTTGAATGTAAAAAAAATAACACGTTCTGTTTAATCCTTTTCTTTTGGTATGTGTCTAATCAGGAAACCGTTTATAGTTAAAAACTTAAGAAAAGAAACAAAACAGTTATATTAAAACCTGAAAAGACTGAGAGTAAAAATATTGAGTTGAGAAATAATTCCTGAAAACTATGAACGAACATGTTATAGTTGTGGCCGGAGGTCATGGCTTAAGAATGGGAACAGAAATACCAAAACAGTTTTTACTTATGAAAGGACTTCCTGTTTTGATGCATACCATCAACCGTTTCGTTCAATACAATCAACATATTAATGTGGTATTGGTATTGCCGGCTTTGCACTTCGAGTACTGGAACGACTTATGCCGGCAATATGCTTTTGCCATCCCTCACAAAATGGCCCAGGGAGGCATAACCCGCTTCCATAGTGTGGTAAATGGGTTAAAAGAGGTTCCCGATGGTGGCATAACAGCCATACATGATGGTGTCAGGCCTTTTGTTTCGGTTGAGACCATCAAGTCTTGTTTTGAAATGGCAAAAGAATTTGGCGCTGCCATTCCGGTAACCGAACCAGTTGAATCGTTGAGAAGAATCGTGGGTAACGAAAGTGTGGCCTGTATTCGTGAAGAGTACAGAATGGTACAAACCCCGCAGGTTTTTGAAACCTTACTGCTCAAAAAATGCTACCAGCAAACATGGCTTCCTGCCTTTACCGATGACGCTTCGGTTGTTGAAGCTGCCGGGCATAAAATTATGATGGTAACCGGGAACAGGGAAAATATAAAAATTACCTCTCCGCTTGATATGCTAGTGGGGGAAGCAGTTTTAACTGATAACAGTATTAAATAAAACAGTTTGACAATAATGACCCAAAATTAAAACAACAATATATTGCTAATGACAGTCCGTTTTTATCCAAGGGATGGCGAACGGCAAAGAAACCTTTACATAAATAACCACATTGCAATATATATCAATAATTACTTCAATGAGGATAAAAGTTGAAATGTTAATTGTCTTATCCTTTTTCTGAATCAGTTTTTATAATCCTTAATTTTTAAAGCGAATAACAATAATGAAATCCACTAAACATTTTAACAATACACTCACTCTTTATAATTTATAGAACGAGTCATTGTTTTCAATTAACCTTTTAAAATGTAAAAAGATGAAAATTTTAAAAAACCCAAAAACCAGTTTAGCTCTGATGGCTCTATTTTTGGGGCTAACGGTATCAATGACCAGTTATGCTCAAAAAGCCAACTTTGCCGGAAATTTTAAATTAAATGAAGGTAAAAGCACTATGGGTGAAGGTCGTATGCGTCCTGCATTTCAATTAACTGTAACGCAAGATATCAACTCCTTAAGTGTTGACCGCAAAATCGTAGGTTTTAATGGCGAAGAGCGGATTCAAAGTGAGAAATTTTCTTTAGATGGTAAAGTGAGTGAAAACACAGGTTTTATGAATAGGGTTAGCAAGTCAACGGCCAATTGGTCTGCCAACCAGGAAACACTAACGATTAACACTACTTCTGTTTTTAACCGCGATGGTCAACCAACCGAAATAAAATCAACCGAGGTATGGAGTATTAGTGCTGATGGAGCTGTTTTAACAATTGAATCAACACGCGAAACCCCAATGGGAGAAATAAAATTAAAGCTTGTTTACGACAAGGCTAAATAAAACTTAACCAATACTATAAGAAACCTTGCAGGATTATTTTGCAAGGTTTCTTATTTTTTATCGATAAGATTATTAATCAAACTCTAATTAATAGCAATAAGACTTCTAATCCAGAAAATCAATTTAAACACCAGAAATTGAATGGTTAATGCAAAAATAATAGCCGCACCTGATGGTATATTAAAACTGTAAGCTGAAAACAACCCCACCAACGAACCAGTCAGCCCAAATATCATCGATATTAGAATAATACGGCGGAAGTTATGCGAAAACAACATGGAGGTAGCTTGTGGGATAGTAAATAAACTTAAAACCAGAATAATCCCCATACTCCGGATGCTTACTACAATGGCCATGGCAATTATCAACGACATCATATACCTGAAAAAAGCCACCTGAACTCCCATTATTTTAGAAAATTCGGCATCGAAGGCCGAGTATAAAACGGGGCGATAAAATATGCCCATGAACAAAGCTGTAAAAACAGTTAGAATCAACATTACCATTAAATCAGTATATCCAACTGAAAGAATACTTCCGAACAAAAAACTCATCAGGTCGGGCGTATAACCTGGAGTTATAAAAACAAAAATAATCCCCACAGCCATTCCCAGCGACCAAATAATTGCTATGGCACTGTCTTCGCGCAGTTTACCACGATGCGATACCCATTCGATGCCTAATGCAGACAAAACAGCAAAAAAGGCAGCCCCAAAAAATGGGTTTATTCCCAGAAAATAAGCCAATCCAATACCCCCAAAAGAAGAATGGGTGATGCCATCGGTTATAAATACAATTTTACGCGACACGATATAGGTTCCAACCATAGCTGCTAAAACGCTGGTAATAAGGGCAGCCATTATCGCATTCTGAAAAAAACTGTAGCTGAAAAGTTCTAATAAACCGGTCATAAATCAATGTTTTTTTAACACCCTGTGTGGAATGGGGCCATGAGAAATTAAATTAATAGGGCACTTGTAAACATGGAGTAATTCGGCCAAAATGATATTGGAGGGATGATAATGCAAATCGCCGTTCACGCATGCAATTGTTTTTACCATTGATGAAATGGTTCCAATATCGTGCGAGACCAAAATAATGGCCATACTTTTATTCAACTCCTGAAGCCATTGATACAGCTCATACTCGAAATTTTTATCTACATAAGTGTTAGGCTCATCAAGCACCAGCAAATCTGGTTCATTTATAAGAGCCCTACAAAGAAGCACCTTTTGCAACTGTCCACCACTCAAAGAACCAATGGGGCGTTTGGCCAATGCCTGCAAACCGCTCTCGTTAAGCAACTTTACTACCTTTTGTTTTTGCCGGGCCAATAAAACCGGATTCCATTTATTGAGGGGCTGCAATCCCGATTGAACCACTTCCTTAACACTTATTGGAAAACTTTTGTCAATTTGGCTGGCTTGTGGCAGGTATCCTATTTTAATTTTCCCGGAAGGAAATTCCACCGTTCCTTTAAAAGGCTTCAGGATGCCCAACAAAACTTTGATGAGCGTGGTTTTACCCCCTCCATTTGGTCCAATAACGCCAATAAAGTCGTTGGCAAAAACTTCCAATCCTATATTTCGCAATACAGGCTCGTTGTTATAACCGGCAATTATCCCTTTAAGACTGGCAATGGGCTTGGTCATTGAAGATTCTCCTGAAGTTTGTCAATAATCTGGTTCATCATATCTGTCCAGTTGTACTCCAGATAATCAACCTGAATAAGTTTGATACCTGTTTCTTTACTTACCATTTGGGCATTGCGTATATCATATTCCTTTTGAATAAAAATAACCCTGATTTCATTATCTCTGGCATATTGTATGGTTTTAGCCAATATAGCCGGCGAGGGCTCCTTACCATCCTGCTCAATGGCAATTTGTTCAAAGCCATAGTCGCGCGCCAAATAAGTCATGGCCGGGTGAAAAATCATAAATTTCCGGTTTGTCAACAAACCAGATAACACACTTAATCGTTGATGAACACCTTCCACCTCAGCTAACAGCTGTGGATAATGAGCTTCAATGGTATCCTTTAAATGTGGATAACTGTTGATTAGTGCTTGTTTAACATTGGGCAACAAATCCATCATTACTTTGGGCGACAACCATATATGCGGGTCAACACCTCCTTCGTGCACATGGTCGCCATGATGAATCTCTTCGCCTCGGATGAGCTCGGTTTTCTCCGAAAGGTTAAGGTGTTCCATTTCGGGATTTAACTCTTTAAGACGATGAATCCAGGCCTGTTCGTATCCAAGATAACCTATCCGTATATAAAGTCTTGAATCGGAAAGCTTTTTAAATTGCATAGGTGTTGGCGAATAGGTGGCGTGTCCGGCTCCGGGAGGAATCATTACATTAACTTCCAACGCATTACCAGTTAAAACATCAATAAAATATTTCTGTGGTAAAATACTCACCGATATGGTATCTGCTTTCTCCGACTTATTGGCACAACCACTTAAAACTAAAGTGGCTAATGAAAAAGCATAGAGAGTATTCAAGAGTCGTTTCATTCCGTTTTATTTAAGTTTTCAATATTATTACATTGAGGGCAAACGCCTTCTATTACTAAACTTACCGATTGCATTGTAAAACCGCCCGGCAGCATATTCGGTTTAATATTAACCTGTGGCATACACACCAATTTGTTGCAACACGAGCAATGAAAATGAGGATGGTCGCTTTTCTTATTCTCCCCGGCAAACTTGTATTTAACCAATTGTGTATCAATAGGTATTTGATGAATAATGCCTTTCTCTAATAATACCCGAATGGTCCGGTACAACGTAACCCTATCAACCTGAACCAGTTGCCTTTCAAGCTCTTCTTCCAGCTCCTTTTGTGTAAGAGCACGTCCGGGCTGCATTAAAGCTTTCAATACCCGACGACGAATATCCGTAACATTCAGACCCTTACTTTTTAAAAGTTCGTTAACAAGCATAACTTTTGCAACCATGTTGCAAATTTAAGTATTGTTTGATAAATAACAATGCTTTTTTAGAATGATTTTAAATAAAGGTTTCCTTTATCTGGCAATACACTTTAGCGCATTCTTTGCTACTCTGTTTAAATAAGGTAGTACCTAAAAAAGTTTTAAACCATTAAAAAACAACACGATGGTAGATGCAAAGAAAGCATAAACCGTTTACGTTTAAATCATTAAAAGAACCTAGAGGCTAAGTTTTTTATTGATACATTAATACCAATCCTGAAAATCAGTAAATTGCTACCCTGATTTTAAAGGATGTCAGAAGCTACCCCAAAAAAGAATAGCCTCCGCAATGCTATCCTAATCTCAGGTGTTATAACAGTTGTATATTTTCTGGCTGGCTTATTTGTGTTGGTTAACACAATGTCAGACATTGCCCTTATGGCATTTTTCCCCATTATAATAACAATAATGGTGGTTGCATACCAAGGTTGGTCCGGCTGGTTGATAATCGTACTACTATTACTGCAATTCATTATTATTTGGTTGTTAGTGTTTGGCATTATTTATCTTATTAGGTGGTTAAAAATTAAATTGATAGATTAGGCTAAAGGTTATCGGCCAATGAGCTTTGTAGTTAGTGTAACCAACAATTTGCAGATTCATCCTTTTTAGTAAATTTGGGTTACAATTGTGTTTTTGTATACTCATGAAAAAAGCTGCTTTACTTTTGCTGTTGCTATTTAGCCTTTTAAATCAGGTTTTTGCAGATGAACTGGGTTCGTTGTTTAAGAAATTAGATCAAACTCTGGCAACCCGACAAACCTTTATGGCTATTCGTGAGGAGCGAATTGCCCATTTAAAGGAGCTTTTAAAAAAGGCTGATAATCAATATGCAAAGTATTCATACAACTTAGATTTATTTAAAGAATATCAGCCATACATTTCCGATTCGGCCATTTACTATTTGGAAAGCAACCTGATTTTAGCCAGACAAATTGGAGAATTGCGCTTATATGATGAGACAAGAATAATGCTTGCCTACCTTCTGTCGTCGAATGGGATGTACAAAGAAGCAACTGATATACTCGACTCCATTAACCGTAAAACACTTGACAATTCACTTAAACTAAGTTATTACCTTGCCTACGATCATGCTTACGGCGAGATGGCCTTTTACTCGAGATCGAAGACAGCAGCTAAAGAATATGAACTAATAGCTAATTTTTATAAAGACTCTTTGGTTCGTATGCTCGACCACGAATCGGAGCAATATTTGAGTTTACTGGAGACGCAACTCAGAGATTCGGGAAATATACTGGAAGCGCTCAACATCAATACCAAACGAATGGATAAAATATCGCCGGAGAATCCTCTGTTTGGATTAATTGCCTTTCACCGGTCGTTGAGCTACAAACTAAACGGAGAAGAAGGATTACGCAAAAAGTACCTTATTTTATCGGCACTTTCCGATATTCGTCATGCCATAAAAGACAACGCCTCATTAACTCTTTTGGCCAATCAGCTGTACCAGGAAGGCAATATCGATCGTGCTTATGAATACATTCGATATGCTCTTGAAGATGCCAATTTCTACAATGCCAAACTCCGGAGCATACAGGTGTCGGAGGTTCAACCCATTATCGACAGAGCTTATCAGTTGCGCAGCGAAGCACAAAAAAACAAACTTCGGTTTTTTTTAATTCTGGCAACTGTTTTAGCTGTTTTCTCAATTATTACGCTATGGATAATCTTAAAGCAAAAAAAAGGGTTGTTTTTGGCTCAGAATCATTTAAAAGATGCCAACCTTCAATTGCAAAATCTGAATCAAGATTTAAACCAGGCCAACGAACAGTTAAAACATTTAAATGCAACGCTTTCGGAATCGAACCGTGTTAAAGAAGAATACATAGGCTTGTATTTAAGCATTTGCTCATCGTACATCGATAAAATTGAGACCCTAAAAAACACCGTTACCAGAGAGATATCGAAGGGTCAGGTAGCGCAACTGCTCACTTACGCCAAATCATCAGCACTGATTGATAAGGAAGTGAAAGATTTTTATAACAATTTTGACAATACTTTTTTGCATCTCTACCCAAATTTTGTTGTTGATTTTAATTCGTTGCTATTACCCGAAGACCGTATTGAGCTAAAATTTGGGGAATTACTCAATACTGAGTTACGTATTTTTGCTTTAATTCGGCTTGGAATTACCGACAGTTCCAAAATTGCAGGATTGTTGCGCTATTCAGTTAATACCATTTATAACTACCGTGCTAAAATAAAAAACAAATCAGCCGTTCCACGCGACGACTTTGAAAACTGCGTGATGAAAATTGGAGGGGTTTAAGAGCAGAGGGAGGCAGGAGACAGAAAAAAGAAAACTGAAAAAAGGAGGATGGTGACTAGAAAAAGGAAACAAGGTACACGGATTTGCTATGGTTTTTACTCCGGACTTTTTTAATACTTTTTTCATTTACTAATCGCAACACATTGTATATCTTCAACATAAACTACAATAAAAATTAATTTTTCCAATTACCAAACCCTATTTTATTTCCTAACCATCTATTTTGAAACATCCACTTTTTTAGAAACAATTCATTTTAGCTTCCACTTGATTTATTGACATTTACCATTATCCTATCTGGTTTAAAATCCACTTTTCATCCATGTGAAATTGGAACCATTTATTGACCGGTTTACTTTTGACCTTTGTTAACATTTGGTGATTTTTTTTAGAGATTCAAAAACCACCGGTACTTAGAAAAACTAAAGCTCACTATTATGATGAAAAAAAAATCGTTCGCAGGTAATTATTTATGGGGTTTACTCCTGGCCTGCTTTTTATTTGGAGTATCCCTTGAAACGTCAGCCCAGGAAATTCAAATCCGTGGTACTATCACTGATTCGTCGGGAGAACCATTGCCTGGGGCTTCCATTGTGATAAAAGGTACATCAACTGGGGTTATTACCGATATTAGCGGGAAATACACCATTCTTGCACCATCAAACAGCACTCTGGTGTTCTCCTTTATCGGCATGAAAACAGCAGAAATTCAAGTTAACGGCCAACAGGTTATAGACATCGTTTTGAGAGAGGAAATTTCTGTTTTGGATGAGTTGGTTGTTATTGGATATGGCTCCGTGCGTAAACGAGATGTAACAACATCTATTTCCACCGTTTCAACAAAAGACCTTGACCAAAAACCCATTACCAATGTGGCCCAGGCAATCCAGGGTCGTGCAGCCGGGGTTTCTGTTATTAAACCCAATGGTTCGCCCGATGCAGGCATGGTAGTGCGTGTAAGAGGAACAACCTCGTTAAACGGAAGCAACGACCCGCTTTACGTTGTTGATGGTGTTCCAATGACTGACATTTCGTTTTTAGCATCCAACGATATTGAAAGTCTCCAGATATTAAAAGATGCATCGTCGGCAGCCATTTATGGTTCGCGTGCGGCCAATGGAGTTGTAATTATCACCACCAAAAGCGGTGTTAAAGATCAGGCAAGAATTACGTTTAACGGTCATGTGGGCGTAACCAGTCTTGCCAATAAAATTAATTCGCTTAATGTTGACCAATATCGTGAATACCTGAGTGATTTGGGATCCAACATCACCCTTCCGGCAGGTTTAACCGACCAAACCGACTGGTATGATGAAACATACCAAACCGCTGTTACCGAAAACTACCAGATCTCGGTATCGAACGGTGATGATAAAATGAAATATTACGTTTCGGGAGGTTACACCCGTGAGAACGGTATTATCAAAGTGGCCTTTTTTGAGCGCTATAACTTTAAAGCCAATATCGAAAATCAAATCCGTCCATGGTTAAATATCGGAGGAAATGTTTCGTATTCTGATTACTCGGGTAATGGAATTATATCAGGACAAGGTTCGAACCGCGCCGGTGTGGTGCTTTCAGTAATTAACACACCAACCTATGCTCCAATTTGGGACCCGGAAAACCCCGGTCAGTATTATGCCAATTTCTACGGTGTAAACATTACCCATCCGGTTGAAAACATGTCGCGAAGCGAGGATAACAAAAACAACAACCACCGGTTGCTGGCTACAGGTAAAGCAGAAATTTCGTTCCTGTCAAATTTGAAGCTAAAATCGAGTATAACCCTCGACCGAACCTACAACCATAACACCTCGTTTCTTGACCCCATTAAAACATCCTGGGGACGTTCGCAACACGGACAGGGAAGCGACAACCGTTCAATGGGTACTGTTATGATTTTCGATAACATACTGACTTACAACACATCTATCGACCGGCATAACTTTGATGCCATGTTGGGAAGTTCCGGAACAACTTCAAAATGGTCGCAGAGTTACCAAACAGCATCGCATTATATTGATGGCAGCATAAAAACCCTCAATGCTGCTAATAAAATATTGCAAGGCAACGGAACTTTTGCTGCTGATTGGTCTATTATGTCGTACGTAAGTCGTTTAGCCTACAATTTCGACAGCAAGTACCTTGTTACTATGAATATGCGTGCAGACGGCTCTTCGAAACTTCATCCCGATCACCGTTGGGGTTATTTCCCTTCCATATCAGCGGCCTGGCGAATTTCCTCAGAATCGTTTATGGAAGATGCCACCTGGATTAACGACCTTAAAATACGAGGCGGCTGGGGACAAACAGGGAATCAATCGGGTCTTGGCGATTACTCCTATCTTGAGAGATACAGTATTACCCGCCAGAATTGGTGGGAAGCCGGTAAAGAGAATGCAACAGTTATACTTGGACAAAACACATTGCGTAATACCGATTTAACATGGGAAACCACCACCCAAACCAATATTGGAATTGACCTGATTGCCTTTAACAACCGCATTACTTTTGGAGCCGACTGGTACTATAAAAAAACAACTGATATGTTGATGTTTGTGACGCTGCCATCAGGGGCTGCAGCAGCTAATTCAATCAGCAGAAACGAAGGTGAAATGACCAACAAAGGCTTTGAGTTTATGGTAAGCTCTCGCAATGTTACCGGCAAGCAATTAAACTGGAGCACCGATTTCAACATCTCGTTCAACCGCAATAAATTAACCAAACTGGAACTCACAAAAATTTATTACGGAGCACGCACAAGCGATTTCCTGAATGAGTTTGTGGTGCGCAACGAGCCTGGCCGTCCATTAGGAGGTTTCTATGGTTACATTAGTGATGGCGTAGACCCTGAAACCGGTGAGCTGATATACCGCGATGTAAACAAAGACGGTATTGTTTCGAGCTCCGACAGAACCTACATTGGTGACCCAAACCCTGACTTCACCTTTGGACTAACCAACACTTTGAATTACAAAGGCTTTTCGCTGAACATCCTCCTACAGGGCAGCTATGGCAACGACATATTCAACGCATCGAGAATTGAAACAGAAGGTATGTACGATGCCAAAAACCAGTCGACAAAAGTATTAAAGCGTTGGAGAATTCCAGGACAAATCACTAATATTCCCAAAGCCGGATTCGATATGAAAACATCGTCCTATTATGTTGAAGATGGTAGTTATTTAAGGGTTAAGGACATATCACTGGCTTACAACGTAAAAAGCCGACTGCTCGACAAGTGGGGTATTTCAAGATTCCAGCCTTATGTAACAGCATCCAACCTGATAACTTGGACCAACTATTCGGGGATGGACCCTGAAGTTAACCAATGGGGTAACAGTGGAGCCATTCAGGGCATTGATTGGGGAACTTATCCTCAGACCCGCTCTTTAGTATTTGGCTTAAATGTTGAATTTTAATTGATTGGATTATGAAGTTAAATTATATAACCAAAACACTCGGGGTCTTAATGCTTTTTGCAACCGCATCCTGCTCGCTGGATAAAGACCCCATTTCAGAATTTTCTGAAGTTATTCTTGGATCAAACGAAGGTTCGGGCGACCGGATAAAGTTTAAAACCCGCGGGGAAATGCTTACCCAGTACGAAAGCATGTACAATGCCTTTAAAAATCAGGAACACTGGTATCTCGATTATCTTCTGCTAACCGAAGTACGCTCTGACAACGCCTATGCTGGCACAACCGGAGCCGAAGTTGTACCCGTTGAAAACAACTCACTTGACGGAGGTAACAGTGTAATTACCCGCGACTGGAACCGTTATCTGGCAGATGTGGCCAAAGCTAACACCATTATCGATAACATTGATTTGGTGCCAGATGCAACCTTTTCGGCTGCTGAAAGAAATCAATGGAAAGCTGAGGCTAAAATATTCCGAGCCATGGTAATGCTCGAAATGGTTAGATTTTGGGGTAATTTCCCGGTAATTACAAAAGAAGCGGGTGATATCACTGCAGATAACATCACCGAAGTATATCCGCTTTATTTTCCAAAGCAAAACACACCGGTAGAGGCCTACAAACAAATTGTGCTCGACCTAACCACAGCCGTTCCTTATGCTCCGGCCGCCAGCAGTGATAAAACCAAATTGTCGAAAGCTGTGGCCCGCGCCTTGTTGGCCAAAGCCTTTGCCGAAAAAGCAAATCGCGACTACGACAAAGTAATTGCCTATTGCGACTCGGTTATAGCCGATGGTTTTTCATTGGTAAGCGATTATTCAATGCTGTTTGGCATGAACGATGCCGGCACCGACATAAAAGCCAGAAATACATCCGAGTCGATTCTCGAAGCACATTTCTTTACCGGAGGAGGAAACTGGGTAACCTGGATGTTTGGCCGCGACCTGCTAAATTGGAACTCACAGTTCTCGTGGGCTAAATGGGTAACTCCCTCGCGTGATTTAATTCAGGCATTTCAGGCAGAGAACGACAATATTCGCTACAACCAATCCATTGTTTACTATCAGGCAGGATGGAGCAACTATTATCCGGCCAACGATTATCCGTTTATGTACAAATGCCGTTCGGCCAATAGCAGCATTATCCGGCTTCGCTTAGCCGACATAATGCTTCTAAAAGCCGAAGCACTGGCATGGAAAGGTGGAGCCTCCAACCTCAGCGCAGCTGCTGATATTGTTGACCAAATAAGGCAACGGGTTAATCTGCCTGTATTATCAGGTGCGGTAAAATCATCTCAGGAACTGATGATTGAAGCAGTGCTAAAAGAACGTCGCTTAGAACTTGCGTTTGAGGGTCAGCGTTTGTTCGACCTGATTAGAAACGGCAAACTTCAGGAAGTGATGAACACCGTTAATTTGCGCGACAGTGGCCGATTAAAGCAAATAAGATCGTACACCGCTAATTCAGAACTGTTGCCAATTCCGCAAACCGTTTTGGACGAAAATACCAACCTGGTGCAAAATCCGGGATATTAGTATCACACAATTCCACCTGATGTAAAGTCAAGGGTATAAAGGCCGATTCAAACAATTCGAATGACCAGTTTTACCCTTGACAATACACAAACTTTACCATCAAACCATCTGTTTGAGATATAAGTTCAGGCAGAATAATATGTTACACAACAACCAACAGAAATGACTGGTTGTTTAAAAAGAACAAAATGATTCAGAAGTATATATCAATTATCACTCTCGCCCTTGTTTTCTTCTCGTGCGGCTCATGCAAAGATAACAACAACAAGAAAGAAGCAGAGGAGCCAGATGAAGTTTCAGGAGATGTAACGCTTTATATTACAACAGCCAACCGGGCTTACGATTTTAAAAAGCTGGCCGTTAATTTCAGCACCACCTCCAACATGTCGCCCAATACCATTACGCTCGATCCAACCACAAGGTATCAGGAAATGGATGGTTTTGGTGCAGCTGTTACCGGCTCAACCTGTTACAACCTGTTGAAAATGGCACCGGCCAACAGAACTAAGTTCCTGACCGAAACCTTTTCGCACGAGAAGGGAATGGGCTACAGTTATATTCGCATCTCAATTGGTTGTTCAGATTTCTCGTTGAGCGAATATACCTGCTGCGACACCAAAGGGATTGAGAATTTCAGCCTTCAGGACGAGGAGCTCAATTATGTTATTCCCATACTGAAGGAGATTCTCGAGATTAACCCAACCATTAAAATATTGGGATCTCCCTGGACCAGCCCTCGATGGATGAAGGTTAACAACT
>CAZFTD010000006.1:19941-41589 GCA_964521525.1 uncultured Marinilabiliaceae bacterium | reverse complement strand
ACTAACCATCTCGGAGATAGCATTACTAATGGCTGGTAAAATGAGCCTTTACGAAAGTATTTGTCATGCTTTTGGAACAGTAGCCACCGGTGGCTTCTCACCTAAAAACTCAAGTATTGGCGAATACAGTGCGTATATTCAATATGTTATAATGATTTTTATGCTCCTGGCAGGTACCAATTTCGCCATACATTACTACTTATACAAACGTGAGTTTAGAAAAATTAAAGAGAATGAAGAGCTAAGATTTTATTTGCTGGTAATTATTGTATTGGGACTAACTATAACCGGTACATTGGTGTTTAAGATGCAAAAATCACCTGAAATGGCTTTCCGCGAATCGTTTTTCCAGGTGGTTTCGATAATTACCTGTACAGGCTTTGCAACTGCCGATTATCTTGAATGGCCTGAATTTGCCTGGGGACTGATTTTCATAGCTATGTTTTTTGGAGGAAGTACCGGTAGTACAGCCGGTGGCATAAAAATGGTGCGTCACTTAATGGCTCTCAAAAATATCCGCAAAGTATTCAGACAATCAGTATTGCCAAATGCTATTATACCAATAAGGCTTAATAAGCATATAGTTAACGACCAAACCAACCAGTCAATTCTCACATTCATATCAGCATATTTCACCCTTTTTGCTACTGGCAGCATTCTGTTAATTCTGATGGGAATTGATGGGCAAACCGCCACAAGTTCAGTAGCCACTTGCATGGCAGGCATTGGCCCGGGAATTGGAACCGTTGGCCCTGCGAGTAATTTTGCACATCTGCCACAAATGGCCAAGGTAATATTAACCTTTTTAATGCTAGTTGGCCGATTGGAAATTTATACGGTGCTGATTTTGTTTTCGCGAGAGTTTTGGAAAAATTAATAATTAAATCGACTAATTATTTAATTTACAACTCCATTCCGGTAAATTTGTATTAAAACCAAACCAGTGAATAATACACGGCTCATCAATAACTTCAACCCATATCTGCTTGCCACTCTTTGTATTGGCATAACAGCTTTATTATGTTCTCCACTGTCGAACACCGACAGTTATCATTTGGTGTCTTTTATTTTGCTTTTGGTGGTATCGGTTCTGGCCACCATTTTAAATTTAGGCCCGGTGCTGTTGGCCTCAACTTTAAGCGCCCTGGTTTGGAATTTTTTCTTTATTCCGCCACATTTAACCTTCCACATCGATAAAACCGATGACATGTTGGTTTTTGGTATGTTCTTTATTATTGCTTTGGTAAACGGCGTTTTAACAACCAGAGTACGACGACAGGAAAAGCTCATCAGAGAACGTGAAGAACGCACCAATTCACTGTTTCAATTAACCCGGCAACTATCAAAAGCGACCGGAATGGAAGAAGTGATATCCATTGCCAGTGCAGAAATAAAAAGTAAATTCGGAGTTGAAGCATTTTTTATACTACAGGATGGCAATAATAATCTTCCATCATTAAAAAAATTAAAAGAAACAATTGAATTAAAGTCGGATGAATTTGCAATGGCTGAATGGACTTTTAGTAATCAGCAGAAGTCGGGAGCTTTTACATCATTCTCACCCCAACTCCAATACACCTATTTTCCGCTTCCGGGCAACCGGATTAACCCGGGGGTTATGGCCATTCAATCAAACAACGCTATTCCAATACACCAACAAACCTTCTGGGATACATTTATTGCGCAAATCTCCAATGCCCTGGAGCGTGAATTTTTGGGTGAAATGGCACAAAAGGCCCGACTATTGAACGAATCGGACAGGTTGTACAAAACCTTGTTCAATTCTATTTCACACGAATTCAGAATTCCGGTTGCTACTATTATGGGAGCTGCCGATACACTACTCAGCAGTGCCAACCCTGCTCCCATACAACGCGCCTTAAGCGATGAAATTTTCACAGCTTCACTACGGCTAAACCGACTGATAGAAAATCTTTTAAACATATCGCGTCTGGAAAGTGGTCATATCTCTGTTCGGCGCGACTGGTACGAAATTAACGACCTGATTAATAAAGTTACCCGTGACCTGGCCCAAGAGTTAAAACCTTTCACATTATCCATTTCAGTTCCCGATGAAATGCCTCTTGTTAAAATCGATTACGGACTAATGGAGCAGGTACTTTACAACCTGTTATACAATGCCTCGCAGCATGCACCGGCCACTTCTGAAATTGAACTGGGCGCAAAATACATTAATGGCGCACTTATAATCTGGATAAACGACCATGGAGCAGGATTTCCAGAGGAGTCGCTGCCTAATGTTTTTAATAAGTTTTTCAGGGTCGATGGTAACAAATCAGGTGGTCTTGGACTTGGATTATCCATTGTAAAAGGGTTTGTGGAAGCCCATAATGGAACTATAACAGCAGAGAACCGTATGGACGGCGGAGCCAGATTTACCATTAGCATACCATCCGAAAACCCACAAATTAATCTTCAAACGGAAACACCATGAACGAGGGCAAAACCATATTAATTATTGATGATGAATTGCAGATAAGACGGCTACTTGAAATTACTCTGTCGTCGAACGGTTTTAAAGTAATTCATGCAGCAACCGGGAAAGAAGGATTAATTGAAGCCGCCACCCAACACCCTGCCCTTGTGGTACTTGATCTAAGTCTTCCTGATATAGACGGACAACAAATTCTTAAAAAACTGAGAGAGTGGTTTTTTAAACCTGTAATTGTTTTATCAGTTCGTAATTCTGAAGAAGATATTATTGCAGCCCTCGACAATGGCGCCAACGATTATTTAACCAAACCTTTCAGAAGCGGCGAACTTTTGGCAAGAATTAGAGCAGCTATTCGCTCTATGGAAATCAAGCAGGATGTTCCGGTACTTGAATTTGGTGCATTATCCATTGATTTGGTAAACCATGTTGCCCGAAAAGACAAAGAAATTTTGAAGTTAACATCAACAGAATTTAGCCTGTTGAGCTTACTGGCAAAAAACCCGGGCCGGGTGCTCACACACCAGTATATCCTGAAAGAAATTTGGGGCTATGGCTATGTAGAGCAAACGCAATATTTACGGGTTTTTGTTGCTCAACTTCGCAAAAAAATTGAAGAAAACCCTTCAAAACCAGCACTTTTAATTACAGAGTCGGGAATTGGTTATAGATTCGCCGAATAACAATTATTTCCGCTCATATACATACCAATACAAACCACCTGTAAGCAGCGAACCCCCAACAATATTGCCAAGGGTTGCGGGAATCAGATTATTGACCAGAAACTGAGTCCAGGAAACATCGGCTCCGTAAAACATGGCAGTGGGTAAAAAAAACATATTCGCCACGCTGTGTTCGAACCCCATGGCTACAAAGGCCATAACCGGAAACCAGATGGCCATAATTTTACCTGTAACATCCTGAGCCGCAAAAGCCAACCAAACTGCCAGAGCTACCAGCCAATTGGCGCCAATACCTTTAACAAAAACGGTTAAAAACCCGGCACTGGTTTTGGCGTGTGCTATGGTATTAAGACTATCAATCCATGGGGCCTTGGCAAACATATGGCTTTGGTAGGACAATACATAAGCCACAAATAATGACCCTACAAAATTCCCAACGTAAACGATAGACCAATTTTGCAGCAAAGCTTTGAACGGCATCCTGCCCGAAACCACAGGCGGAATAAAATAAGCCGTATTACCAGTAAACAAATCGGCACCGGCTATAACACACAAAATCAGTCCCAAGGGGAAAACAGCACCCATCATAAACTTTTGCAGCCCCGGATTTTCAGCAGCCACGCCCGGCATTCCTCCGCCAATGGTAACTGCCAGTAATCCACCCAGCGCAATATAGGCACCAGCTAAAAACGACAAAACAATGGTTTTTCTGATTCCGGCATTGCTCCGGGTAAAAGCAGCTTCGTGGGCCTTTGCAACCAGCTCCTTGGGCGTGAAATACGACATGATTTTTTTTAATTGATTCTTGTGATTCAAAATTAAATAATAAACACAGAGACGCAAAAATGCGATGTTCTAATAGCTTGCTCCCTGCCATCTTTGCGTTTATACTTTTTATAACAAACCATCCTGTTTTTCATTGCAATAATTAAGCTTATGCAAAAAACTAATTCACCACAACATCCTTAACATACAGTTGGAATAAACTTTTGGCAGATGCCAGCTGTTCGGCTGTATTGGCTGGTACGTCGGGTAATTGATATTCCCATCCTAGTGCTTCATACTTGTGTACGCCCAGTTTATGATAAGGTTGTATTTCTATTTTTTCAACATTGGAGAGGCTTTCTATATGCTTTCCCAACGCATGTAAATCGGCTTCATCGTTGCTGTACCCCGGCACCAAAACATATCTTATCCAGGCAGGAATGCCTTGTTCTGAAAGATATTCCGAAAATGCCAGTGTACGTTTGTTCCCTGCCCCGGTTAGTTGACGGTGTTTTTTATCATCAATTTGCTTAATATCGAGCAAAACCAAATCGGTGTATTGTAGCAACTCCTTCACATCAGAGTTCAGAATACTTCCATTGGTGTCAATACAGGTATTAAAACCCTCACTCTTGAGCATTTTAAAGAGTTTTACAAGCGCTTTCGCCTGCATGAGTGGCTCACCTCCGGAAACCGTAACACCTCCCTTTTTCCCAAAAAACGGACGCTGACTTTTGGCCATCTCCAGAATGCTTTCGGCTGTTTGTTCTGTACCACTCCCGAACTCAATGGTATCGGGATTGGCACAGTAGAGACATTTATAATTACATCCCTGCAAAAAAACAACCAGCCTTATTCCGGGCCCATCGTAGGTTCCTAATGATTCTATGGAGTGTACCCGAAGCATCTGTTGTACAGGTTAATGTTAAATGGTTTCGAAAAAGCTACGGGCAATTACATCCTGTTGCTGAGCCCTGGTAAGCCTTACAAAATTTACGGCGTAACCCGAAACACGAATGGTTAACTGCGGATAATGCTCAGGATGATTCATGGCATCTTCGAGCAACTCCCGGTTGAGTACATTCACGTTCAGGTGGTGTGCATCCTTGGCAAAATAACCATCCATTATCGCAACTAAGTTTTCCTGACGCTGTTCTGAAGTGGCTCCCAAAGTTTTGGGCACAATACTGAAAGTATTGGAAATACCATCGAGCGAATCGCGATAATCAATTTTTGAAACCGAACTCAGTGAGGCTATAGCGCCACTTTTATCGCGACCGTGCATTGGGTTTGCACCGGGGGCAAAGGGAACTCCATGACCACGACCATCGGGGGTTGCGCCTGTTTTTTGACCGTAAACCACGTTGGATGTAATGGTTAAAATGGACAATGTAGGCTCGGCATTTTTATACGTTTGCAGCTCTTTCAACAAACCGTTAAAATAAGCCGGTATTTCTTTGGCAAAAATATCAACGCGATCATCGTCGTTGCCATAACATGGGAAATCGCCCTTAATTATAAAATCGGTCGACACACCCTGCTCGTTACGAACCAAAGTTACCTTAGCATGCTTAATGGCCGACAATGAATCAGCTACAATGCTCAGACCGGCAGCGCCATAAGCCAGGTTGATTTTTGGATTGGTATCAACCAGAGCCATTTGCATTTTCTCGTAGTAATACTTATCGTGCATGTAATGAATGATGTTCATGGACTCGTTATAGATACGGGCCACTTCTTTCATTGCCAGTTTAAAATTTGCCATAACCTCATCAAAATCGAGCACATCCGATTTTAAAGCGGGGATGTTATGCAGAACCTGCTTTCCGGTTAATTCGCAGCGGCCGGCATTAAGTGCCAACAGAAGTGTTTTTGCCAGATTGGTGCGGGCTCCAAAAAACTGAATTTGTTTGCCTATTTCCTGAAACGATACACAACAGGCTATGCCGTAATCGTCGCTGTTGCGGGTGCATTGCATCAGGTCGTCGTTCTCATATTGAATCGACGATGTATCGATGGACACTTTTGCACAGAACTTTTTAAATCCTTCTGGCAGGCTTTGCGACCATAAAATAGTCATATTGGGTTCCGGTGAAGCACCAAGGTTATATAAAGTCTGTAAAAATCTGAAGGATGTTTTGGTAACTTTATGACGGCCATCGGCCAATTTGCCACCAATGGCCTCGGTAACCCAGGTTGGGTCGCCGGCAAAAATTTCATTATAGGCTTCCATACGTAAATGGCGAACCATACGTAGTTTCATAACAAACTGGTCAATCAGCTCCTGGGCATATTGCTCAGATATTAAACCATTCTGAATATCCTGCTCAATATAAATATCCAAAAACGAGGAAACATTACCCAACGACATGGCAGCCCCATCCTGCTCTTTAACAGCAGCCAAATAAGCCATATAAACCCATTGAACCGCCTCACGGGCGTTTTGAGCCGGGCGCGACAAGTCCAAACCATAAATCTGGCCCATCTCTTTTAGCTGCTCAAGCGCTTTAATTTGCTCGGCCACCTCCTCGCGCAAACGAATTCGTTCATCGGTCATGGGGCCAATTAATGTTAGCAAATCAAGCTTTTTAGCATCAATTAGTTTATCGGCTCCATAAAGGGCCAAACGACGATAATCGCCAATAATACGGCCACGGGCATAGTTATCGGGCAAACCTGTTAAAATTCCCAACGAACGAAACAATCTGATCTCGGGGGTGTAAACATCAAAAACCCCATCGTTGTGCGATTTGGCGTATTTAAATACATTTTTTACATGGTCTGCTACCTCAACACCATGCTCTTCGCAAGCTTTCTCAACCACAGCAATTCCGCCAAATGGTTTCATTGCCCTTTTAAGCAACATATCGGTTTGAAGGCCAACAATCAGCTCCTTATTTTTATCAATATAACCCGGACCATGTGATGTTGCTCCTGAAATGGTTTCGTTGTCGATGGCCAGCACTCCATTGTTGGCCCTTTCTGCTGCAATGGCATCGAGGCAAATTTGCCACAGTTCTTTGGTGCGTTCGGTTGGGCCACACAAAAAACTCCCATCACCATCGTAAGGGCGAACATTCTTTAGCACAAAATCGCGTACATCTATCGCATTCTGCCAGTTTCCGGATTTAAACATATTAATTTGGTTTATTAAGTTTTAAATTGGATTTTAACGCTTTTTAAAGTTTTACTTTACACTTTTTTAATATTTTTGTAATCTCTGGTTTACATTTTGCAAATTTGAAGATTTTTTTCTGTATTCAATGCGCCCTTTTATTTTTTTGGAGATTTTTAACAATCTCAGGAGTCTGAACAAAGCACAAAAAAACCCGGAACTCAAAAAGAATTCCGGGTTCTCGATAAACTAAAGTTAAGCTAAACTACTTCTTTGGAGCTTCAGCTTTTTTGTCGCAACAAGCTTTTTTCTCAGCTGATTTGTCACACTCTTTTTTCTTGTCGGCACATTCCTTCTTCTCTTTGTCGCACTCTTTCTTCTTATCGGTGCACTCTTTCTTCTGAGGTTCCTGTGGCAAAGTATTGGCAAATACAGGAGAAGCTATAGCCATTGCAAATACAAAAAGGAATGAAACTGCTAATTTTCTTTTCATGGTTCTACTTTTTATGGTTATTAAAACTATTATCCAATGACAAATTTAGAACCATTCTTGATAAAAAGAAGTTATCTGCATGTTATTTACTGTTAATAATATGTTAATGTTATAATTACAAGGTGCTTTTTTCTAATTTTGCTGCATGAATTTTCTAAAAAAATTTGACAAACAGGCCATGTTAGCCACATTTACCTTTACCATACTGGTTTTACTGGTATTGATACAGGTGGGGTGGATTTTTCGTGCTGCAAATTTGGAAAAACAGAATTTTAACCATCGTGTAGCCATGGCCCTGAAAGGTGCCCGCGATGAGATAGGAAGACGGACTCCGCAATGTAACTACATGAATGACTTTTTGTGCGGTCGTAAATGTGCTGCCGATATTGAAAAGAAAAAAAGTGCCGAAATTGACAGCATCATCAAAGAGAATTTGGCTGTTAACAATATCAGCCTGCCATATACGTTTCAGATTACCGATTCAATTCTGCCACAAAGCAAAGGAAATCTCTTTACTTCGCCCTGCTATCTTCAGAATTTAAATGGTTTGGTTGACCAAAACGGCATTCAGATAAGGGTTCAGTTTCCATCGCGGAATCAATTTCTAATGGCACAAATTTCCGGGTTAATGGGCCTATCCATCCTGTTTATAATTTTTGTGATGTTCTCGTTTGTAATTACATTCAGAATGTTTCGAAAAGAAAAGGCCCTTTTAACACATACCACCGATTTTATCAATAACATGGTGCATGAGTTTCAGACACCCATTGCCAATATGCGTTTTGCAGCCAATTTAATACGAAAAAACAAAGGTTCTGAAAATAAAGAAAAAACCCACGAGTACACCGGCGTAATTCTGGAAGAAACCCAGCGTTTGCAAAACCACGTGGAGTCCATACTTCGGGTGGCCGGAAACGGAAACTGTCCGGCAGAAATAGAGGTTGTTAATCTGCACGAAGTTATTGAAAACGTTATTTCAACGTTCCGTTACCGTATTGAACATTCCGATGCCAGCATACGGCTTTTCCCCGATGCCGAAAAATTTGAAATAGAAGCTGAAAAAGGCCCAATTACTTTAATAATATCGAATTTAATTGATAACGCTCTGAAATACGTTAAGCAGAAACCACACATCCAAATTTCAACATTAAACCAAAAGGGATTCATTGTTCTTCGATTTACTGATAACGGTATAGGAATTTCCAAAGAAAACCAATCGCGTATTTTTGATAAATTTTTCAGGGTGTCAACAGGCGATGTTCACAACGTAAAAGGTTTTGGACTTGGCCTTACGTATGTAAAAAAAGTAACTTTGCAATATGGGGGTACAGTATCGGTGGAGAGTGAGCCAAACAAGGGCAGCATCTTTACCCTCACATTCCCAATTGTAAAATCATGAGCGATAAAAAGAAAATTCTGGTAATTGAAGATGACCCCAACATGGGGTTTTTGCTTAAGGAATTCCTCACATCGGGCGGTTTCAATATTACACTATGTAAGGATGGAGACTCGGGACTGGGCGCCTTTAAAGAATCTGACTACGATTTCTGTATTATCGATATAATGTTACCAGGTATTGATGGATTCACGCTTACCGAGCGCATAAAAAAAGAGCAACCCGGTATTCCGGTAGTTTTCCTTACTGCCCGTTCGCTTAAACAGGATAAGCTAAAAGGATTTAACCTAGGGGCCGACGATTACATTACCAAACCTTTTGATGAAGACGAATTACTTTGTCGAATAAATGCCATACTTAACAGGTATGCTCAAAAACCCGAAGCAGATATTAAAGAAGCTGAGCCTCCTTGCCAAATAGGTCGGTTTATTTTTGATGGACAAAACCAATCTCTCTCCTTCGATAATCAGCAGCAACGCTTGACTTACCGCGAAAGCGATGTGCTGCGAATGCTGTGTCAAAATAAAAATAATATTGTTCGTCGCAGTGATTTATTGATTAAATTCTGGGGCAAAGATGATTATTTCAATGGCCGAAGTCTGGATGTATTTATTACACGGCTTCGCAAGCGACTAATTGCCGACCCAACTATTCGAATTGAAAACATTCCAAAAGTTGGTTTCGTATTGCTCGATGGCGAAAATCAGGCAGATTAAATATTAACATGCCATTGCTCCACAAAATCGCCGTCTAACAAACTGTTGTTTATTCTCTTTAGAAAGCATCTAATTAATAGCTGAAAAATAAAGTATGTAAAAAAATTAAAGAAAAAAGAATATTTTAGTACCCATCTATAAACTAAAACTTTACATTAATGAGTTCAGAAAGAAATGTTTCGGGATGGGTTGTGACCTTTGCCGCCACAGGAATAAACCTGATTCTGGGTTTGCTGTATTCGTGGAGTGTTATAAAAGCTTCGCTGGTTAACGATTGGGGATGGACCAATACGCAAGCATCACTTCCTTATACTGTTTGTGTAGCCATGCTGGCATTTATGACCATTTTTGGAGGACGGCTACAGGACAAATACGGACCACGTGTTATTGCATTAATAGGCGGTATTTTATTTGGTTCGGGCATTTTAGCTTCGGCTTTTGCCAAAACACCTTTTACCATGTTGCTTACTTTTGGTATAATCAGTGGCGTTGGAATGGGATTTGCCTATGCATCGGCCACACCGGCAGCCATGAAATGGTTTGAAGCTCGGAAAAAAGGCCTTATAGCAGGCATCGTGGTGGCAGGCATTGGTTTATCATCGGTGTATATGTCGCCTTTAACCAACTATTTATTAAAAATCTATTCAACCCAAACCACCTTTCTAATTCTGGGAATAATTGCCATTGTGGCATTAGTAAGCTTTTCATTGATAATACGAAACCCACCCGCCGGTTATGTTCCAACACCGAAACCCGGCAAAACGGCCGTAGCCCAAGCAGACGATTATGGATGGACCGAAATGATTAAAAAACGCCCTTTTTATCTGCTATGGCTCACTTATTTGCTTAGTGCAACAGCCGGCCTCATGCTTATAGGCCATATTGTAAGCATTGTAAAAGTTCAAACCGGAAGTACCAATGGCTTTTTAATGGTAATGTTTTTTGCCGCCTTTAACACAGCCGGACGAATTGCAGGTGGATTCCTATCAGATAAAATGGGTCGCACCAGTGCATTATTATTGGTTTTTCTGATTCAGGCTGTAAATATGTTCCTGTTCTCGTTTTTAACCACTGTGCCATTAATGGCCATCGGCATTTCATTGGCCGGTTTGGCTTATGGTGCTTTATTTGCGCTGTTCCCCGCAATTACTGCCGATTACTTTGGCATAAAAAACCTGGGCGTAAATTATGGTATTGTATTTACAAGTTGGGGTATTGCCGGTATTATTGGCCCCATTTTGGCCGGACGTGTAGCCGATTTAACCGGCACCTACAACACTTCATATATAGTGGCAGGGGTTATGCTACTGGGCGCAGCATTGCTGGTAAAATGGATACGCATGCCGCATAAGGCTTGATTATAAAACAATTAACTTAACAAAAGAGGCTGTCTAAAAAGATATCAGACTCATTCTTTTTTCTTTGTGCTCCTTTGTGTGTACTTATTTTCTTTGCGGTTCAATTATTTAAGCTTCACCTCAAAGACCTCAAAGGTAATCACAAAGTCGCACTAAGGACTTTTTAGACAGCCTCTTTTATTTAAAAATCTCAATAGCTTCAATTATTTTTTACCAAAACCGGCAGCCGATTGCTTTAGTTGATTTAAGTCTTCAATTTTAAAATCACCAAAAAAAGAAACCATAATAAAATTGTCGGCCGATGGGATGGTAATATGGCACTCTTTAACCACTTTTCCCTTTCGGTTAACAAATAGTTTTAGCTCACCTTTTTCATCCTCAATATCTACAAACTGGAATGGCGATTGGTTTAAAAACTCTGCCACTTTTACTCCTGCCTTATTTGAAGTGCCTTTGCATATGGCCAGACGTACTTCGGTAAGTGGCCCAGTTACTTTTTTTCTGACGGATTCGTCATCCAGATTCAAATCCACCATGTCAATCATATCCTTTGAAAAAGAGAGTAATGAAACACCATCCTGCTTTTTCAGATAGTCATAGATTTTTTCAGTGGCATTACTTTGGCTGTTGGCCAAAAACATCACCATTAATCCGGCACAAATCGATATCAATGTTTTCATAATGCTTTTATCTTATTAGTGTAGAGATGTAACGGTCGGTTACAACATATTTGCCAATCGGCACTTCAATAACAACTTTTACCTTTTGTTCACGCAAAGCACTTTCTGAACCAAGTGTAAAAATCCTGTCCAATTGTAACACTGAATCCTTTTGCAGCCAAACATATTCAGTCTCTGAGGCGTTTTCCAAAGCATTGCGGGCATCACTTCCCTTACTGGTTTTTTCAACAGTAATGGCAAAACGGGCAGCATTGTTTTTCACTTCAATGTAAGGACGCCCTTCAACAATAACATTGCCGTTTTTATTCCAAACCTGCAAACCATTTGTTCTTAAGATTCTTCTCCCTTTATAAAACTCTGTCATTTCGAGTTGTTGAATGTAAAGTGTATCACTGTTAAATGGCTCCAGCATTTCAGTTTGACTTATTGATTCCTGATGGGTAAACTGTGTTGCTACCTGCAGTCCTGAATAAACCAGCAGGGCAATACCAGAGAGCCATAAAATGAGTCCTATTATGCCAATGGCTTTCCCAACATTGCGGAATTGAAATACCAGCTGCAAACCCAGGAAGAAAAACATTAAGAGCGGAATTCCAATAAACAGTATAATTCCTATAGTTGCTGTTAACGAAATGGATGGCCCTAAAATCAAACCGGGCAACTCACCAATCCACGCCCCATCGGGGATGAGCGCTATAGCTGTTGTGGAAAACAAAACAGCCAGCGTTAGAGCCACCATTGCCAGAAAAGTAAATATAATTATAACTACACCTACAACCACACCTGCCACACGCAATAGTTTGTCTAACGGTGACGATTCTTCACTCCGAACTGCCGATGCTGTGGCCTTAGCTTTATTCAAGCCAATATCGCCCCCATACATTTGCATGCGTTG
Organism: uncultured Marinilabiliaceae bacterium; assembly: GCA_964521525.1. Classification (GTDB taxonomy): domain Bacteria; phylum Bacteroidota; class Bacteroidia; order Bacteroidales; family Marinilabiliaceae; genus CALEUX01. Next base: position 29,036 of record CAZFTD010000006.1, on the reverse strand, counting down.
TTCCATGGTTAAGGCTTTAGGAATAGCAATCCATAAAATGATGTATGGTAAAATTGAAATACCATAAAAGAGTCCAAGCACAAACAACAACCGGAAAATGATTGGATCCACATTAAAATAAGCGCCTAGCCCCGAACAAACACCACCAAAAACGCGTGAATGAGGATCGCGGTACAACCGCTTAGGGATATAAACAGGTGGTGGCGGTTTCGGACTGCTTTTTGGTTCTTCCTCATCGCCGGCTATGTAATCCTCTGGCTTGCCAAGCACCTTTATCACCTCTTCAACGTCTTCCAGTTTTATGGCAACGCCGGAACCATGTGCCACCGGAGCAAAGAGTTCGGCCATTCTCGATTCAATATCGTCAATGGTTTCTCTGGCTTCATCGCTATTGCCTAATCTCGACTCAACGGCGTTTAAATACGTGTTGAGCTTTTCGTAGGCATCCTCTTCGATAGTAAAGGCCATTCCCGACAGGTTAATATGTATGTTTTTTTTCATCTGCGTAAATCTTATTTTTTCGTTTGCAAAAAGGTAATTCTATGTTAACATGCACTTGTATAGTAAATCAGAATAAACCAATTCTTGACATTTTCTGATATAAATATTAAAATGGAATGCATTTTTACCAGAAAACGCTCCAATTATGAAAAGGGAATATCCAACCGGCGAACTTTACGAGGATTGAAATAACAATGAGCAAAATAATAATAAGAATAAAACCCTTAAGCGCCGACCTGAATATTAGCCCAAGCACCAGTAATAATACAATTATAAAAAACATTCCCGGGAAAAAGAGTCCGCTAAAAGTTACCGGCCAATGCACCATGTGAAACAAATGGAATGGCATGCCAATAAGTTTGACTATTAAAAACGACATTAATACAACTCCAACAACAATTAATACTGTTCTGTCGCGCTGATTCATACGCCTGATATACGATTCGCTCTCCTGGTATGCTTGCGTTTTTCTGATATTCCGAAATCTCTTTTTTACATCCTGATATTCTTCCTTAATTTTTTTTTCAATATTGGAAACGTTGATATCCTCACCTCTCATTTCCAGTTTCTGGCTGGTGGTAATGGCTTCGGGCATTGCAATCCACAACACAATGTAAACAGGAATTATAACCCCAAAACTCAGGAATGGCAACACCGCAAAAATTACGCGAACAATTACCGGGTCAATATTAAAATAGGCTGCAATTCCGGAACAGACACCACCTAGAACTTTATTGTCGGGATCGCGGTAAAGCCTGCGTCGGCGTGGCGACTCATAATCATAGGCAAGTTTCTTTTCTTTTCCATTGTCATCGGCAGATGTTTCATCGCCTTCGCCGGTAAAATCCTCGGGTTGCCCCATAATGCCAATTACTTCGTTAACATGCTGTATGGTAATAACACCCAACTGAGGATTAATGCGTTCGCGAAACAGTTCGCTCAATCTCGCCTCAATATCGGAAATTACTTCCTGCCCGCCCTCCTTATTATTGAACCATGCTTCAATTTTATTCAGATACTCTTTTAAGCAAGCATATGCATCATCATCAATAAAAAATGCAGTTGATGCAATATTTATGGAAATTGTTTTTTTCATCCTGAAATGATTTTTATTTAATTCTAATTACTATGGGTTTATCTCTAAAAGAACTCAATAAACCTAACACATATTAACGTAATGGATTCCTATGGAGAATTCTTATTATTTAAGGATTCAATTTGTTTTTAATATCCGATTGTATTTTACTTACAATGCTTGTTCTTATATGTTCATTAATTTTTTGTTTAGCCAAAGCATTGCTAAAATTCCCCTTTAAATTGAATTTCCCTCTTACATCAAAATCTCTGGATTCATTAAACGTTAAATCTTGTCCTGAAAATGCTAATGGATTATTCCACTTATACGATACTTCCGCGTTAAAACTAACCTGCTTGTAAAAAGGTAAAAAAAAATAAAGAGCTTGTCGTGGTTTTAGTTTCTACATATACGTCTATTTTATATGTATTACCATCCTCAATCTTATTAAAATGGCCATCTAGTCCATGAAAGACAATTTCGTATGGCTGGTAGAATCTTACCTGTGTAATTAATGTATCATTTGAGCCTGTTTCTACCACATAAACAGTGGAAACACTACGCTGACAAGAGAAAGAGAAACACTTTATAATCACAAGGCTTATCACAATTATCAGTATCAGTAATAATTTCTTTTTCATAGCGGGTTTGTGTTTATTTGGTTAAGGTTAAAATTATACTGTCGTTGTTTTGTTTTGATGAATTAACCTAACGGCTTCCACCAAGTCGGCCCAAGATTTATCGAGCTCGTTTAAAAACAATTTACCTTTATCGGTAATGGCGTAATACTTCCGTGGAGGACCCTGAGTGGATTCTTCCCATCTGTAACTTAAGAGTTCAGCGTTTTTTAAGCGGGTTAAAAGAGGATATAATGTACCTTCCACAACTATCATCTCTACTTTTTTCAGTTCGTTGATGATGTCAGATGCATAGGCATCGCCATTTGAGAGAACGGACAAAATACAATACTCCAGCACCCCTTTCCGCATCTGCGCTTTAGCATTTTCCAACTTCATATTTTTATTTTTCTGTTTTATTCCTAAAAATTCACATTACTCAACCGCCCTATCGAAAAAGCCGGTTGATATCTAATCTCTGTTCCCCTTTCGTTTCTGTTTGGCTTTATAACAGTATCAAGAGAAGCAACTGGTTCATCTTCCTGATAAGCAACTTGCCAAAAATCTCCAGTGCAGGGTTTGGTTTGCATATCAGCATTATCAGACCTGGTTGTTATAACAAAAACAGTTATTCCGGTTAGAACAAGCAACCTGAGCATATTTATAACCTTTTTGGGACTTACTTTTTTCATTACGCACCATTCAATATCATTAAATTAAAAAAAACTTTACCACAATACCTGTTAATACATTGTTGTTGGTTATGCAAATATACGTATGTTTTTTAGTACTATGCAATACATGGTACTATTTTTTTAAAATATTTTTATGCTTTTTATTTATTTGCCTGATTATCTGGTTCTTAAATTTTAAAAAAAAGAAGCTCAATGAAAGAAAAAATTCAAATTCGGTTAAAAAAGCGTACTTTCGTAGTTGATATTAAAATGAAACCCGGATATGGATTCAACCAGACAGAAAAAGATTGGAAGGCTTATTCAGAAAGAAATGAGCGAGATATTTCAGCGCGAAGTGCGCGAAATTATAATGGGAACAATGGTGTCGGTTACTGTGGCACGAATTACTTCTGACCTGAGCGTAGCCAAAATTTACCTGAGCATATTTCCACCTCAGAATAAAGAGGAGGTGTACAAAAATATTGTAAAACATGCATCGTCTATTCGTTACACGCTGGGTCAACGAGTTGGTAAACAGCTTAGAATAATTCCCGAGCTTCAGTTTTACATCGATGATAGTCTTGACTACATTGAAAATATTGATAGTTTACTAAAAGAGTAAGCCATGCAATACGACCCCATTAAACAGTCGTTGGGTAAAGTTTTTAATCAAACCCCCTGGTTGCGGATATTTTTTTACCGGCTATTGGAACTGCTTCTGCTGCGTTCGTGGTACATTCGTCGCGAATTAAAAAATTGGGCCAAAACAGCCCCCGATAATGCAAATATTCTGGATGCCGGTTCGGGCTTTGGGCAATATGTTTGGCGCCTGGCAAAAACCAACAAACATTGGACAATAACCGGAATTGATGTAAAATCGGAACAAATTAACGATTGCAACCAGTTTTTTAAACAGCTATCCATAGGCCGCCAGGTTTCTTTTCGCGAAGCCGACCTTACACGTTTTACCGAGACAGAACAATACCATCTTATCCTTTCGGTAGATGTAATGGAGCACATTGAAGAGGATGAACTGGTTATGAAAAATCTTTATAATGCCTTAAAACCGGGCGGTGTACTCATTATTTCAACGCCTTCGGACCAGGGTGGCTCCGATATTCACGAACACCATAGCGATGGTGCACACGGATTTATTGACGAGCATGTACGTGATGGCTACAACATTCACGATATTGGAGAAAAGTTGATGCGGGCTGGATTTTCAAAAACAAAAGCCAGTTATACCTATGGCACACCCGGGAGTTTGGCATGGAAACTCTCCATGAAATTACCCATTCTGATGCTTAATAAAAGTAAATTGTTTTTTATTTTGCTGCCTATATATTACACCCTGGTTTATCCATTTGCGTATGTTTTAAACCATGTCGATATTCGGATGCATCATCAAAAAGGAACGGGGTTAATGGTTTTGGCTTTTAAGTAATTATTGGAATTAACACTAAGAAGCTATTTAAATTTAGATGTAAGATTTTTAGAACCGAAGCATCGAGTAGTACCGAGAATCTATACAGCGACTTAAGCTACTATTAATTTCTTGGGCTGAAACCAAATTAAAACATATGAAGTTAGCCGTTAAAATAGCCATAAGGTATTTGTTTGCAAAAAAGAGCCAGAACATTATCAATGTAATTTCCTGGATTTCGGTGAGTGGTGTGCTTACAGGGGCGCTGGCGCTGCTGGTTGTTTTATCGGTTTTTAATGGTTTACATGGTTTAATTGGTTCCCTTTACAGCACTTTCGACCCCGATTTACGTATTGAATCTGTTCAGGGAAAAACATTCCGGCTCGACCAGTTTAATTATGATGTACTCAAATCAATCAATGGCGTTGAAAGCTCAACAGTAGTATTGGAAGACCACGCCTTATTCCGTTTTGGTAAACGGCAGGTGCCTGGCAGAATAATGGGGGTTGATTCACTTTTTACCACTGTATCGGCCATTGATTCCATTATCGTGGAAGGTAAGTTCAGAACCCAATTCAACGGGCAATACGAAGGAATTATTGGTCTTTTACTGGCCGACCAGCTGGCTGTGCGTCTGAATTTTGTGACACCTCTCATGATTTTTGCACCCGAACGGCAGGGACGCATTAACCTTGCCCGCCCCGACCAATCGTTTCGTACCGAATATCTTCAGCCTTCTGGTATATTTATGGTGAACCAAATCGACTATGATTCAGGATACTTAATTGCTGATATAGAACAAACCAGACGATTGCTCGATTACGACCAGCAAACTGCCAGCTGGATTGGAATTAAAGTGGCTCCTGATGTAAAACCCGACAGGGTTCAGAAAGCAGTTTCAGAATTTTTAGGAGAAAACTTCAAAGTGAGAAACCGCGAACAACAACACGAAACCTTTTATAAAATGGTTAAGGTTGAAAAACTAATGGCCTACCTTATTCTGCTGTTTATTTTACTTATAGCCATTTTTAATGTTATTGGCACGCTTTCGCTGCTCATATTTGAAAAACGCGACAGCATATCAACACTCAGAAGTATGGGTGCCGACCGGAGCCTTATTAATAAAATATTTCTGTTCGAGGGTTGGCTTATATCACTGGCCGGCGTGGCCGGAGGTTTGATATTGGGTGTTATACTTATCTGGCTTCAGCAAACCTTTGGACTTATTCGCTTTCAGGGCGATGGCGATTTTGTGGTCGATGCCTATCCGGTGGTATTGCGCTGGTTCGATGTGGTTTCAGTGTTTGTTACCGTATCTCTAATTGGGTTGGTGGCTGCCTGGTATCCGGTTCGGGTTATTGTTCGTCGTTATTATGCTGCTGCCCAGGATAAATAAACCCTGCATAATCCACCTTTACCTGATTTAGAATAGCGGCAATCTCTTCAAAACTTTCGCTCCGGAGCATTTTTATTTTTGTGGCACGAAAGTTTTCGAGCCCTTTAAAAGTAACAGCCAAATGCCTGCGTGTATGTAAAATACCTTTGCGCTCGCCCAACCAGTCGACCGATTGTTTTAATTGCATCAGAATCATATCCACATGCTCATCCATGGTAACAGGCGGGGCAAATTCGCCGGTATCGAGGTAATGCCGAATTTCTCTGAAAATCCAGGGACGCCCAATTGAAGGACGGCCAATCATTAGAGCATCAACCCCATAACGATTAAGATAAAACCGTGCCTTTTCAGGATGGTTAACATCGCCATTGCCAATGATAGGAATATGCATTCGAGGGTTATTCTTCACCGCTCCAATTAAAGTCCAGTCAGCCTCACCTGCGTACAACTGTGCCCTGGTGCGCCCATGAATGGTTAGGGCTTTAATGCCTGTATCCTGCAAGCGCTCAGCCACATCTACAATAATTTTCGACTGCTCGTCCCAACCAAGGCGGGTTTTTGCAGTTACGGGTATTTTAACCGCTTTAACAATGGCCTCGGTCATTTTAACCATTAAAGGAATATCTCTCAAAAGCCCTGCTCCTGCTCCTCTGGTAGCAATTTTTTTAACCGGGCAACCAAAATTCAGGTCAATCAGCTCCGGCCCTGCTGCTTCGGCAATTTTGGCTGCCTCCACCATGGCATCCACATCTTTCCCATATAATTGAATACCAACTGGGCGCTCATCGTCCAGAAGCGTAAGCTTGCGTTTTGTTTTTTCCACATCACGAATCAATGCATCCGACGAAATAAACTCCGTGTACATTAAATCAGCACCAAACCGCTTGCACAAAAGGCGAAACATGTGGTCGGTTACATCTTCCATGGGAGCCAACAACAAAGGCTCCTTCCTTAATTCCAGATTTCCAATCTTCACAATCAACAATTTTATGGCACAAAGATAATTTTTTTAAATGGTTATATGATTATTGAAAGCTGGCCGAGCTTTAAAGGCAAAAGTTGTTTATTTTAAGTAGCTGCTCAAAATTTTAAGCTAATTTTTTAATAGATAAAAAGAATCATAGATATAAGATGGATAGAGTCGATAAGCCAGATGAAGCCAACAATACTTCTTTACCTGCAAATCCAACACTATTTTTGATTCTGTTGAATAAACCTCGTCTATCTCTGATTGTTTATTATTTTAAATAAAATATTTAAGGGTTTATTAAGTCATTTTTTGTAAATTGGGAACAATAAAAACAACCATAATTTAAAATCGGCCAAACCGCATGATTAGCAGATACCGCCTTATTGTAGCTTTATTGGCAGTTACATTGCTGGCTTTTTTGCTCTTTTTACCTCTTGGGTGCAATCTGGACGAAGGAAAAGATATTGGCAATTTATTAAAACCAACAGTAACAGAAATTACGGACTCTTTGGTTGTTGACCAGCTCATTCAGCGATCAGAAGCATTTTTTAAAGAAACGGGTACCAAAGCCGAACCATTCGATAGTTTTTTAAAAGAAGCCCTTGAAATTGCACAAAGGCGAAATATGGCCTATCAACAAGCTTTTATTAACAATATGATTGGTAAGCGTTATCGCAACAGGGCCCAATATGGTGAAGCCATGAAATCACACCAAAAGGCACTCAATATTGCCCAAACCTTAAACAACGAAGCCCTTTTAGCTGATATTTATAACCAAATTGGTGTGGTTTACCGACGCACCGACGATAATGCCATGGCCCTGGATATGCACTTTAAGGCACTTAAACTGGCCGAAAATATTAAAGATACCTTTAACATTAGTGTTTCCATCAATAGCATTGGCAATGTTAATTTCAACCTGGGGCGTTACCATACTGCCATGGCCTATTTTCAGCAATCGCTCGATTTATCGGAAAACATGGAGAATCTCCTTGGGAAGGCCATCAATTATAACAATATTGGCGAGTGTTGGCTAAAAATTGGAGTACCCGATTCAGCGTTATATTATCATTACCTGTCGCTCGACTATAATTCACGTATTGGCAGCAGGGTAGGTCAATCCATTTGTTTTAACAGTATTGGCGCCTGCTTTATTGCCAAAGGAGAGCCCGACAAAGCACTCGATTATCTCGATAAAAGTCTGAGAATAAACCGGAAACTGGGCGATTTGATGCAGGTCTCCATTAGCCTTGGCAAAATTGGCGAAACCTATCTGAAAATGAAGAATTATGTCAAAGCACAGGAATTCCTCAAGGAATCTTTTGAGATGGCCTCCAAAATAGGATCGAAATTTCAGGCCGAAGAAACAGCCCGTTTGTTATCAGCTCTTTTTGAGCAAAACGGAAATCATGCCAAAGCTCTTTCCTATTATAAAACAGCTTCGGTTTATAAAGACAGTATCCTGAACGAAAAAAACATGTTCCACCTAACCACCATGGAGGCTGTTTTAGATTCAGAAAGCCAGCGTGAAAAAATACTGAGGTTAAATCAAGAGACCTTAAAACAGCAATCCATTCTTGATCGTCAAAGGTTATTGATTTTATTTTTTATTGCCATTGTTTCGGTTTTGATTTTAGTGGCAATTTTGTTGATTTACCAATATAAATTACGTACCAAATACCGCAACCTGAAGCACCAGCAACGTTTGCTACGCTCCCAAATGAATCCTCACTTTATATTCAACGCCCTGAGTGCCATACAGGTTTACGTTCTGGAAAACGACATTGAAAAATCGACTCGGTTTTTAACCGATTTTGCTAAACTGATGCGTCAGGTATTGCGCAGCTCAACTCACGACTATATATCATTAAAGGATGAAACAGAAATATTGAAGTATTATTTGAATTTGCAAAAACTGAGATTTGTTTCACCATTTGAGTATTGCATTGAGGTGGATGAAAACCTGGAATCGGAAAAAATTGTGGTTCCGCCAATGATAACGCAGCCATTTGTTGAAAACGCCATAGAGCACGGTTTAAAACCGATGGAACACGAAGGTCTTTTGGCGGTTCGCTTTAAAAAAGTTGGACCCCAGGTTGTAGTTGAAGTGGAAGATAACGGCTTAGGAATTGATGCGACACTGGCCAAACAGGATAAAAGTAAAAACCATGAATCCATGGCCATTAAAATTACCAAAGAACGGCTGGATGTTATCCGCAATGATTCGGGTGGCAAAGTTGGACTGGAAATTATTGACAAAAAGACCATCAATCCGTTCGACCGTGGAACTATTGTTCGCATCATTCTTCCATTGGTTGAATTTAATCCTACCAAATTGAAAAATAATGGATGAGCTCAGAGTGATTATTGTTGAGGATGACAGATTTACCAGACGGGTTGTTGAGCAAATTCTGAAAAAACATTTTTCTGAAATTACTG